>NZ_JAANNX010000150.1:0-2965 GCF_013363615.1 Streptomyces sp. CAI-85 | reverse complement strand
AGGCGACCGTCTCCAAGGTCTCCGAGGACCAGCTCTTCTACCTGATGAGCCGCGGCCTCAGCGAGTTCGAGGCGATGGCCATGATCGTGCGCGGCTTCGTCGAGCCCATCGCGAAGGAGCTGCCGATGGAGTACGCGCTGGAGCTGAACCGGCTGATCGAGCTTCAGATGGAGGGCGCGGTCGGCTGATCACCGCCCCGCACCCCGTCCAGCCCCTTACGTAACGGAAAGCGAGCATTACGACAGCCATGGCTGAGGCTCAGAGTATCCCGGTGGGCTCCACCACCGCCGGCGCGATCGCGGTCGCCGCCGAGTCGACCGTCGCCACGCGCATGAGCGCGCCCCCCTCCTTCGACGTCGCGGACTTCCCGGTCCCGCACGGCCGTGAGGAGGAGTGGCGGTTCACCCCGCTGGAGCGCCTGCGCGGGCTCCACGACGGCACCGCGGTCGCCACCGGCGGCGTCAAGGTCGACGTCCAGGCCCCCGAGGGCGTCACCGTCGAGACCGTCGGCCGCGACGACGCCCGCCTCGGCCGGGCCGGCACCCCGGTGGACCGGATCGCCGCCCAGGCGTACTCCGCGTTCGAGCAGGCCGGAGTGATCACCGTCCCCAAGGACACGGTCCTCACCGAGCCCGTCCGGATCGCCGTGCACGGCGAGGGCGGCACCGCCTTCGCCCACCAGGTGATCGAACTGGGCGCCTTCGCCGAGGCCGTCGTCGTCATCGACCACACCGGTGACGCCGTGCTCGCCGCCAACGTCGACTACCTCCTGGGCGACGGCGCCAAGCTCACCGTCGTCTCCGTCCAGGACTGGGACGACAAGGCCGTGCACGCGGCCCAGCACAACGCCCTGATCGGCCGCGACGCCTCCTTCAAGTCCGTCGTCGTCACCTTCGGCGGCGACGTCGTACGGCTGCACCCGCGTGTGACCTACGCCGGCACCGGCGGCGAGGCCGAGTTGTTCGGCCTGTACTTCACGGACGCCGGCCAGCACCAGGAGCACCGTCTCCTGGTCGACCACAACGTCCCGCACTGCAAGTCCAACGTCGTCTACAAGGGCGCGCTCCAGGGCGACGACGCGCACGCCGTGTGGATCGGTGACGTGCTGATCGAGGCCAGGGCCGAGGGCACGGACACCTACGAGATGAACCGCAACCTCGTCCTCACGGACGGCGCGCGCGTGGACTCGGTGCCCAACCTGGAGATCGAGACCGGCGAGATCGTGGGCGCCGGCCACGCCTCCGCCACCGGCCGCTTCGACGACGAGCAGCTCTTCTACCTGATGGCCCGCGGCATCCCGGCCGACGAGGCCCGCCGTCTGGTGGTCCGCGGCTTCTTCGCCGAACTGGTCCAGCAGATCGGTGTCCCGGACATCGAGGAGCGGCTGATCGCCCGGATCGAGACCGAGCTGGAGGCCACGGTCTGATGGCCGCCTTCGTACGCGCCTGCGGACTGAGCGAGCTGGAGGAGGACACCCCGAAGCGGGTGGAACTCGACGGCACGCCGGTCTCGCTGGTGCAGACCGAGGGCGAGGTGTTCGCCATCCACGACATCTGTTCGCACGCCAACGTCTCGCTCTCCGAGGGCGAGGTGGAGGACTGCCAGATCGAGTGCTGGCTGCACGGATCCGCGTTCGACCTCCGCACCGGCAAGCCGTCCGGCCTTCCCGCGACGCGCCCCGTCCCCGTATACCCCGTCAAGATCGAAGGGGACGACGTGCTCGTCTCCCTCACCCAGGAGTCCTGAGGCCACCATGGCAACGCTTGAAATCCGAGACCTGCACGTCACCGTCGAGGCCGACAACGCCACGAAGGAGATCCTCAAGGGCGTCGACCTCACCGTGAAGCAGGGCGAGACGCACGCCATCATGGGCCCCAACGGCTCCGGCAAGTCCACCCTCGCCTACTCCCTCGCCGGGCACCCCAAGTACACGATCACCGGCGGCACCGTGCTGCTCGACGGCGAGGACGTCCTGGAGATGTCCGTCGACGAGCGCGCCCGCGCCGGCCTCTTCCTGGCCATGCAGTACCCGGTCGAGGTCCCCGGTGTCTCGGTCTCCAACTTCCTGCGCACCTCCGCCACCGCCGTCCGCGGCGAGGCCCCCAAGCTGCGCACCTGGGTCAAGGAGGTCAAGGAGGCCATGCAGCGCCTGAACATGGACCCCTCCTTCGCCGAGCGCAACGTCAACGAGGGCTTCTCCGGCGGTGAGAAGAAGCGCCACGAGATCCTCCAGCTCGAACTGCTCAAGCCGAAGGTCGCGATCCTCGACGAGACGGACTCCGGTCTGGACGTCGACGCCCTTCGTATCGTCTCCGAGGGCGTCAACCGCGTCCGCGAGACCGGCGAGGTCGGCACCCTGCTGATCACGCACTACACGCGCATCCTGCGCTACATCAAGCCCGATTACGTCCACGTCTTCTCCGGCGGCCGCATCGTCGAGTCCGGCGGCGCCGAGCTCGCGGACAAGCTGGAGAACGAGGGCTACGAGGCATACGTGAAGGGTGGCTCCGTGGCCGGAGGCCACTCAAAGGAGGAAGTCGCGTGACACAGATGCCGGGCCTCCTCGACACAGAGGCGCTCCGCAAGGACTTCCCGATCCTGGACCGGGCGATCCACGACGGCAAGAAGCTCGTGTATCTGGACAACGCGGCGACCAGCCAGAAGCCGCGCCAGGTGCTCGACGCGCTCAGCGAGTACTACGAGCGCTACAACGCCAACGTCCACCGCGGCGTCCATGTCCTCGCCGAGGAGGCCACGGCGCTGTACGAGGGCGCCCGTGACAAGGTCGCCCGTTTCATCAACGCGCCCAGCCGCGACGAGGTGATCTTCACCAAGAACGCCTCGGAGTCGCTGAACCTCGTGGCGAACATGCTGGGCTGGGCCGACGAGCCCTACCGCGTGGACGCCGAGACCGAGATCGTCATCACGGAGATGGAGCACCACTCCAACATCGTGCCGTGGCAGC
>NZ_JAANNX010000062.1:0-29570 GCF_013363615.1 Streptomyces sp. CAI-85 | reverse complement strand
GCGAGCCGGTCGAGGGCGGCGAGTACGAGTTCTTCCGGTCGCGGAACGCGTCGGCCGACGAGCTCGCCGCGTTCGGCATCGACGTGCCCGACGACGTGAGCGTGCCGGTCATGTACAGCAACACCACGTTCCACACATCCGAGGGCCCTATCGAGGTGTGGGAAGACGTCTATGCCCCGTGGACGGTCAAGGCCGTCCCGCGTGGTGCAACGCGTCCGGCCGACGCGACACCCGGATAGCCGAACGGCCGGATACCCCAGGGCACCCGGCCGTAAGATCCGCTCGACAGAAAGCAGTAGAGCCCGACCCCCCGCAAAAAGTCTTGGCGGACTGGGGGACCGGGCTCCAGAGGCCGCGTGCGGCATCGCTGTGTCTGATCGTACGGGTTCGCTGAACTGATCTCCAGCGAACCCCGAGACGGTCGGGTGCGGCATGGCGCACGCGGGAGTGATTGGAGCCACCTGCATGCGCCGTACCGCACCACTCGCGGAGGCCGAGGCCGCCGCCGCACCGCTGGTTTTGGGCCGGGTGCTCGACCCCTCGACCGCTGCCCGCCCCCGGGCCGGTCGAGCTATCTCCCCTGGAGACCCGAGCATGATGCACGACTCGCCCCCCGCCCGTCCCGCCGCCGCGCTCGGCCTGGTCCCCGCCGGGGGTGCCCGGTGAGGAAGCGCCCTTCACGCCCCGCACGCTTCACGCAGGTCGACAACGGAGCCGTTGACGGCATCCGGTCGATGATCGCAAAGGGTCTGCTCCTGACCATGGTGCGCGCCAAGGACGGCGCCGACATCACCGTCGAGGGCCTCGCCGAGACGCACGACGAGGGACGCGCGTCGCTCGAAAAGGCCATGCGCTCACTGGTCGCGGACGCGTACGTCGTCAAGTTCAAGATCCAGCAGCAGGCCAGTGACGGCGAGCGCCGGGGCGGAGCGTGGCGCACCGAGGTCATCGCCGACACGGTGCCCATCGACCGCGAATGGGTCGGCGAGCAGCTCGCCGCGATCATCGCTGAGGGCAACGTGCGGGCCGTCCGTATCGAGCCCGCGCACCTCGACCCGAGGGCCGAAAACAGGGCCGCGACCGGCCGCAGGATTCCGGCGGTCGGTCCGACCTGCGGAAACGTCGCTAAGGAGGAAGAAACCGCAGGTGGGACCGACCGCTGCATTACCGACGGTCGGTCGACCGACCGTCGGTCAGGCGGCGGCTCTATTAGGAAGAAGACTGTTGTTAAAGACTCTCTCTCTGGTCACATGGTGCCCACGGGTGACGAGCCCAAGGACGTGACCGAGGGGAGAGAGAGCAGCGCTGCGCGCGAGGACGACCGGGAGCTCGCCGCCGTTGACGCGGGGGAACTGCAAGTCCCCCCGCCCGTCGGCGTCCCACAGCAGCGCGAGAGTGACGTCGTCGAGGACCAGGAGCAGCCCGAGCAGCAGCTCGACCAGGCCGACGCCGAGGCATTCGCCCTGTCGCTTCCCCACGTGACGAGCAAGGCCGACGTCGCCCGCGTACTGCCCGGCATCCTCCGGGCCGCCGCCCTGGGGATGACCCCCGACCAGGTCCGCGCACACCTCGACCGCATGGTGAACCTCGGCGAGATCCGGAACCCCGGCGCGGTGTCCACCCTGTACGCCCGGCACCTCGAACCTAAGACCCTGCTCGCCGCCCTCGCCGTCACCGAGAGCGCCAAGAGCTCGGCCCGACCCGGGGCAGACAAGTGCACTCAGCACCGGGTCTACGACGCGGGCGACTGCCCGCTGTGCATCAAGGCCGCCCGTGTCGCCGCCATCCGCGAGGACGACCGGACCGAGGACCCGGCGCCGGTCGACGGCTCCGGACTCCTCGCCCGGCTCCGCGCGGGCATGTCCGCCTGACCCTCCCCGCCCCGAACACGACTGCGGCGGCCGATCCCGCTAAGAATCCGGCCGCCGCACAGAGCACCAACCAGGGAACTCCCATGAACAGCTTCGCACCCGCCGACCTCGACGCCTACGACGGCCAGGACGACGCCGACCGCCCCGGCCGGGAAGACTTCAACCGCATCCCCCCGCAGGACCTCCCCGCCGAGGGGTCCGTCCTCGGTGGCATGCTGCTGTCGAAGGACGCCATCGAGGACGTCATCGACGGCCCCATGCAGCTGAGGGACTACTACAAGCCCGCGCACGAGACGATCCACCAGGCGATCCTGCACCTGTACGGCCAGGGCGAGCCGGCCGACCCCATCACCGTTGCTGCCGAGCTCACCAAGCGCGGCGAGATCAACAAAGTCGGCGGAGCGGCCTACCTGCACGCCCTTGTCCAGACGGTGCCGACAGCGGCGAACGCCGAGTACTACGCCGAGATCGTCCACGAGAAAGCCGTGCTGCGCCGCCTCACCGAGGCCGGCGTGCGCATCTCCCAGCTCGGCTACGCGGGCGAGGGCGACCTCGACGAGATCGTGGGCCGGGTCGAGTCGGAAGTCCTCGACGCACTCAAGGGCCGTGACCAGTCCGCCGGGTACGCGGCCGTCCGCGAGGACGTCGCCCCGTTCTGGGACCGCCTCGAACGCCGCATGAACGGCGACACCGGGCCTACCGGCATCCTCACCGGCCTTACCGACCTCGACAGCCTGACCGGCGGACTCCAGCCGGGACAACTGATCGTCATCGGTGCGCGGCCCGCCATGGGCAAGTCCACGCTCGCCCTCGACTTCGCGCGCTCGGCGGCGATCACCCACGACAAGACCACCGCGTTCTTCAGCCTGGAAATGTCCCGCGAGGAGATCACCGAACGCCTGTACTCCGCCGAGTGTCAGGTCGCGCTCCACCACATCCGCAACGGCGGCGTCACCGAAACCGACCTCGGCCGCATGGTCGAGCGGACCCCCAGCATCGAGGCCGCCCCGCTGATCATCGACGACTCACCGAACCTCAGCTGCATGGAGATCCGTTCGCGGGCCCGGCGCATCGCTCAGCAACGGGGCCTTGACCTGCTAGTCGTCGACTACCTGCAACTCATGCAGTCCGGCGGCACCCGGCGGCCCGAGACCCGACAGCAGGAAGTCGCGGACATGTCCCGCACGCTCAAGCTGCTCGCCAAGGAACTCCAGATCCCCGTCATCGCCCTGTCCCAGCTCAACCGGGGCACCGAACAACGCACCGAGAAAAAGCCCGTCCTGTCCGACCTGCGGGAGTCCGGCGCCATCGAGCAGGACGCCGACATGGTCATCCTGCTGCACCGCGAGGACGCCTACGAGAAGGAGTCACCGCGCGCGGGCGAGGCCGACCTCATCATCGCCAAGCATCGCAACGGCCCAACCGCCACGGTGACCGCCGGGTTCCAAGGGCACTACTCGCGCTTCAAGGACATGGCGTCCGACTGACACGCCGCCCGCCGCACGTACTGCCTGATCACACCCCACCGAGAGGACGTCATGACTGACCAGCAACCCCTCACCGACCGGAACACCCTGGTAGGGCACGAGGTCGTGAACGCGGCCCGGGACGCCGCCGGCCTTTCCGCGGCGCTCCACTCCGCCGCCGGACTCGCCATGGTCCTCGAAGAGGACGTGCGCGCGGCCATCATCCGCTCGTTGAACCCCGGCGTCGAGCTCGACGTCGAAAGCCTCGTCGAGGCCGGACTCATTGGCTCCGGAGAGGATTTCGACAGGAAGGCGATCGTTCCTTTGGGGAGCCTCGGTAGCCCGGCGAACAGTGCGATCCTCGCCGCGCGCCGGGCCGCAAGCGCCCTCGCAGACGCTCTGTTCCTCGCACATCGACTCCTCGACCCGGACGACGCGCAGGACTGAGACCGGCATCACCCCTCGGGGGCCGCCGTAGCGATCACGCACAGATCGCCCACGGCGGCCCCCGTTCGCCGTCTGGCGGCCGTTCACCCATGTCGGGGCCAGATGGGACCATAGATCCACTGGCAGGCCGTCAGACGGACGCTCAGCGCCTCGACCTACAGGCAGGTGCCCGTGCCACTCCCCGACCCGTTCCCCCGCGACGACGAGCAGCTCGATGACGAGCCCGCCGCCGCGTTCGCCGCCTGGCGGCTGTACGCCTCAGTCGCCCCGCGCTTCCGCGACCTCGGCCGGGTAGCCGAGCTCACCGGCACCGACCCGGACGACGTCGCGATGTGGGCCGGCTCATACGGGTGGGACGCCCGGACGCGGGCTCACGACTCCCGGCAGGCCGACCTCTACCGCGACCACTTCGAGCAGGGGCGCCGCCGCATCCTCGACCGGCTCGCCTACCTGCGCGAGCAGAGTCGGGAGCAGCGCGGCCAGGAGCAGCGCGGCGAGTCGTGACCCGGACCGCACGGGGGCATCATCACGTCGGGGCCGGGGCGTCAGCGGGACCAACGGGAAGCGGCCCCGGCCCCGCGAGGTGCGCGAGCCGGTCACCGACCTGCCCGAGGTCGAACAGCGGGAGTTGGACGCCGAGGCCGCCGTCGTCGAGCGCGGCCTGGTCGACGAGCTCGGCGGCGAGCTGCTCGACGTAGCCGACGCCCTGAAAGTCCTGGTGCATACACACAGCACACCGCACGGGACCGACAGTCACGTGTACCCGGGCCGGGTCATCCGTCGAGCAGCTCGGCGATGTTCACCAGCTTCAGCCCCACGGGCCGCCGGCTCTTTCGCGCGGCGCCTCGCACCGGCTTGGCCGCGTGCGCGAGCGCACGTTCGTCCGGGACGACGCGCGGCGGGTCGAGGTGTGCGCACGCGGTCACCTGCGTACTGCCCGCCCCTTCCCACCATCGCCGGGGTGTCAGCTGGTAGGCGCCCGCCCTCGGGCTCGGCTTTAGCAGTAGCCCGAGCTTGACCAGGCGCGTCAACGACGCTTTCGCCGTCGTCGGCGTCGTCCGCAGCTCGGCGGCGAGCCGCGCGGGGGTGAGCCGTACGGGGGCGTGCGCACCGCCCTGATCCTTGAGGTACTCGATCGTCGCCCACTCGACGGCGGTGAGGTCGAGTGTCCACAAGGGGACCTCACTCCCCTTCGCGCTGAGGGTGTATCCGCGGCCGTCGAATTGGTGGGCCACCCTCGGCCGGGCCTCGACGACCGTGCCGTCAACGCGGTTGTACAGGACCAGGTCGGCGTTCCGTCGAGCGGGCATCGAGTTCCTCCCCTTGGAGTGCGGCTAAGGGCGGGAAATCCCGACCTTACGGCCCGGAAATCCCGACCTTACAGCCGCATCATCGCAGGTCATGGGCATGCGCCCCTTCTGTCTGTAGAGCACGCGCGTGCGCGCGCGAGGCACCCCCCCGTCGCTTCGGCGTATGCCCGTGCGCAGCTCGTCTCTCGGCTTCAGCCATCCGGGCCGCACCCCCAGGTACCGGACGACCGGCGGCCCGCGCCCGAGGAGACCCGGCCAACCCTCGCCGGGAGGTGCCGGCGGTCCGCCGGTTCTCGAGAACGCGGCGCCTTGCGCCACGGTCCGACGCCCGGCGAACCCACCGTCGGCTCCGCCGAGAGAGAGCGAGCGCTGCGCCAAACCTCGGAATAACGGTGCCGAGCGATGCCCGCCGGGTCGAGGGGGCACCGGGGTAACGCGTACGTCGTGGTGCGCATGAGACGATCGCCGTGCGTTTGGTGCCCGTAGGGTGCCATGCACCACGGCCGGGCCGCACCGGCCCCCGAGCGGGACCAGCGAGCCCGGCGGGGGGCAGAGACGCGCTCGGCACCGTTATTCACACTGACGGGAGGACGTGGTGATGGACGACCGGGACCAGGACCAGGGGCAGGAATGCCCGGGGCTCGCGCAGTTCGAGGAAGTCGTCGAGCGGCTCTGTGCAGCGGCGACAAGCCCCTCGCAGGCCCGGCAGTACCGCATGGTGCTCGGCGAGCTCACCCGCGCCATGGACGCCGGATATCTCCCGGTTTCCGGCTGCGTCTCTCTCTCCGAGCTGCTCGCCGAGCACGTCGTCACGGCCTACCTCACAGTGGCCCGTGAACGGCGTCTGACGACACGGCTAGACGTGCACTCGACGCCCGCCGCCGACAACACCGAACGCGTCCGGCACCGGGTCCTCATGCGGGTCGCCGCCCTCGCCGGGGTCCCGCTCCGCCTCCCCGAGGGGCCGGCGGTGGTCCTGCGGGAGACCCTCACCGACGAGATGCGCGAGTCTCTGTGGCGGTACGCGGTCGCCGAGGCCGACGTCATGCGTCCCGGCACGGGCGGATGGCGGGCCGCACTGCGGGCGGCGGCGGCGGTCGGCGTCGTGCTGTCGACCGGCGCCCGGTCCGGCGAGCTCGCCGACCAGGTGGTCACGGACGTGTCCGCCGACCTGCGCGAGGTCGCCATCGTCCGGTTCCCGCAGCACGGGCAGCGCAGCGCGGGGACGCGCGAGGTGTTCGAGCTCGATGCCCGGGTGCGGCCGGTGATGCGCCGGTACCTCGACCAGCGCGAGCAGCTCGTCGGCGGCCTGCAAGGGGCACCCCCCGAGGCTCTGTGGGTGGTCGTGCGCGGCGGCGGCACCCCCACGCACGGCATGCCCGCCCTTCCCGGCACCCCGGTGTCCGCCGTGCAACTGCGGCTCGTCTACTCGCGGCTGGTGCGCCGGCTGAACGCGCAGCGCACCGAGGCGGGCCTCGAACTGCTGCCGCGCCGTATGGAACAACTCCGGCGCAGCGTCGCCCCCGAGCCGCTCCGGTGCGGTAACTCGGCCCGCGCGAGGGACCGTTCGGACCCCGGGGATACAGCGGAAGACCCCGCAGCTACGGCGGCGTAGCCCGCCTGTCGGTGAACTGACGGAGGGATGTCGGTATGGCTGTGACCTATGCCCCGGACCGCGAGCCGTGGCAGCGTCAGCCGTGGGAGTCGGCGCGCGACGCCGAGCTGTTCGCGCTGTACTACGCGCTCGGCCCCGACCGGTCGCACGAGCTGCTGCTCGCCGAATGGAACAGGCGCGCGCAGGCCGACCGGCGGGTGAAAGCGATCAGGTCTGTGCGCACCATCGAGCGGGCCTCTGCTGCCGGTGAGTGGGTGCGGCGGGTGGCATGGCGCGAGGATGCCGAGTACGCCGTCGTCACGCGCCGGTACCGCATCCGCGATGCCGAGCAGCGGGCAACGAACGCCGAGCTGCTCGGCCGTCTCGCCGAGCGGTGCGCCCTGCTCGCACTGGAGGCAGGGTCGACCGAGCTCAAGCCTGCCGACCTGCTGCGCGCGGCCGGTGACCTCACGAAGAAGCATTTCGAGGTGACGGCGCCCCGCGCCCTGCTCAGCTTCGGCGTCCCGGCCCCGGTGGCGGACGGCGGCGGGTCGGCGTCGTCCGAGCTACTGGAACAGGACCAAGAACACGGGCGCCACGGCGAGACCCTCGCGCGGATGCTCGGCGAGATCGCCCTCGACCTACAGGCACGGACGGAATCCGCGGGTGCCGCTGCCGAGCAGGACGCCGGAACGGCCGCCTCTGCGCGCCGACCCCGTACCCGAGGGCTCGTCAGCATCGAGGCCCTGCTCGACGGCGACGACCAGGACGACGGCGACGACCAGGACGACGAGCAGCTCGTCGAGGACGACCGGTGAAGGCGCCGGCCGCCCGGGTCGACCCGGACACGGCCCACCGGCTGGAGTCGGCGGCACTGCACTCGCCGCTCACTCTGGCCATGTGGGCGCGCCCTCGGCACTACCAGGTGCGCGCGCATCACAGGCTGATCTCGCGGGCCTGGTCGGACATGGCCAACGGGCACGGCGAACGACTGCTAGTCACTTGTCCCCCGCAGGTTGGAAAGCCTGTCTATGATCGATCCATGATCTTGATGGGGGACGGCTCCCGTAAGCCGATCGAAGACGTCCGCGTCGGCGAGACCGTGATCACGCATGAGGGACGCCCTCGACGGGTGCAAGCGGTGCACGTACAGGGCGATTTGCCGTGCGTGAAGATCACCACCTATGCGGGCCGCGAGACCGTCGCCGCAACCGACCACCCGTTCCTGACCCCGGACGGCTGGGTGAAGGCGGCCGATCTGGTGCCGGGTGCCTCGGTCGCCTCGGTGCCCTCCCCGGCCTACGAGCCCGACTCGGCGCTCACCGCTGACGCCGCGTACCTGCTTGGGGCGTTCGTCGGCGATGGCAGCACGGGGAAGCTGGCGACCACTCACCACTGCGCGATCACGTGTTTCTCGGACTCCATGGCAGTCCGGTTGCAGGAGTGCGCCGACTCCCTTGGGTTCGTCATGAACCTGAGTGGAGAGACAGGCAGGGTCCGCCGGTTCTACTCGTTCCGGAGCAAGTCCCGCCGCCAGGAAGACCAGGCAGCCGGGCCGCGCCGCTGGCTTGCCGAACACGGCCTCGCCGGGTGCACCTCGCGGACCAAGAGGGTTCCCCCGGCGGTGTTCCGCAGCACCCCCGAGGTGATCGCCTCGTTCATCGCGGGCTACTGGGACTGTGACGGCACCGTGTCGACGCGAGGCAAGAACCGCGACGGCACCCCCCGGACCGACGTCCTGGTCGAGCTGTACTCGGTTTCCCGGCCGCTACTCGAAGACGTCCAACACCTGCTGCTGCGCCTCGGGATGCGGAGCACCATCCGGCAGAAGATCGGCAAGCTCAACGGCGTCGAGCACCTCTCGTACCGGCTCGCGCTGATCTCCCGGGACGAAGTGACCAAGTTCCGCACGCTCATCCCTCTCGCCGCCGACCACAAGGCCGCCCGGCTCGCGGACCACTTCGCCATGCGCAGCACGTTCGACGCGCCGCTCATGGCCGACGAAGTTGTTTCCGTCGAGCCGGTCGGCCCGCTGCCCTGCCGGTGCCTGACGGTCGAGGGCGACCACACGTTCACCAGTGACGATCTGGTCGTCCACAACTCCGAGCTCGCGTCGGTGTACGCCCCGGCCTGGTGGCTGCTGTGCAACCCCGAGCAGCGCGTCGTGATCTCGACGTACGCCGACCACCTCGCCCGCGAGAAAGGGCGGGAGGTGCGCGCCGTCCTCGCCGAGCACGGGCGCCGGTTCGGCACCGGCCTGCGGCGCGGCTCCGCCTCGGTCACGGACTGGCGAACGACGCAGGGCGGCGGCCTGCGGTCGGTCGGCGTCGGCGGGTCCCTCACCGGCTTCCCGGCCTCGCTCGCCCTGGTCGACGACCCCCACAAGGACCGCGAGCACGCCGACTCCAAGGTGATGCGCGCGCGGGTGTGGAAGTGGTGGAGCTCGGTCCTGACGTCCCGGCTCGCCCCCGGCGCCTCGGCCTGCCTGATCATGACCCGGTGGCACCCGTCCGACCTCGCGGGGATGCTGCTCGACCGCGAGGGCCGCATCGAGGACGGCGGCCGGTGGCGGGTGCTGGAGTTGCCCGCGTACGCGGTCGAGGGCGACCCGCTCGGCCGGGCACCCGGCGATCCCCTGCCGCACCCGCAGATCGCCGAGGACGACGTCGCCGGGGCACGCGCGCATTGGGAGGCGCAGCGCGACGCCACGACGATCCCCCGCGACTGGCAGGCGCTCTACATGTGCTCGCCCACGGCGGGCGAGGGCGCGCTCGTACCGGCCTCGCTGCTCGTCGAGCGGCGCGTGCCGTTCGGTCACGTCCTGCCGGGGGCGGTACAACGCGCGGTCGCCGTCGACCCGTCGGGCGGCGGGAAGGATGAGGCCGGCCTGATCGCCGGGTTCGCCGGAACTGACCACCGGCTCTACCTGACACACGACTGGTCCGGGCGGATGAGCTCGGAGGAGTGGGCGCGGAAAGCCTGCCTGCTCGCGGCCGAGACGAACGCGGACACGGTCGTCGTCGAGCGGAACTACGGGGGCGACATGCCCCGCCGCATGATCAACCTTGCGTGGCGGTCGCTCGCCGCCGAGGGCAGGGTGCGGGCCCGGCACTCCCCCTACGTCGTCGAGGTCACGGCCCGGCAGGGCAAGCACATCCGCGCGGAACCCGTGGCACAGATGATCGTCGAGGACATGGTGCGCCTGGTCCGCCCGCTCCCCGAGCTAGAGCTCGAATGGTCGACGTGGGCCCCCTCGGCGACAGGGACCTCGCCGGGCCGCCTCGACGCCTCGGTCTACCTCGCCCTCAAGTTGGTGCCGTACATCAGCCCGGAGCCGGGCCGGTGAGGGAAACCCGCGGCCGTCACCCCGGCCCGGACGGATGGGATGTGGTGCGATGACGGCCGACCCGCAGCGCGTACGGCGGGCCCTCGGCGGCCTGCTCGCCAACGTGGAACAGGACGGCGCGATCAAGCCGGACATGACGGCCGACGAGCTGCTCGGGGTGATCACGGGCATGCCGGACGCGAGCCCGGTAGACGCGGCTGGAAGCCTGGTGCGCCTGATGCGGGAGGCCGCCGCCGCCCTCGACACCCTCGCCCGGCAGGTCGAAGAAGCACAGGCGGGGAAGCCGGGCGGCGTACGGCTCGGGATCGGCTTCACGCACAACACCGACGGCTCGCTGCGGTGGTCGAACGGAAGCGTTGCCGACCAGTACCGGCGCCCCATCCGGTGAGGCGTACAACGGGGGCATCCGCCCCGTGTGCGATACCTGCCGGGCCGTCGGCTACTGGTTCCCCACCGGCCCGGCCTGCGTCGACTGCGCAGTGCAGATAGGCCGCGCCGACCAGGACCAGGCCCGCGCCGAGGGGTACGCGCACGGCGATGTCTGTGCGCTCTGCAGAACGGCCGCACGCGCCGTCCTCGACGTCCTCGCCGACCGGGCGCAGCAGAACGGCCCGCCCCTCTGAGAGCACCAGAGGGGCGGGCCGAGCGACGCCAGTATGCGGAGCAAGGGGGATGAGAGATCGCCCGCGCCCTCGGCGGGCCCCGACGTCTCGACCTGCCGAGCTGCTCAACGACGGACCGGCCGACCGGTGGCGGACGGGGTGGCCGGCCTACTCGTCGTCGTGGTGCAGCGCGGCGCCGAGCACACCCTCGACGACGGCTCGGGCACTGGCGTGCGCGGCGGCGGACGAAAGGAACGGAAGGCTGTACGAGCTGTACGAGGGGGACCGTTCGGGGGCGTAGGGGTCGACTCGGTAGCCCTGTTGGTCGGCGAACACGGCAACGGCGTCCACTGCGGCCCGCGCCCGGTCTGGGCTCACCTTGCCTGCTTCGAGGCGCCACCTATTGGCCCGCAGCACGCGGCGCGTTCCCGGCCAGGACGCCGGTTCGACGAAACCGACCGCGAGCAACTCAACGTGGTTGCTGGCCAGGTAGAGAACCACGGCGTCCGGCTCGGGCGCCCTCGGTGCCGGGACAGCGTCGGCGTGCCTGCACACCATGCGCCACAGCTCGGGCGCCGACACGCGAGACAGGTCGACGGTCTCACTGCTTCCGCCCTGCCTCATGTCCTCGGGGGCGACGTATCCCCGGGCGTTCCCGAGCTCGGCCAACGTGGCAGCCTCGACGGCCACGGCGGCATCCCTGTCGGGAAGCAGCAGCGCCCGGTAGAGCAGCCACCCGGCCCGCAGATGGGCCGCGATGCGCGCGCCCTCGACCCTCCCGGAGATCCCGACCTTCCCCGCGTTGAGGCCCGAGTGCGTGACGACGTAGACGTGCGTCGGGGCGGCGAGCAGCAGCTCGGGCGCCTCGACGAGCGCGAGCTCGGGCAGGCTGTCGGCGGTGCTCACTGCCCGCCCTTCTTCGCCTGGTCGTCGTCGAGCGGCACGCCGAGCTGTCCGGGCACGGAGTCGTCGCCGTTGTCTGCGAGGACGAGCTCGACCTCGGCGGCGCCGATCTGCGCGACCTCGCGTTCCTCGCGGGCCCGTGCGATCTCGCGGTACAGCGTGGCGCGGCTGACCCCGTAGTCAGCGGCGATCTCTTCGGGACGCGTCTCGGGCACCCGGTGTTCCCATGCCACCAGCAGGCGCCCCCGTTGTGCCGCCGTCAGCTTGGACGGACGGCCCTGCGGCAGGCCGCGCGCTTCCTTGGCGGCCCGCGCCCCGGCGGCCCGCTCCAGCATGTACGTGCGTTCCATCTGCGCGAACATCGCGAGCATGGCGATAGCCATGTCGGTGCCGGGGCCCGGGTTGCTGGTGTCGACCGGCAGGGAGTCGCCGAGCGTGCGGAAGGTGATCCCGCGCTCGGTGAGGTCGTGGGCGAGGTTGAGCACCTCGCGCATGTTCCGGCCGAGGCGGTCGAGGGTGAGGACGTTGATCCTGTCGCCGGGCCGGGCGTAGTCGAGCAGCGCGTCGAGGCCCTCGCGCTGCATGTTGGCGCCGGTCCGTTTGTCGACGTAGATCCGCTCGGGAGGGATTCCCTCGGCGGCGAGACGGTCGAGTTGCCGGGTGAGGTCCTGTGCGGTCGTACTCACGCGGGCGTATCCGAGATCCATGACGGCAGTGTCTCAGTTCTTGACGCCGTGATGGGGGTTTTAAGACGCATTTCTGAGACCAACTTTCGAGACTGGCCGAGCTGCGGTTTCGTCACCGGGCACGCCACCCCCACCCCCCGTCTCGTAACCATGCTTTCGAGACGGCCGGGAACGGCTTGGCCCCACTCCCGACCGGACACAGCGACGCCCGGCCCCACGGGGGCGGGGCCGGGCGTCGCTGTGTCGAGAGTCCTAAAAAACGAGCGTCCCGTCGGGTGCCACCAGGTCGGCGAGCCGTTGCAGTTCCTCACGCTCCTCGCTGGACATGAGAGGGACCACATCTCTGATCACGGACCCTGCGGGCAGTCTGGCGAAATAGGGCTTGGTCAGCTCGATGATCCGCTCGCCAGCCTCTGTCACCTCCAGTTCGTACGCCACGGCCCGCTCCGCGTAGGCGATCATCGTCTCAAGCTCGGCGCGGGTGGACGACCCGACAAGGTCGACCTCGTCGGGCGCGAGGGGGCGGCCGTCGCGGTGGGTCCATGTGCTGTAGTGCTGCTGCGGGTCAATGGCCACATCGGCGAGCAGCGTGACGACTTCGGGGCGTACCTGCGGCTGCGTTGACATGCGCTCTCTCCTGTGCGAGGGCGGAGGTAAGGCCGGGACAGTACACGACGGCGCCCGGCCTTCGTCGCGCGCATCTCAGGCCGTGGTGCGGCCGTCGGCGGTGACGGTGACGGTGACGGTGCCGTCGAGGTATCCGGCGATCAGGGCGTCACAGACGACGGACAGGGACAGGCCGTCGGCCTCGGCGCGGGCGTTGGCCTTGTGGTGGACGACGTCGGCGAGCGGGACGACCGTGCGGCCTCGGCCCGGCTCGCGGGCGGGGCCGCCGGCCTCGACGGTGACCGTGCGGTCGGCGTACCCGTCGAGCAGGTAATCAAGGATCACGGCGGGGGCGAGCAGGCCCTCGGCGGCCTGGTCCTGGAATGCGGCCCACCGGGTCCGGTCGAGCCAGAGGTTCCGGCGGGTGCGTGTCGTGGGCATGGTGCTGCTCCTCGGTTGGGTTGGAACCCCGAGAATGACACAGACTCGCGATAGTGACAACGCATTGAAACTCTGACACGTATTCGTGTAGTGTCTGGGGTGTCAGGAAACGCGGACGGCGACCCCGGCCAGGGGGTCGCCGCCGTACCGGAACACCGTCGCAAGGGAGCGTCCCGGAATGATCCTCAGCATCGCACGACTCGCCGCCCGCACCGTCACCACCATCGTCACGGTAGGCCGTGACACCGTCGTCGACACCGTCCGGCAGGCCCGCACGGTCGTCGAGGACGCTCTCGCCGAGGGTGAGCGCGTAGTGGCCGGCCCCGCCGTCGACCCCGAGGACGCCCCTACGGCCGAGGAGATCGCCGAGGCGGCCGAGGCTCACGAGATCGCCCGCGAGTCCTACAACGAGGGGAGCCGGGGCAAGAGGGCCGCGCGCAAGACGCTCGACCGCGCGGTGACCGGCATCTACAACGGATGGGCCGTCAAGTGGGTGCAGTCCTCGCGCCGCGAGTGGGACCGGGACGCCATCGCCGCCGTGTTCGCCGAGCTCGGGCGCGAGATCCCGACCCGCCCGGCCGCTCCCACGCTGAAGCTGTCCCGGGTCGTCGTCGAGGACCAGGACGCCCCCGAGCTGCTCGCCGCCTGACCCTGCCGGGGTCGCCCCGCCCGGTGGCGGCCCCGCCGTTTCCCACACACGACCGGGCGCCTGTCCCCACCCTGGGGACGGACGCCCGGCCCACCCAACCGAACCGAAGGGACCGAACATCGTGGAAGACAACCCCCGCGGCCGTTGCCCGGCCGCACACCCCGAGGACCCGACCCCGTGCGACGGGCCACCCGTCGTGACCGTCCTCGACGCGAAGAACGCCGGCGTCGTCGGGTGCGCGCACCACGGCGCCCGCATGCTGGCGTCCATGCACGGCGCCCGCGTCGTCCCCTTGCCGGACGCCCCCCAGGGAACGGCCATCGACGTGTTCAAGGCGGCCGACGGCATCCGCCCGTTCCCGTGGCTGGCCGGGGCGCCCCGCACCCGTGACGAGCAGCTCAGCCGTGCCGAGGTCCGCGCGCGGGCCGCCGGCCTTGCCGAGGTCGTCGCCGAGCTCGACCAGGACCAGGCGCCCGAGCTCGCCGTCCCGGCCGGGCCCGTCGAGACCAGTCCGCGCGGCGTCCACTCCGACGCCGAGCAGGGCGCCGCGCTCCTGGCGGTCCTCGCCGAGGCCGGTGTCGAGCTCGGCGAGCACGACCGGCGCATCGTCGAGTGGCTTGCCGGATGGGAGTGGTCGACCGTCGCCACCGTCGCATCATGGGTCCGCCGCGCCGGACAGGAGCCGGGCCGATGATGCGGGACGCCGTGACCTGCGACCGCGAGGACTGCCTCGCGGTGTTCCTGGAGCCGCTCGGCCTGCCCGAGGGAAGGACGACCGAGGACGCGGCCCGCGAGGCCGGGTGGGAGCACGGCGAGGCCGGCCACACCTGCCCCGGGTGCGTGGCCGGGCGCGGCCCCGTGCTGGAGCGTGGCGAGTGCGAGCGGTGCCTCGGTGCGACCGTCGACCGGACGACTCCGGACCAGGGCGAGGCGAACGTGTGTCACTACTGCGGACGGGTCGCCCCGTACCCGCCCGGCTCGGGGGAGTGGTGACGCGATGAGCCGGTTGAGCCTGTACCTGTACACCCGACTGCACCCGCGCGGGCGGAAGATCCGCGAGGAGCTGCGCGCCGAGGACGAGCATTACGACGCGCAGCTCGCCGCCGCACTCGACCTCGCCGTTGCCGAGGCGCGCAGCGCCACCCCGCCCGGCCGTCGGCCCCGCGTCGACGTCGACGACGTCCTCGACGTCCTCGCCCGCCCCACCTTCGACGACATCGGCCCGAGCCCGTCCGTCGTGGCGGGCAGACTGCGCGCCCTGGTCGGCGAGCTCGGCGAGAACGCCGTCGACACGGACGCGTACGACGCCGTGCACAACGCCTTCCGGCCGCTGCTCACGGGGCCTGCGCCCTTGCCGGACGGCCTGGTCGAGGTGATCCTCACCGGCCCCGAGGAGACCGTGCAGCGTCTCACCGAGGCGCTCGTCGAGGCGGCCGAGCCCTCGACCGCGACACCGGTCTCGTACCGGCCCGCCCGCGAGGGGACGGCCGTCCGCGCCCGGTTCCGGATCGTCCCGCCCGAGGACGGCGAGTAGCGGTCCGCAATCTCGCCGTAGCGGACGTGAGGCACGCCACACGCCGCTACGGTGACGCTCACTCACTCAATCCCGACAGGAAGGTACAGACCCGTGCAAGATCCCGATGACGTGATCCGCGCGCTCCGCGCCCCCGATCAGCGCAACTGCGGTCGCATGGCCGGCGGTATGGGCGCCTCGGCCACGGACCGGCTCGCGTGTCTCGACGCCGCCGCCGAGTCGCTGCGCTGCTGGTCGCCGCAGCTCGTGCCCGGCCTGCTCCAGACGACCCTGACCTCGCACTGCGCCATCAAGGCGCGGACGCCCTCGCTGCCCGAGGAGGAGCTCGGGCGCCGCATGCAGTCCCGTATTCGCAGGTCGGAGAACTTCCTGCGCCGGATGTGCGAGCCGGGCGACTCGCACGCATGGCTGATCATGGGCGAGGCCGCTCTCGCGCACCCGCCGGGCCCGCTGGAGTTCCATGCTCACCAGCTGCTGCGCCTGCTCGACATCATCGACATGTACCCGCGCATCACGGTCCGGGTCCTGCCGGACATCTCGGCGCACGTCGGCCCCGAGCCGTTCACCGTGCACTCGCTCACCGACGGCGCCCGGGTCGGGCACGTCGAGAGTCTCCTCGGTGGCTGGTACACGACTCGGTCCGAGGACATGGCGCGCCTATACAGTGCCTTCGCCCTACTCGGGCGGCACTCCCTGTCACCCGAGGAGTCACGAGAGGTGATCAGCGAATGGCACACGCGATGCACGCGCAGCACTGGAACGGCGCCCCCTACGTCAAGTCCAGCCACAGCGACCCTGACAACTGCGTCTACGCCGCCCGCCCTGCCTGCGGCCCCGTCGCAGTGATGGACGGCAAGCGGCCGGACGGCCCGCGCCTGGTCGTCGACCGCGCGCCCTGGACGGCGTTCGTCGAGTGGACCGGGCAGGCCGGACAGTAGGGCCCGGAAGGCACACAGCACGACGGACGGGCGGCCCCCATGGGAGTTGGGGGCCGCCCGTCCGCTGTCTATCCTCGCCCGAGTCTGGCAGGCCGGCCCCGCCCGCGCCGAGGGTTCGGTACCGTACCCACCGATGGCCGTCACTGCGGCGGCCCGGCCGAGCTGCTGGCCCGTGACCGGCGGCGACGACGGCCCCAGGTGCACCGCATCACCGCAGGAGAGACCACCGCTCGCCGCCCCTGCAGAGGCGTGCCGGGTCACGGGACTGAGCGCGCCGGGACAGAGGCAGGCATGGTGAAGAACCACGCGCGGAAGAACGCGGCCCGAGGCCGCAGCGCGAGCACGGGAGAGACCCACCGGAAGGCGGTCGACGCCGTCCGTCACGACCAGGCGGCGGACCTCACGGCCGTGTGCACCCCGAACAGCCACCCCGGCGAGGACGGCCGGGTCGAGCACGGCTACCAGCTGAACGTCCTCGACGCGGAGCTGCGCATCGTCGCCACGGTCGACCTGCCCGAGTGGGAGTCTTTCCGCCCGTCGTCGGCCGGGCACCGGCTCATCGAGCACGGCTACATGATCCGCCCGGACGCGCGCGGACCGGAGACCGTCAACGGGTGGAGGCAGGCGTCACCCGGCCTCGACTCCTGGTCGGTCCCGGTGGTACGTACGGACGGCGACGCGGACGGTGGTGACGGCCTGGTGCTCGTCGTCGACCACCCGCGCCCCGACCTCGGCGGGGCCGCCCCGTGCCCGGAGTGCGCGGGGACGGCGGTGTCGGGTGCCTGGTTCTCACAGCCGAGCGACGGGGGCCGGCCCCCGCTCGCCGTGCCCTCGGCCTGCCCCGGTTGCTGGGGGTGCGGCCGTGCCGAGCACGACGACTGCGTGCCGTCCGCTCATGTCACGGACGACCCCGACGACGGGTTCGAGGACGACTATCTCGACGAGTTCGACGACGACCGGGACGACGGCGCCGAGCGGTGCCCGTCGTGCGGCGGCCGCGGATTCAACGTGGTGCAGACGACCCCGGCCGACGAGCCCGAGGACGGCCCCGAGGTCGAGTTGCGCGACCTCGCCGCGAGCAAGGGCGCAAGCATGTGGGAGGTCATGCAGGCGGCGGCGTTCCGCGACCTCGACGCCCTGCTCGGCGAGGGCGCGCAGACGCTCGCCGACCGGGCCGCCCGCGCACAGATCTATCTCCTGTTCCCGTGCGGGTGCGCCGAGGACCGGGTACGCACCGTGCGCCGCGACGAGCTCGGCGGTGCGGCATGACCCGGCGCAGCACCCCCGCGCGCCGCACGCGACCCGTACAGGCGACTGCGGGCACCGAGACGGGCGGAGTGGTCGAGGTCCGGCTCATCGGCCGCGAGACGGCCGTACGGCGGTTCGTCGAGGCGCTGACTGCGGCGGCGGGTCCGTCGAGGTCGACACCGGTCGCCTACCGGCCCACACGCGACGGTGACGGCGTCCGCGCGTACGTCACCCTCGCCCTGCCCGAGGACGACGCGTAAGGCCCGCACGCGGGCACACAGGGCCCCGCCGGGCACATTCTGGCGGGGCCTGTTGTCAGTGCGGTGCCCGATCATGGAAACGCCCCGGCGGTGCTGGAACACCCCGGGGCCGGCCAACCCGACAGACACAGAAAGCAGGTCGACATGACCGACCCTACCGACGACTTCGGCGCGCAGGTGATCGCCGCGTACACCTCCCGTCCGTGGACCCCGGACGAATGGCGCGCGCACCTTGCCGAGACGTACGGCAAATGGCGCCCCGAGCTCGGCCGCGCACAGCGCAGGCCCGTTGCCCGCGCGCTGCACGATGCGGGAGCTCCCTGGACGCTCATCGGCGAGACCCTGGGCGAGCACCGGACCACCGTCATGCGGGACGTCGTGGGCCGCGCCCGGCCCTCATCTGGTGAGGCGAGCAGCGTCTATGTGATCGGATCGCCCGACTTCCGCCCGGTGAAGATCGGCAAGGGGTACGCGCTCGAACGGCTGGAGATGTTCCGGTGCGCGTCACCCTTCCCGCTCGAACTGCTCTGGTCGACTCCGGGCGGCCTGCGGCTGGAACGCGCCCTTCACGCCCGGTTCGAGGCGTACCGCGTTCGCGGGGAGTGGTTCGAGTTCCCGGGTGACACAGACCCGGTGACGGCCGTCGTCGAGGCGGTCGAGCAGGTCACCGCGAGCACCGCGGCCTAACCCTCGGGACTGCACTCGGCGGCCCGCCCGGCACTCCCGGGCGGGCCGTTGCCGTACGCCTATCCCTCGACCGCCTCGACCCGCTCGACGGGGGGAACCTGCGCCACCTTGTTGCGCACGGCGTTCGCCGCCGACAGCAGGCCGGCGTGCAGCTTGGCGTACTCGGGATGCTCGGCGACCTCGCGGAGCGTCGCCCTGCTGAATCCCTTGTTCACGCCCCGCAGGCCGCGCAGTGCGTCGCGGACAGCGTCGAGCGGGTCCTCGACGAGCTCGGCGTCGACGATCTCGCCGTCATCGCCTGGTGTGCCAATTGGCCCGCCGTCGTCCGCTGGCGGGCCAATTGGCACACCGAGGACTGTGCGGGCCGTGCGCTCGATGACGGTGGCGGCCTGGTCGTCGTCGAGGTCGGCGAGCTCGGCAGGCAGGGCGTCGCGGACGTCCGCGATCCTGGCGGCGGTCGCGGTACCGCCGACCTCGGCCGCGACCTTGACGACGGCCCCGAACAGGGCGACGGCCTTGCGCGTGCCGAATCGCTGCTCGGCCTTGCGCTGCTCGCGGGCCTGCCCCTCATTGGGGGTGAAGCCCGTCGCCTGTGCGGTTTCCAGCGCGAGGGGAGCGGCGGACCGCAGGCGGCGGACGTAGGACGCCGACCGGTTGACCTTGCTCTGTACGTACGCGTCGTAGGTGGCGTACTCGCCGCGCCACCAACGTCCCTTCGCGGCCCGTTCGAGGGCCTGCGCGACGATCCAGACGGCCGCATTGGCACTCTGCGCGGCCTGCTCGATGACGTGCTCGGTCGTGTCCTTCTGCGCCCGCTCGACGGGGGTGAGCGGGGAGTCGTCGTCCTCGGCGACCTCGCGGACGTCGTCGAGGGCGGGGAGCTGCTCGACGAGCGCGCGGACGGCGTCGGCCGGGTCGGCCGGCGCCACGGGCAGGGCCGCGCGGTCGGCGCCCGTGCGCTGCACCCCAGACGCGGCGGCGGCGGCGAACTTGCTGCGCTTAGGCACCGCGGCCGCCAATGCCGAGCTCGGTCACCAGGGCGTCGTACGCCGTGCCGCGCGCTGTCACCGGGTTCCCCCAGCTCGCGGCGAACTCCTCGCGGCGCGGGATGGTGGTGCTGGCCACCGTCCACCCGGCATCTGTGAGCACACCGCGCACCTCCCCCGTGCTGGTGGCGTTCGGGATGGTCCGGTTGAGCAGGGCCCGGATGTCGATACGGCCCGAGGAGGTGAGGGGAGCGACGTCGTCCTCAAGGAACTTCTTCATCAAGAGGGTGCGTTCGAGCTCGACGCCCGAGGGGGCGAGCGGCACCAGGACGACGTCGGCGATTCTCGCGGCCGAGGCGATGACTCCGGCGTGGTCCTCGGCCTGCGCACCGTCGATGATGACGTGCGCGCCGTCGGGGATGAGCTGCGGCAGGGTGGTGTGAATGCTGGTCGTGACCAGTGACATGACGGGCATGGCGAACCCGGCGGCATCGGCCCATCGTTCGAGGCTGCGGCTCGGGTCGGCGTCGACTCCGATGACCCGCTCGCCCCGCTCATGGATGGCGTGCAGTAGGTATCCGGCGGACGTCGTCTTGGCGACGCCCGGTTTGAGGTTGGCGAGCAGCACAATCATGGGCGCACCGTATCGGCCGGGCCGGTGTCTGGGCACACGCCGAGGCCCGCCCCGGGTCGAGCTCGGGGCGGGCCTGGTGCGGGTGCGGGTCTACCGGTCGACGACGGGCCGGTGCATGTCCCGGTGGTCGACGGCGACGGCGAGGACCGAGTGTGTCCTCACGTGGTGGGCGAGGTGGTTGACCATGGCGGCCGATCGATGCCGGCCCCCGGCGCACCCTACGGCGACGCGGATGACGCCGCCCGAGGGGCCGGACCGGTACGCGGCGATGGCGGCGAGGATCGCGGCGGCGAGCTCGCGCACGCCGTCGGTGTCCAGTACCGCCCGGGTCACACGCTCGTCGGTGGCGGTGAGCTCGCGCAGCTCGGGTGATACGTGCGGGTCGCGGAAGTGCCGGCGCATGTCGACGACGAGCTCGGCCTCGGGGGCGGGGCCGTGCAGGTAGCCGAAGCTGACGAGCGCGAGGTCGACGTCGCCCTCGGCGGCGACCTGGTCACTCTCGGCGGCCTCGCGGGCGGCGTCACGCTCGTCGAGCTCGGCCATGAAGCCCGCGTATTCGGCCTGGTCCATCTCCTCGTACGCGGCGTGCATCTCCGCGAGGCTCTGCTCGGTCTCCTGCGGGGTCCTGGTGCTTTCCATTGGTTGGTGCCCTTCCTGATCAGTCGCGGACGGCGACGCAGGCGGCGAGGCGTCCGCCGGGCCGAGGGGTCGGGGGGTCAGTGCTGGCGGACGATGCCGTTCCCGGCGGTGCCGTCGCGGTGGGCGAGCTCGGTCATGGTGTGTGCCTCTCGGGTGGGGTGCCGGGCGGCGGTGTCGTCGCCGCCCGGCGGATGGGTGGGTGGGGGGCGGTTACTGCTGGGGGCCGGTGCAGCCGTGCGCGGCCGGGTCGGCGAGGAGCTGCTCGTACGCGGCGGCGTCGTAGGGCGTCCAGCGGTGCGCGGTGATGGTCGCCGGGCAGTCCTCGCAGGACCAGGTGCGGGGGCCGTAGATGCGGCCGCTGAGGCGCTGCTCGGTGCGGTGGGTGATGCGGCCGAGGGTGGTGTCGACGGCGGAGAGGATCATGACGGCGGCGCCGATGGTGTAGGCGAGGTGCTGCCAGTTGGGCAGGCCGGGGGCGAGCTGCTCCTCGATGACCAGGCCGCCGAGGACGGCGGCGGTGAACGGGGCGGCGACGCCGAGGGTGGTGAGGGCGGCGAGGCCGGCCCGCGCGCTGAGGGTTCCGCCGTCGAGGGTGCGGCCTCGGCCGCCGAGCCGGGTCTTGCTGTTTCCGCTGGTCATGGGGTGTTCCTCCCTGTGGTGTCCGGGGTGTCCCGAAGCGATTCCAATACTGCACCGTTTCGTGACTGTGACGCAAGTCCGAGTAGTGCGCGAAATTGCGTCACAGTCCGGGGTGGGTTTCAGTCGTCGTCCCGCATGGCGCGCTCGTGCTCGCGCTGCTCGCGCCGCTCGGTGAGGTCGACACCGCGCAGATCACGCGCATGCCTGCGCTCGTCACGCCGGTCTGCGAGGTCGGCCTCGCGCAGGTCGCGCGCGTGCCTGCGCTGCTCCTGGCGGTCGTCGGCGCGGCGGGCGTCCCGCCGCGCGCCGATGCCCTCGCGGGCGACCGAGGAGACCGATCCGACGGCCGAGGCCCCGGCGCCCGCGACCTGCCCGACGGCTCCGGCCGTCTGCCCGACGGCCCCGGCGACGGCCGCGATGGCACCCATGGCGGCGGCGAACGACCCGCCGTTCGCGCGCCCGGAAGGCTTCGGCGGGGCAGGCCGGCCCCCTCCCCCGGCACCGCCCTTGGCAGCGACGGCCCCGGCCGCCCGGCCGGTCGAGGAGCTGCTCGCCGCGCCGCCGGCCGCGACGAGCTTGCCCTCAAGCCTCTTGCCGGTGGGCAGGGTGAGCCGGACGTGACCGGGCCGCGCCCCGGCGAGGGCGGTGACGTTCGCGGCGGTGAGCTGCTCGACCGGGAAGAAGCACTGTGCGCGTCCGCTGGTGCCGTCGCTGGTGCGGTGCCGCTCGCCGCAGGTCGCGTGCACGGTCTGCCCGCTGGCCATGAGGGTGACCCGGCGCGGCGGGATCGTACGGCCGGGGCAGGTGATGGTGACGCCGTCGATGGTGACGCCGGACATGGTGACGCTGGACATGGGGCGGGCTCCTCTACTTCCGGGTGGCGGTGGCGGTGGCGGTGGCCTTGCTGAACAGGCCGGACGCGGTGGCGGTGGCAGTGGCGGTGACCGGGCCGCCGCCTCGGCGCACCGAACGGGCGGCGACGGCGGAGACGCCGACGACGGCGCCGACGGCCGCGGTGGCCCCGGCGGCGGCCCACAGTGCGGCGGTGATGGCCTCGAACGCGCCGACGGCGAGGGACAGGCCCCATGCGCCGACGGCGACCGAGCAGGCGGTCGAGGGCATGAGCAGGGCGACGGCCTTGACCCACATGGGCAGGGGCTCGGCCTGGCGGGCCGGGTCGGCGGGCGCGGGCCTCGGGTCGGTGTAGGCCCACACGCGGCCGACGCCGGGCACGGTGACGAGCTCGGCGCCCGGCATGGGGGCGGGGGCGGTGTAGACGGCGCGCGCCTCGACGGCCCCGCCCATGGCGGTCGCGTGGCTGGCGGCCGAGGGGTAGACGGCGAACGGCTCGACGGGGGCGAATTCGGGGCGGTTCATGATCGCTGCACTCCTCGGGCGGTGTGTCTCGGTGTGATCGTTTTGTGGCGGTTCGCGGCCCGGTACGGGCTCGGTACGGCGCGAGAAACCGCAGGTCAGTTGTCCGTACGGCGGTCCGGACGGGGCCGGTACGGGGGCCTCGGGCCCGGTACGCGTACCGGTCTGTGAGGGGTCCGTACGGACGGCGTACCGGGCGCTGACCTGCAGCGCACCGGGCCGTACGGACCCCGTACCGAGGGATCAAACCGGGGCAATCCCGGCGGCGGCGCGGACGTCGGCGAGGTAGTAGCCGTTCGCCCGGCCGCCCGCGCTCCAGCCGCGCGCGGCGAGTTCACGGCCGGTGCCGTCGAGGGCGTCGTCGATCGCCTTCCGCAGCTCGCCGCCGCCGGTCCGGACGTAGGCGGCCTGGTCCTCGGGGTCGACACCGAGGGCCTCGGGCGACCAGGCGTCGGGGTCGAGGTCGGCGAGCGCGGTGAGGATCTCCGCCGTCCGCATCCGCTCGGGGTCGCCCTCGGCGGCGAAGACGGCGATCAGGTCGGCGATGATTCCGGCGGGGTCGGTCGGCGCCGAGGACAGGGCGCCCGGCCGTCCCGAGCCGGTGGGGCCCCCCGCGATGGACGACTCCCCGGTGACCTCGACGAGCTGCGCCTCGATCGGGTCCTCGAACTGACCGGGCAGGCGGCTGAGCTCGGCGCGCAGCTCGACGCCGGCGGAGATGAGCGGCGCGGCCCCGTCGTACTCCTCGTCCTCGACGAAGAACCCTCGGATGAGCTCGCCCGGGGCGCCGTCGATATCGACGATGGCGGCACCCTTGAGGGCCTCGGGGATCTCGTGCGCCCGCAGGCCGGCCCCGGTCGCGCCCGGCTTGAGAATGGCGTTCGTCTGGTCCGGGCTGCCGGTGCGGGTGCACACCCGGGCGCCGCTGTTGGACTTGAAGCCGCGCGGCACGGTGTTGGCGTCCGGGTCCTGCGTCGAGATCAGGAGAGTGATGTTGAGGGCGGCGGCGAACGCGGCAATCTCCTCGACCTGCTCGGCGATCCGGTCGGCGGCCTTGACCATCTTCTTGCCGGTGAGGTCGGACGGGTCCGGCACGCGGGCCGAGCTGCTCGCGTATTGCTTGAACTCGTCGATGATCACGACTTCGAGGGGGAAGCGGGCGAGGTCGCCCTCGCTGAGCTTGGCCCGGCCGAGGTCTTCGAGGTAGTCCTCGCGGCGGTACGCCTCGGCGAGGACGGCGTCGAGCAGGGCGACCAGGCGCTCGGGGCGGCGGCCGAAGAACGTGGCGCACACAGGCGCGTATCCCCGGTGTTCGCCCGGCTTGGCCCCGGCGACCAGGCGCAGGTTCACGCGCGGGTCGAGGCCGAGGCCGCAGATCAGGTTGCGCAGGAGCATGCCCTTGCCGGTGCGGCTCATCCCGCCGAGCAGCGCCATGACGTGCCGCAGGCGCAGGCTGATCACCTCTCCGCGCCGGTTGAACCCGATGGGGATTCCGGCGCTCCACACGTCCATGCGGGCCGGGTGGCCGAGCAGGGGCGAGGTGCGGGCGGCGGCGAACGGGTCCTCGGAAGCGATCCATACGCGGATGCGTCCGGGGTGGCCGGCCCCCGTGAGGTCGAGCCAAGACGGGTCGACGCGGAAGGCGGCGGCGAGCTTCTCGCGCTCCTTCACCACCTTGGACAGGGTGAGGTCACCGGGCAGGTCGAGGACGGCCTCACTGGCGTGAGCGGAGACGGCGCGGACTGGGCCGACGAGCTCGATCACTTCACCCTCGCGGGTGAGTCCGGCCTGCCGGAAGGCGGCGTTCACGGAGTCGGCGCCGAGCATCGTGCGGCCGGTGTCGCGCATGACCGGCACGTCGGTGATGGTGAAGGCTCCGCCGTCCCGGCGGCCGAGCTCGCGGCGGCCGAGCAGGTAGAAGACCAGGAGCAGCGGCAGCATCGCGGTACCGGCGAGGGCCAGGCTCCATGCCTCGCCGAGGGCGGCGACGGCCGACACGTAGGACGTGACGCCGGTCGCGCTGTAGACGACGACCGGCTCGCGGCGGCGCTCGGCGGCGACCTTGCTGCGGTCGGCCCGCAGGTCGGCGATGTGCTCGGCCCCGGCCTTGCTGCGGCGGACCTGGTCGGCGAGCTCGCCGTATTCGCCGGCGGTCACGTACGACCAGGCGTCGCGGGTGGCGACCATGGCGCCGATGGCGGCGACCCTCAGCGCGCGGTAGGCGTACCGGGGCGTGCGCACCGCGTGGAACGCGGCGGCGTTGCGGGCGACGGCCCGGCGGTGCTGCCATGCGGCCGGGTCGCGGAAGGTGGCGGGGATGACCGTGCGCAGGCCGGTGCCGTGCGCCTGGTCGTCGAGCTGCTCGACGATCCCGCCCTCGACGACCAGGGTGCCGGTGTTCAGGTCGGCCATTCCGGCGGGGGTGAGGTGGACGGCCTCGCGGGCGTCGGCGCTGAGCCGGGCGCGGGCGTCGTCGTCCATGAAGTTGGCGAGCTCGATGACCTGCGCGCCGTCGGGGGCGGTGTACTCGTTGCCGGGGTGCTGAGACATGATGGCGGGGTGTTCCTTCCTTGGTTGGGTGGGGCGCATGGGCCCGGTCCGGGTGTCGTCCGGGCCGGGCCGTTCTCGTCAGTGCCCGGCGGTGTGGAGGGTCGGGGCGGTCACTTGCTCTCGGTCTTCTTCGCGTCCTCGGCGGCCTTGGCCTTGGCCTTCTTCCGGGCCGCCGACGCGGCCGCGGCCTTGCCGACGCCGCCGACGAAGGCGGGGCCGGCCAGGATGAGACCGGCGATCAGGGCGCCGTTTCCGGCGGCCTCGGCGACCGGGTGCTCGGCGGCCTGCGTGATCCCGACGTAGAGGCCGGCGGGGGCCGCGACGATGAGCAGGCGGGGGGCGGGGGTGCGGCGGGTCTTGCTGTCGCTCACGGCGTGATCCCTTCGGTGTCGAGGGCGAAGAGGGCGCCCTGTCGTTCGGCGAGTTCGGCGGCGAGCTGCTGCTCGCGGGTCTTGCGGTGGGTGTTGCGGCGGCGGACGTAGCAGGCGCGGCAGAGGGCGAGCAGCTCGTCGGGGCCGAGGGTCACGGCGGTGTGGTCCGGGGTGGCCGGGTCGACCGGGGTGACATGAAGCGGAACGCCGGGCCCGGCCGACTGGTGGCACCACCGGCCGGTGACCGGGTGGTCGAGGCGACCGCATCCGCCGGGCCGGTCGTGGGCGCACTCACACCCGCCGTTCGCCCGCCCGGTGACGGCCGCGTACAGGGCGGCCCCGGCGAGGGGGCTCACCGCCCGCCGCCGTTCCGGTCGGCGTCCTGCTCGGCGAGGACGGCGTCGCGGACGCGCTGCGCGTACACCTTCGAGCGGCCGAGGGTGCGGGCGACGGCCGGGGTTGAGAACGTCTTGGGGTTGGCGGCGTGCAGCTTGCGCGCGGCGTCGAGGTCGGCCTCGGCGAGGGGGCGCTCGACCCGGCGGCGGTTCGCGGACGGCCGCCGGGCGGGCCGCCCGCCGCCGAGCAGGATTCGGCCGGCCTCAGCACAGACGATGTCCCACACGATGGCGGGCGGGGCGGTACCGGCGCTTACCGTCTCGGTCCACCCGGCAGGGAGCTGCTCGGCCGTGAGGTACGGCGGCAGGTGCATCCGGTGCCGCAGCTCGAACAGGGCGCGCTGCTCGGTCTCGTACGCAAGCGGAACGGTCGGCAGGTGCAGCGTGCGGTACGTCTGCCATCCGGCCCGGCCGAACTCGGCCAGCCTCGCCGAGCGGGTCGAGCTCTGCCCAACCTTGACGGCGGCGAGCTCGGGGTGCGTGATCACGTAGACGAGTGGGGTGTTCACTTCCGGCCCTCCCCCTGGATCTTGTTGCGGAGCGCGGAGAGGTAGCGGTCGTTCCCGCCGACCCCGGCCCGGCGGATCTTCGCGATGCTCAGTCGGTCGGCTCCGCCGAGCTCGTCGGCGAGCCTGCGCACCGCGTCGAGGTGGCTCGGGTCGAGGGAGCGGACGGGGGCCTTGGACGAGGGGTCGGAAGACCCCTGCATCCCTTTGCGCCCTAGGGGAGTTTCGCCCTCTGCGGGCTCGGCGTGACGCGTCCGGACGCCGGTCCCGCCGCCGCCCTGCGGGCCGCTCTGCGGGCCGTCTGCGGCCGCGTCGTCGGCGTCCGGGAAGAGACCGGCGAGGAACGCGTCGACGTCGGTGATGGGGCGCGGCTCGATGCCGAACGGGCGGCCGCCGTCGGCGAGGCCAGTCTCGTACGCCTCGGTCGCACGGGTGCGGTGGTCGAGGGCGTCGGCGGTGTCGGCGAGGGGTGCGCCGTGGTGGTCGACCCATGCGCGCTCCCATGCCTGCTCGCGGTCGACGGTGCCGTACGGCATGGCGGTGAGGATCATCCGGTACCGCTTGTGCACGGCGCGGAAGCGGAACCGGCGGGCGAGGGCGTGACGGCGGCGGGCGGCGGCCTCGCGACGGTCGGCCCGGGTGCGGCCGGCCTTTCCTCCGTGGCGGCCCGCGCCGCGCAGCTCCCAGAAGAACACGCCGCCGAGGGAGGCGGCCGCGAGGACGTAGGCGAGCCAGTTGCCGGGCGAGGCCGGGGCGTGGCCGTAGTTGATCCACGCGGCGAGCGCGGCGCACGCCCACATCGCTGCGCGGAACTTGCCGACCGGGCGGCCCTCGCGCTTTGCGCGCTCCCCGGCGATGGTGGCGACCCATGCGCCGGCCTCCAGCATCACCGCGAGGCACACGGCGATGAACCCGGGCAGGCCGGGCACGGCGGTGAGCGCGGACACCTGGAAGTAGAACGCCGGGGCGATGCTGCACGCCATGACGACCAGGGCGGCGATGGTGTCGCCCTCGGCCGTCGCGCGCTTGAGGGTGGCGGTGTAGCGGGCGCGGGCCTCGGCGCGGCGGCGGGCGGCGGCCTCGCGCTGCTGCTCGCGGCGGCGGTCGGCCTCGCGGCGGTCGGCGGCCTGCGCCTTCCGGGCCCGCTCCTCGGCCTCGGCCCGCCGCTTGTCGCGCAGCTCGGCGGCGGCGGCACGGTCGGCCCGGTCCTCGGCGCGCTCGGCGGCGCGGTCCTTACGGCGCTCCTCGCTGTAGCTGCTCACTGGTCGGTCTCCTCGGGGGTGCGGGACGCGGCGGCGTCGAGGACGGCGCCCGCGGATTCGGCGGCGGCGGCGCGGGTGTCCTGGTCCTGGGGGGTGGGGGTGAGGTCGAGCCTCTTGCGGTAGGCGGCGGCCTCGGCGCGGGCGTTGTCGCGCTCCTCGGCGGCCTGCCGCAGGACGGCGAGCATCCCGTCGAACTGCTCGCGGGTCATGGTGAGGGCCTGGTCGAGGCTGGCGAGCAGGGCGTCGGCGCGGGCGCCCTCGGCGTCGGCGCGCTCGGCCTCGACGGTGTAGCGCTCCTGCCAGGTGTCGGCGTCGGCGAGGGCCTGGTCGAGCTCGGCGCGGACCTGGTCGAGGTCACCGCGCATGGTGCGCAGGGTGCGGGCGAGGGCGACGCGGATCATGCCGTCACCGCCTTGCCGTTGTAGGTGGCGGCGGCGTGGATGGCACGGCGGCCGAGCAGGACGACGACGGCAGATGCGGCGACGACGAGCACGGCGGCGAGGACCGCGACGACCGCGATGACGGCCGCGCCGAGCACGACCAGGAGCAGCGGCGCGACGAGCGGCAGCATGCGCGGCGGGACCTGGTCGAGGCGGGCGACGAACGCGGCGGCGTTACGGCGGACGGCGGTGGCGGTCACGCGGTCCACCCCCCGACGAGCTGCTCGTCGAGCTCGAATCCGCGGGCGTCGTCGGCGCGCTCGACGTCGTCGAGCGTCAGCGCGATTCGCTGCGGCGGGGCGGTTTCAGGCATGGTGGTGCCCACGGCGGAGATCACATCCTTGCGACTGAGTTGGTGAGTGGTCCCGCCGAGCGCGGGGCCGGCGGTTGCGACGCCGGGCCCCGCGCGCCCGTTTCAGGGCATGGCGGTGCTGCAAGTCCGCACGCTCACCTCGGCTTTCGCCGGTCGGCGATCTAGCGAACGACTCGACAATGACACCCCGCGACAAGCCTTGTCAATGTCCCGGGACAATGGTCTACAGTGAGTCGCAGACGACACCCGCCCGACTGGGGGAGACCACCCAACCATGACCACGAACCGCGCCCCTGTGCCGAAGCACGAACAGATCGCAGACACCTACCGACGCAAGATCAGGTCGGGTGAGCTCGCCCCCGGCGACAAGATGCCGACCGTCCGGGAGGTACAGACCGAGTGGAGCGTCAGCCGGACTACGGCCGAGCGCGCCATGGGCGAGCTGCGCCGCGAGGGCCTCACGGTCGCGCGCCGCCGGACGGGCACCGTCGTCGCCACGCTGCCCCCGCCCGTCGTGACCGGGGTCGCTCGGCTTGAACGGCTTATCCGTACCGGAGACCCGCACGCGGACGGTGAGACGTCCGGGCGTCTCCGGCCGCCGGCCCTGCGGTCGTGCCTCGACCCGCACATCGCCGAACAGCTCGGCGTCGAGCTGGGCGACGAGATCGTGTTGCGCATCCGGTTGTTCCGGCAGGACGGGAAACCGACTGCGATTGGCCTGAGCTGCATTCACCCGCGCGCGCTCGCCCTGGTTCCCGAGCTGCTCGACGACGTCCAGTTGCCCAAGTTCTGGCAACTGCTGTACGCCGAGCGTGGCGGCGAGCCGGTCGAGGGCGGCGAGTACGAGTTCTTCCGGTCGCGGAACGCGTCGGC
>NZ_JAANNX010000149.1:0-3019 GCF_013363615.1 Streptomyces sp. CAI-85 | reverse complement strand
TCCAGGTCGACCCGAACCGCACCCGCAACCTCCTCGTCGAGGAGGACCCGGCCGCGGTCTGATCCGTCGACTCGTCGAAGTCGTACGGCTCACAGCAGTCGGTGACGAGCCCCGCAACCTTTCGAGGTGCGGGGCTCGTCCCTTTTTCCGTACGACTCTTCCGTACGACTTATTGCGCACGGGTGTCAGCGCCGTGCGTTAGCGTGCGGACACAGGATTCCTTGGGGGTGGAGCGAATGAAGAGCACGACTCTGCGGCGTGCGGGTCTGACCATCGCGGCGGTGACCGTGCTGAGCGCGGTGACCGGCTGTAGCTCGGGGGACTCGGGGGGCTCGGAGGGCTCGAAGGGCTCCGGCAAGGACGGGGCCGCGCGGTTCTCGCCGCTGGCCGCCCTGCGCAGCGCCGAGAAGTCCACCGATGCCGCCGACTCCGCGAAGGTCGAGTCCAGCACGACCATGGGCTCGGTGATGTCGATGACCGCCGACGGCGCGCTCGGCTGGGGCGACGGCCTCACCGGCACGCTCACCATCACGTACACCGGCGGCACCATGGCCGAGACGATGCGGCAGACCGGCAGCACCTCGATGGAGGCCCGCTATCTGCCCGACGCGTACTACGCCAAGATGGGCGACGCGTTCGCCGCGCAGGCCGGCGGCAAGCACTGGATCAAGTACGCGTACGACGACCTGGAGTCCCTCGCGGGCGGCTCTGGCGCCTATCTCAAGGACCAGATGCAGAACACCACCCCGAACCAGTCGGTGAAGCTCCTGCTGGCCTCCGGGGACGTGCGCAAGGTCGGCGAGGAGAAGGTCCGCGGCCAGCAGACCACGCACTACTCGGGCACGGTCGACGTGGCCGACCTGGCCTCGAAGAACTCCGACCTCAGCCAGAAGCAGCTCGACGACCTGAAGAAGCAGCTCGACCAGGCCGGTGTCACCACCGAGACCGTCGACATCTGGGTCAACGACGACGACCTGCTGGTCAAGAAGGTCGAGAAGGGCGAGACCACGGCCGGCGCCTTCACCCAGACCGCGTACTACAGCGACTACGGCACCCCGGTGAGCGCCGAGGAGCCGCCGGCGAGCGACACCGCCGACTTCGCGGATCTGGTGCAGCAGCAGGGCGGGACCTCGTAGAACCGGGCGATTTGCCTGGCGGGGTTCGCCTCCCGTACTCTCCTACAGAAGCCAAAGACCGCTGGTCGTTGCCGTGCTCTCGCAAGAGGGGGCGGTGGCCGAAGGATCCGCTGATACGCGGACGACCCGCGCAGGTGACTGTGGAAGTTGCTCCCGGCCCGGAATCCGTACTGGATGCCGTTCCGGTCGAGCCACGCCCCGTGCGCCTGCGCCGGGGCGTTTCGTTTTCCCAGCCCCTTCTGAGCGGTCCTCATCACCCGGAAGGAGGCCGACGCTCTATGGCAAGGCCCGACAAGGCTGCCGCGGTAGCCGAGCTGACGGAAGCGTTCCGCAGCTCGAACGCCGCTGTGCTGACCGAGTACCGGGGTCTCACCGTGGCGCAGCTCAAGACGCTGCGTCGTTCGCTCGGTGAGAACGCCCAGTACGCCGTGGTGAAGAACACGCTGACCAAGATTGCGGCCAACGAGGCCGGGATCACCTCGCTCGACGACCTGTTCAACGGTCCGACGGCGGTCGCCTTCGTCACCGGTGACCCGGTGGTGTCGGCGAAGGGTCTTCGTGACTTCGCCAAGGACAACCCGAACCTCGTCATCAAGGGCGGTGTCCTTGACGGCAAGGCGCTGTCCGCCGACGAGATCAAGAAGCTTGCGGACCTCGAGTCCCGCGAGGTTCTGCTCGCCAAGCTGGCGGGTGCCTTCAAGGGCAAGCAGACGCAGGCTGCGCAGCTCTTCCAGGCGCTCCCCTCGAAGGTCGTCCGCACCGTGGACGCCCTTCGCGCCAAGCGCGACGAGCAGGGCGGTGCCGAGTAACTCGGCTCGCAGCATGACCGCAGCCTGAGGCAGTCCGCCCGGGCACGCGGTCACAGCGGGCCGATCGTACGCCCGCCAGACATGTACATCCGGCACCAGCCGAATTAGTGGAAGGATCGCCCACCATGGCGAAGCTCAGCCAGGAAGACCTGCTCGCGCAGTTCGACGAGATGACCCTCATCGAGCTCTCCGAGTTCGTGAAGGCGTTCGAGGACCGCTTCGACGTCACCGCCGCCGCCGCGGTCGCCGTTGCCGGCCCCGCCGTCCCCGGCGCCCCGGCCGAGGCCGCTGAGGAGAAGGACGAGTTCGACGTCGTCCTCACCGGCGCCGGCGACAAGAAGATCCAGGTCATCAAGGTCGTGCGTGAGCTGACCTCCCTGGGTCTCAAGGAGGCCAAGGACCTCGTGGACGGCGCCCCGAAGCCCGTTCTCGAGAAGGTCGCCAAGGACGCCGCGGAGAAGGCCGCCGAGGCCCTCAAGGGCGCCGGCGCCTCCGTCGAGGTCAAGTAACACCCCGCGGTCGGCGACGACCGCGAGCAAAGGCTGAAACAACCCCCTCGGGGGCTGTAACGCCGGTGCACCGAAGAGCGATCATCCATCCGGGTGGTCGCTCTTCGTCGTTCCCGGAGCGCGGCCACGGTTGCCTCGAAGCCGCGTGAGCGGGGGGTATGGTGATCTTCGTCGTGTCTCCCGAGCATCCCGGTTCGGCAGGGGGGCCTTGACGAACCGCACGCAGCGCGCAATTCTCAGGACGCGTCGTCACAAGGATCCGAATCCGAGGCATGGATCGACGGCGAAGAGGGCAGTATCACCGTGCGTCGAGGGCAAGCAGACCGAGGGCGTTGAGAACAACGAGGGTCTCGAAAAACCCGCACTGGACATCAGTGTGCCAAGTGGCTACACTGACCCTTTGCGCTGCCTGTTAGCTGTCCCCTGCCCGTCACCAGGGGCATGCCCTCACTTGAGCATTGACGATCAGAGTGCCTCCCATCTGGGATCTCTGTCTCTGTGCGCGGGAGAGGGACCGGTACGCGCGTAGTGAGTCCGAGCCCTCGGAAGGACCCCCTCTTGGCCG
>NZ_JAANNX010000148.1:0-3144 GCF_013363615.1 Streptomyces sp. CAI-85 | reverse complement strand
CCGAGCAGCAGGATCATGCAGACCGTGGTGAGACCGACCGCCGCGCCGAAGCTGATGAAGCCGGCGAACCACGGATGCCCGGTGGCCTTGAAGGCGTCGGCGAGCGGCGCGGTGATCGACAGCTCGGTGTAGTGCTGCATGCCGGTGACCACGATCGACACGGCGACGTAGAGGGTGGTGCAGATCAGCAGCGAGCCGAGGATGCCGCGCGGCATGTCGCGCTGCGGGTTCCTGGTCTCCTCGGCCGCCGTGGCGACGACGTCGAAGCCGATGAAGGCGAAGAACACGACGGAGGCGGCGGTGAAGATGCCCATCACGCCGAAGTTGGAGGGCGCCCAGCCGAACATGAGCTGGATGAGCGGGGCCTGGAGGTTCCCGCCCGCCTCCACGGTCTGCGCCTTCGGCACGAACGGGTCGTAGTTCGAGCCCTCGATGAAGAAGGCGCCCGCGATGATCACGGTCAGGACGACGACGAGCTTGATCGCGACGACCAGGGCGGTGACCCGCGCGGAGAGCTTGGTGCCGATGACGAGGATCGCGGTCAGCACCAGGACGAGCACCGCGGCGAGGATGTCGAAGCCGAAGCCGTCGGCCCCGTCCCTGCTGCCGAGCGCGTCCGGCAGATGCCAGCCAGCGTTGTCCATCAGCGAGGCGACGTAGCCGGACCAGCCGACGGCCACCACCGCCGTACCGAGGGCGAACTCCAGGACCAGGTCCCAGCCGATGATCCAGGCGGGCAGTTCCCCGAGCGAGGCGTAGGAGAAGGTGTACGCCGATCCGGCGACCGGCACGGTCGAGGCGAACTCGGCGTAGCAGAGCGCGGCGAGCGCGCAGACGACACCGGCGACGACGAACGCCAGGGCGACGGCGGGCCCCGCGTTGTTCTTGGCCACCGTGCCGGTCAGGACGAAGATGCCGGTGCCGATGATGACACCGACGCCGAAGACCGTGAGGTCCAGGGCGGACAGGGATTTCTTGAGCGCGTGCTCGGGCTCCTCGGTGTCGAGGATGGACTGCTCGACGTTCTTCGTCCGGAAGAGGGTGCTGCTCATGTGCGCGTACCTCCCACGCTGCGTCGTCCCAGACATGATCGAGAGGGCGTACTTGCGTATGCCCCGGCCCGGACGCGTTAACGCGAATGGGCCGGTTCGACCACCCTTCGCAGTGGTCGAACCGGCCCATCCGGTCGTGTCGGGTGGCGTCAGTCGCGCGCGGGCTGCACCGACTCCACACCGGCGGCACCGTCGAAGCGCCCGTCGAGCCGCGCGACCAGGCCGGTGACCTGGCGGGCGATGTCGGGGGCGGTCAGGCCGATCTCGGCCATGACCTCGGCGCGGGAGGCGTGGTCGAGGAAGCGCGGCGGGATGCCGAAGTCGCGCAGCGGGACGTCGACGCCCGCGTCCCGCAGGGTCTGCGCGATCGCGGAGCCGACACCGCCGACGCGGCTGTTGTCCTCGACGGTGACGACGACCCGGTGCCGTTCGGCGAGCGGGGCCATGGCCTCGTCGACGGGTTTGACCCAGCGCGGGTCGACGACGGTGGTGGTGATGCCCTGCCGCTCCAGCAGGCCCGCGATCTCCAGGCACATCGGCGCCAGGGCGCCCACGGAGACCAGCAGCACGTCCGGCGTGCCGGTGCCGGGCTCGCGCAGCACGTCCATGCCGCCGACGCGTCCCACGGCGGGCACGGCGGGGCCTACGGCGCCCTTGGAGAACCGTACGACGGTCGGCGCGTCGTCCACGGCGACGGCCTCGCGGAGCTGGGCGCGGACCTGGTCGGCGTCGCGCGGGGCGGCGAGCCTGAGGCCGGGGACGACCTGGAGGATCGACATGTCCCACATGCCGTTGTGCGAGGCGCCGTCGGTGCCGGTGACACCGGCCCGGTCCAGCACGAAGGTGACCCCGCACTTGTGCAGGGCGACGTCCATGAGGACCTGGTCGAAGGCGCGGTTGAGGAAGGTGGCGTACACCGCGAAGACGGGGTGCACGCCCGCGTGGGCGAGGCCGGCCGCGGAGACGGCGCCGTGCTGCTCGGCGATGCCGACGTCGTAGACCCGGTCGGGGAACGCCTTGGCGAAGCGGTCCAGGCCGACGGGCTGGAGCATGGCGGCGGTGATCGCAACGATGTCGCGGCGCTCCTCGCCGAGCTTGACCATCTCCTCGCCGAAGACGGACGTCCAGTCGGCGCCGGAGGTGGCGATCGGCAGTCCGGTGTCGGGGTGGATCTTGCCGACGGCGTGGAAGCGGTCGGCCTCGTCCTGGAGGGCGGGCTGGTAGCCGCGGCCCTTCTCGGTGAGGCAGTGCACGATCACGGGGCCGCCGAAGCGCTTGGCGCGGGCCAGCGCGGACTCCAGGGCCTCGATGTCGTGGCCGTCGATCGGGCCGACGTACTTCAGGCCGAGGTCCTCGAACATGCCCTGCGGGGCGATGAAGTCCTTGAGGCCCTTCTTGGCGCCGTGCAGGGTGTCGAAGAGCGGCTTGCCGACGACCGGGGTGCGCTCCAGGACCTCCTTGGTGCGGGCCAGGAACCGCTCGTAGCCGTCGCTGGTGCGCAGGGTCGCGAGGTGGTTGGCGAGGCCGCCGATGGTCGGCGCGTAGGAGCGCTCGTTGTCGTTGACGACGATGACCAGCGGGCGGTCCTTGGCGTCGGCGATGTTGTTGAGCGCCTCCCAGGCCATGCCGCCGGTGAGCGCGCCGTCACCGATGACGGCGACGACATGGGCGTCGCGGTCGAGGATCTCGTTGGCCTTGGCGATGCCGTCGGCCCAGCCGAGCACCGTGGAGGCGTGGCTGTTCTCGATGACGTCGTGCTCGGACTCGGCCTGCGAGGGGTAGCCGGACAGGCCGCCCTTCATCTTCAGCCGGGAGAAGTCCTGGCGGCCGGTGAGCAGCTTGTGGACGTAGGACTGGTGGCCCGTGTCCCACAGCACCTTGTCCTTCGGCGACTCGAAGACGCGGTGCAGGGCGATGGTGAGCTCGACCACGCCGAGGTTGGGGCCGAGGTGGCCGCCGGTCTTGGACACGGCGTCGACGAGGAAGGTCCGGATCTCCTCTGCCAGCAGGTCCAGCTCCTCCAGGCTGAGCCGGTCCAGATCGCGCGGTCCCCTGATGCGGGTCAGCAGCGGCACCCGTGCCTCCTTGCAGT
>NZ_JAANNX010000147.1:0-3198 GCF_013363615.1 Streptomyces sp. CAI-85 | reverse complement strand
CGCTGCGGCATCGGCTACCTCCACACCGGCATCGAGAAGAACCTCGAATTCCGCACGTGGACGCAGGGCAGCACGTTCGTGACGCGCATGGACTACCTGACGTCCTTCTTCAACGAGACCGGCTACTGCCTCGCCGTAGAGAAGCTCCTCGGCATCGAGGACCAGATCACCGAGCGGGCCCAGATCATCCGGGTGCTCCTGATGGAGCTGAACCGGATCTCCTCCCACCTGGTGTGCATCGCCACCGGCGGCATGGAGCTGGGCGCGACCACGATCATGATCTACGGCTTCCGCGACCGCGAGATGATCCTCGACATCTACGAGCTGATCACCGGCCTGCGGATGAACCACGCCTACATCCGCCCCGGCGGACTCGCCCAGGACCTGCCGCCCGGCGCGGTCGACCACATCCGCGAGTTCGTGAAGAAGATGAAGAAGAACCTCCCGGAGTACGACAAGCTCGCCACCGGGAACCCCATCTTCAAGGCCCGGATGCAGGACATCGGCTATCTCGACCTGGCCGGCTGCATGGCCCTCGGCGCCACCGGCCCCGTCCTGCGCTCCACCGGCCTCCCGCACGACCTGCGCAAGAGCCAGCCGTACTCCGGCTACGAGACGTACGACTTCGAGGTGCCGACCACCGACACCTGCGACGCCTACGGCCGCTTCCTCATCCGTGTCGCGGAGATGCACGAATCCCTGCGGATCGTCGAGCAGTGCCTGGACCGGCTCCAGCCCGGCCCCGTCATGGTCGGCGACAAGAAGATCGCCTGGCCCGCCCAGCTCGCCCTCGGCCCGGACGGTCTCGGCAACTCCCTCGACCACATCAAGAAGATCATGGGCACCTCCATGGAGGCCCTGATCCACCACTTCAAGCTGGTCACCGAGGGCTTCCGGGTCCCGCCGGGACAGGCGTACACGGCCGTCGAGTCGTCCAAGGGCGAACTCGGGGTGCACGCCGTGTCCGACGGCGGCACCCGCCCCTACCGGGTCCACTTCCGCGACCCGTCCTTCACCAACCTTCAGGCGATGGCGGCGATGTGCGAGGGCGGCCAGGTCGCCGACGTCATCGTCGCCGTCGCGTCCCTCGACCCCGTGATGGGAGGCGTCGACCGGTGACCACCTCTTCTTCCGAGCGTGGCGTCAGCCTGGGCATGCCCGAACTGCCCGCGCCCGCCTACCCGGACGACGTCCGGGCCCGGCTGGAGGCGGACGCGCGCGAGATCATCGCCCGCTATCCCGACTCCCGCTCCGCGCTCCTGCCGCTGCTGCACCTCGTGCAGTCGGAGGAGGGCCATGTCACACGGACCGGGATGCGGTTCTGCGCGGACGTGCTGGACCTGACCACGGCCGAGGTCACCGCCGTCGCCACCTTCTACACGATGTACCGGCGCCGGCCGAGCGGTGACTACCAGGTGGGTGTCTGCACCAACACCCTCTGCGCGGTGATGGGTGGCGACGCGATCTTCGAGGGGCTCCAGGAGTACCTGGGCGTCGGCAACGGCGAGACCACCGACGACGGAAAGATCACCCTGGAGCACATCGAGTGCAACGCGGCCTGCGACTTCGCGCCGGTCGTGATGGTGAACTGGGAGTTCTTCGACAACCAGACCGTGCAGAGCGCGAAGCGCCTGGTGGACGACCTGCGCACCGGACGGACGGTGTCGCCCACGCGCGGGGCGCCGCTGTGCACCTTCAAGGAGACCTCCCGGATCCTGGCGGGCTTCCCCGACGAGCGGGACGGCGCCGTCGAGGCGAGCGGCAGCGCGGGACCCGCGTCGCTGGTGGGCCTTCGCCTGGCCAAGGGAGAGGCCGCACCCGCGCGCGTGGTCCACCCGCGCGACGGCGGCCCGCACGACTCCGGCCCGCACGACCAGGTGCCGGGGCGGGCGGCGCACGAGCCGTCGCCGGCCGAGCACCTCAGTTCACACGACGCGCCGCAGGACACATCGGCCTCCGACCCAGCCCACCCGGCAGGGCCCGCCGCCGAGGAGGGGGAGTGATGACCTTGGCACCCGAGCTGAAAGGCAGCAGCCCCGAGAAGCTGCTCGCACCCGTGCTGTCGGCCTTCTGGGACGAGGACAGGTCCTGGTCGCTGGACGTCTACCGACGGCACGAGGGGTACGAGGGACTCCGCAAGGCGCTCGCCATGTCCCCGGACGACCTGATCGCCTACGTCAAGGACTCGGGTCTGCGCGGACGCGGCGGCGCCGGGTTCCCGACGGGAATGAAATGGCAGTTCATCCCCCAGGGTGATGGAAAGCCGCACTATCTCGTTGTCAACGCCGACGAATCGGAGCCGGGGACCTGCAAGGACATCCCGCTCCTCTTCGCGAACCCGCACAGCCTCATCGAGGGCATCGTGATCGCGTGCTACGCCATCCGGTCCTCGCACGCCTTCATCTATCTGCGGGGCGAGGTGGTCCCCGTCCTGCGGCGGCTGCACGAGGCCGTCCGCGAGGCGTACGAGGCGGGCTATCTCGGCGAGAACATCCTCGGCAGCGGGCTCGATCTCCAGCTCACCGTGCACGCGGGCGCGGGCGCGTACATCTGCGGCGAGGAGACCGCGCTGCTGGACTCGCTCGAAGGCCGCCGGGGTCAGCCGCGGCTGCGTCCTCCCTTCCCTGCCGTCGCGGGCCTCTACGCGTGCCCGACTGTGGTGAACAACGTCGAGTCGATCGCCTCGGTTCCCGCGATCCTCAACAACGGCAAAGAGTGGTTCCGGTCGATGGGGAGCGAGAAGTCCCCCGGCTTCACGCTCTATTCGCTCAGCGGTCATGTCGCGGGCCCCGGACAGTACGAGGCGCCGCTCGGCATCACCCTCCGCCAGCTCCTGGAGATGAGCGGCGGCATGCGGCCCGGGCACCGGCTCAAGTTCTGGACGCCCGGCGGCTCCTCGACGCCGATGTTCACCGAGGAGCACCTCGACGTCCCCCTCGACTACGAAGGAGTGGGCGCCGCGGGTTCCATGCTCGGCACGAAGGCGCTCCAGTGCTTCGACGAGACGACCTGCGTGGTGCGGGCCGTCACCCGCTGGACCGAGTTCTACGCCCACGAGTCCTGCGGCAAGTGCACCCCCTGCCGTGAAGGCACCTACTGGCTCGTGCAGTTGCTGCGCGACATCGAGGCCGGCAAGGGCGTGCTGTCCGACCTCGACAAGCTGAACGACATCGCCGACAACATCAACGGCAAGTCCTT
>NZ_JAANNX010000012.1:0-173861 GCF_013363615.1 Streptomyces sp. CAI-85 | reverse complement strand
ACGACCCGGTCGTGATGATCGAGGCGTACCGCCAGCTCGCCGCCCAGTGCGACTATCCGCTCCACCTCGGGGTGACGGAGGCGGGTCCGGCCTTCCAGGGGACGATCAAGTCGGCGGTGGCGTTCGGGGCGTTGCTCTCCGAGGGGATCGGGGACACCATCCGGGTCTCGCTGAGCGCGCCGCCCGCCGAGGAGGTGAAGGTCGGCAACCAGATCCTGGAGTCGCTGAACCTCAGGCAGCGCGGTCTGGAGATCGTCTCCTGTCCGTCCTGCGGCCGGGCCCAGGTGGACGTCTACAAGCTGGCCGAAGAGGTCACGGCCGGTCTCACCGGCATGGAGGTCCCCCTCCGCGTCGCCGTCATGGGCTGTGTCGTGAACGGCCCCGGCGAGGCGCGCGAGGCGGATCTGGGGGTCGCCTCCGGCAACGGCAAGGGGCAGATCTTCGTCAAGGGCGAGGTCGTCAAGACCGTCCCCGAGTCGAAGATCGTGGAGACCCTGATCGAGGAGGCGATGAAGATCGCCGAACAGCTTGAGCAGGACGGCGTCGCGGCGGGGGAGCCGGCCGTCACCGTGAGTTGAAGAGCACGGACCGAAGGGGGCCCGACGTGACGATCCTGGAGAACATCCGGCAGCCGCGCGACCTGAAGGCGCTGTCCGAGCCGGAACTCGGCCGACTGTCCGAAGAGATCAGGGAGTTCCTGGTGCACGCGGTCGCCAGGACCGGGGGACACCTCGGCCCCAATCTGGGGGTGGTGGAACTGACCGTCGCGCTCCACCGGGTCTTCGAGTCCCCGAGAGACCGCATCCTCTGGGACACCGGCCACCAGAGCTATGTCCACAAGCTTCTGACAGGGCGTCAGGACTTCTCCAAGCTGCGCGGCAAGGGCGGCCTGTCGGGCTATCCCTCCCGCGAGGAGTCCGAGCACGACGTCATCGAGAACAGCCACGCCTCCACCGCGCTGGGCTGGGCCGACGGCCTCGCCAAGGCCCGCCAGGTGCAGGGCGAGAAGGGCCATGTGGTCGCCGTCGTCGGCGACGGCGCCCTCACCGGCGGCATGGCCTGGGAGGCGCTGAACAACATCGCCGCCGCCAAGGACCGGCCGCTGATCGTCGTCGTCAACGACAACGAGCGCTCCTACGCGCCGACCATCGGCGGGCTCGCCAACCATCTGGCCACCCTGCGCACCACCGACGGCTACGAGAAGGTCCTCGCCTGGGGCAAGGACGTCCTGCTGCGCACCCCGGTGGTGGGCCACACCGTCTACGAGTCCCTGCACGGCGCCAAGAAGGGTTTCAAGGACGCCTTCGCGCCGCAGGGCATGTTCGAGGACCTCGGGCTGAAGTACGTCGGCCCGATCGACGGGCACGACCTCAGGGCCGTCGAGTCCGCGCTGCGCCGCGCCAAGCGTTTCCACGGGCCGGTGCTGGTGCACTGCCTGACCGAGAAGGGCCGCGGCTACGAGCCGGCGCTCGCGCACGAGGAGGACCACTTCCACACCGTCGGGGTGATGGACCCGCTGACCTGCGCGCCGCTCGCCCCGTCCGGCGGGCCGTCGTGGACGTCGGTGTTCGGCGACGAGATCGTCCGGATCGGCGAGGAGCGCGACGATGTCGTGGCGATCACGGCGGCCATGCTGCACCCGGTGGGCCTCGGCGCCTTCGCCGAACGGTTCCCGGACCGGGTGTGGGACGTCGGGATCGCCGAACAGCACGCGGCCGTCAGCGCGGCCGGCCTCGCCACCGGCGGGCTGCACCCGGTCGTCGCCGTCTACGCCACCTTCCTCAACCGGGCCTTCGACCAACTGCTGATGGACGTGGCGCTGCACCGGTGCGGGGTGACGTTCGTGCTGGACCGGGCCGGTGTCACCGGCGCCGACGGGGCCTCGCACAACGGCATGTGGGACATGTCCGTCCTCCAGGTCGTCCCCGGCCTGCGGATCGCCGCCCCGCGTGACGCCGAGCAACTGCGCGCCCAGTTGCGGGAGGCGGTCGCCGTGGACGACGCGCCGACGCTGGTCCGTTTCCCGAAGGAGTCGGTCGGACCGGAGATCCCGGCGGTCGGCCGGGTGGGCGGCATGGACGTCCTGCACCGCTCCGACACCACCGGGACGCCGGACGTCCTGCTGGTGGCCGTCGGCGTGATGGCCCCCGTCTGCCTCCAGGCCGCCGAACTGCTCCGGGCACGCGGCATCGGCTGCACGGTCGTGGACCCGCGCTGGGTCAAACCCGTCGACCCGGCGCTGCCCCGACTGGCCGCCGGACACCGGCTGGTGGCCGTCGTCGAGGACAACAGCCGTGCCGCCGGGGTCGGTTCGGCGGTGGCCCTGGCCCTGGGCGACGCCGAAGTGGACGTGCCGGTACGGCGGTTCGGCATCCCGGAGCAGTTCCTCGCGCACGCCAAGCGCGCGGAGGTGCTCGCGGACATCGGCCTCACGCCGGTGGAGGTCGCGGGCCGGATCAGCGCGAGCCTGGCGGTCAAGGAAGCGGGCGGCGGAGCAGGCGGAGTCGAGAAGGCCGAGGAGAAGGACGTATGACCAAGGAGTTCGACCTCGGCGCCCTCCTGGCCGAGCGCGGAGCCGAGCGCTACGAGCTGCACACCCGGTACCTCAACCACCAGCTCCCGCGCATGCTGCACACCATCGGCTTCGACAAGGTCTACGAGCGGGCCGAGGGCGCCCACTTCTGGGACGCGGACGGCAACGACTACCTGGACATGCTCGCCGGGTTCGGGGTGATGGGCCTGGGCCGCCACCACCCCGTGGTCCGCAAGGCGCTGCACGACGTCCTCGACGCCTCGCTCGCCGACCTGACCCGCTTCGACTGCCAGCCGCTGCCCGGACTGCTCGCCGAACGGCTGCTGGCCCACAGCCCGCATCTGGACCGGGTGTTCTTCGGCAACAGCGGCACCGAGGCCGTCGAGACCGCGCTGAAGTTCGCCCGGCGCGCCACCGGCCGGCCCAGGATCCTCTACTGCGACCACGCCTTCCACGGTCTGACCACCGGCTCGCTGTCGGTCAACGGCGAGGACGGCTTCCGCGACGGCTTTGGACCGCTGCTGCCCGACACGGCCGTCCCCCTCGGTGATCTCGACGCCCTGGCACGGGAGTTGAAGAAGGGCGACGTGGCCGCGCTGATCGTCGAGCCGATCCAGGGCAAGGGCGTCCACGAGGCGCCGCCCGGCTATCTGCGCGCCGCGCAGGACCTGCTGCACCGGCACAAGGCGCTGCTGATCGCCGACGAGGTGCAGACCGGCCTCGGCCGTACCGGGGACTTCTACGCCTACCAGCACGAGGACGGCGTCGAACCCGACCTGGTCTGCGTCGCCAAGGCGCTCTCCGGCGGCTATGTGCCGGTGGGGGCCACCCTCGGCCGGGACTGGATCTTCAAGAAGGTGTACGCGTCGATCGACCGGGTGCTCGTCCACTCGGCGAGCTTCGGCTCCAACGCGCAGGCGATGGCGGCCGGGCTCGCGGTCCTGTCCGTGCTGGAGAACGAGCAGATCGTCGCCAACGCCCGGGTCACCGGCGACCTCCTGCGCTCGCGACTGTCGGCGCTGACCGGGAAGTACGAGCTGCTCGCCGACGTCCGGGGCCGGGGCCTGATGATCGGCATCGAGTTCGGCAGGCCCCGCTCGCTGGGGCTGCGCAGCCGGTGGGCGATGCTCCAGACCGCCCGCAAGGGGCTGTTCGCGCAGATGGTGGTCGTCCCGCTGCTCCAGCGGCACAGGATCCTCACCCAGGTCTCCGGCGACCGTCTGGAGGTCATCAAGCTGATCCCGCCGCTGGTCGTCGACGAAGGGGACGTGGACCGGTTCGTCACGGCCTTCACCGAGGTGATGGACGACGCCCACAGCGGGAACGGGCTGATGTGGGACTTCGGCAGGACCCTGATCAAGCAGGCGGTGGCCAACCGGTAGCCGCCCCCTCGGCTTTTTGCCTCTGAGGCAAGAAATTTGCCGCAGAGGCAAAACTCGGGCTGAATGGACGTATGAGTTCGCCCGACGCGTCTCCTCCGGACGCGCTCCCCGCCGACGCGCTGCCCGCCGTGGCGCCGCAGCTACGGTCCCTGCGCCGCCGGGCCGGTCTCACGCTGGAGGCCGCCGCCCGGTCCGCCTCGATGTCACCGGCCCATCTGTCCCGGCTGGAGACGGGCCGCCGCCAGCCCTCGCTGCCGATGCTGCTCGCGCTCGCCCGCGTCTACGGTACGACGGTCTCGGAGCTGCTCGGGGAACGGGTCGCCGACCAGGACGCCGTCGTCCGCGCCGCGGACATGGAACCGACCCGGGCCGGCGGCTGGACCTACTGGCAGTCCGGCGCGCCCGGCCGGGGGATGCAGGCCCTGCGGGTGCGTGTGCCGCACGGCTCGCAGGGCGACATCGTGCGCGTCCACCCGGGGGAGGAGTGGCTGCACGTCCTGCGGGGGCGGCTGCGGCTGCGCCTCGGGGACACCGCGCATCTGCTCGGGCCGGGGGACAGCGCGCACTTCGACTCGCTGACCCCGCACCGTCTCGCCGCCGAGGACTCCGACGGCGTCGACCTGCTGTTCGTCCACACCCTGTTGCAGAGCCCCACGGCCACGCTGTGCCTGGGGCCCGCCCCTGGAGACCTTGGAGAGACACCATGAGCGACACGGAGGAACGGCTGCCGCGCGGCATCTGGATCCGGCTGATCATCTACATCGCGGTGGGGCACGTCCTCGCGGCGTTCATCTGGCTGCTGTTCGAGGTCGGGGCCAACCAGTAGGGGGTCCGCCGCCGCCGGTGGTCAGTCGAGCAGGCGCTCGCGCAGCAGCTCCCGGGTCGCGGCGGTGAGCCCGAGGCCCTGTTCCAGATAGGTGTCGACCCCGCCCCAGGTCGCCTCGACGGTGTCGAACGCCGCCGCGAGATACTCCGCGCGGGCGTCGAAGAGCGGGCTGAGCAGCTCCATCACCTCGGGGGTGTAGGCCGAGGACGCGGAGCCGCTGCGGTGCACCTTGTAGCGGCGGTGCTTGGCGTTGGACTCCAGGTAGTCGCCGACGATCGCGTCGCGCTCCACGCCGACGGCGAGCAGCGTCACCGCCACCGACAGACCCGCGCGGTCCTTGCCGGCCGCGCAGTGCATCAGGGCCGGGACGCTGTCCTCCGCGAGCGCGTGCAGCACCCGGGAGTGCTCGGCCGTGCGCTCGACGACGATCGTGCGGTAGGACGCGATCATGCGGTCCGCGGCCTTGCCGTCGCCGAGGATCCCGCGGAGCTGGTCGAGATCGCCGTCGCGGACCATCTTCCAGAACTCCGCGCCGTCCGCCGGATCCGACAGCGGCAGATTCACATTGCGCACACCCGGCAGCTCGACGTCCGGGCCCTCCAGCTTCTGGTCCGCCGCGTTGCGGAAGTCGAAGATCGTGTGCAGGCCCAGGGAGGCGAGGAACGCCGAGTCCTCCTCGGTCGCGTGCGCGAGGTGACCGCTGCGGAACAGCACGCCGTGCCGCACCCGCCGTCCGTCCACCGTCGGCAGACCGCCCACGTCACGGAAATTGCGCACACCGGCCAGCTCGGGCTCGGTCGACGGGATCTGCTGCGTCACGGGGGCTCCCTCCCGGTCGGGCGCCGCCGGCGCGGCTCGTGATGGCCGACGGGACCTTCATGACCATACGACATGGATTCCCCGGGCAACGGGTTGGCCAGGGGCGTTGCCATGACATCGTCACGCATTCGATTATGTTGATCCTTGATCGCACCTGTTCGAATCAGTGGGGGTTTTTGATGCCCGAGACCGCGAAGCCCGAGACCGCGAAGCCCGGGGTCACGAGGTCCGGTGCCGTGCGGCCCGAGACCGCCGCGGACGGCCGCACCTGGCTCCTCTCGGGGCCCACCAGCAGCTACGCCCTCCACCTCACCGGCTCCGACGAACTGATCCATCTGCACTGGGGCCCGCGGATCGCGCTCGCCGACGCCGAGGCCCTCGCCGCCGTACCGCTCCAGGGCCGTGCCTCCTTCGAGTCCCACCTCGACGGCCGTGAGGAGTACCCGGTCGAGGGCGGCCCCCGCTTCGTACGGCCCGCCCTGTCCGTGCGCACGGCCGGACGGCGCGGCACCGAGTGGACCTTCGAGGGCCATGACACCGCGGGCGAGGCGGGCGACGAACTGCGGCTGCGCTTCCGGGACGGCGGCCTGTCGGTCACCCTGCACTACCGGATGCGCGGCGACGTCGTGGAACGCTGGGCGACCCTGCGCAACGACGGCGGCGCACCCCAGGAACTGCTGCGCGCCGACTCCGCCACCTGGACCCTGCCCGAGCGCGACGGCTGGCGGCTGTCCCAGCTCCACGGCCGCTGGGCCGCCGAGTCCCGGCTGGTCCGGGCCCCGCTCACCTACGGCGAGAAGGTCATCGGCAGCCGCCGCGGTCACACCGGCCACCAGCATCTGCCCTGGGTGGCGCTCGACACCGACGCCACCGAGGAGCGCGGCGAGGTCTACGGCTGTGCCCTCGGCTGGTCCGGCTCCTGGCGCATCGCCGTCGCACAACTCCCGGACGCGCGCGTGCAGATCACCGGCGGCGCCGGCCACGACGACTCCGGCCTGCTGTCGCTCGCCGCGGGGGAGTCCTTCACCACGCCCCTCTTCGCGGGGCTGTGGAGCGACGGCGGCTTCGGCGGCGCCAGCCGCACCTGGCACGCCTACCAGCGCGCCCATGTCGTCCCGGACGCGGAGCGGGACCGTCCGGTGCTGTTCAACTCCTGGGAGGCCACCTTCTTCGACATCTCCGAGGAGCAGCAGGCCGCCCTGGCCCGGCGCGCCGCGGAGATCGGCGTGGAGCTGTTCGTCGTCGACGACGGCTGGTTCGGGGCCCGCACCAGCGACCGGGCCGGGCTCGGCGACTGGCGGCCCAACCCCGAGCGCTTCCCGCACGGCCTCAAGCCGCTCGCCGACCGGGTGCATGCCCTCGGCATGCGGTTCGGGATCTGGGTCGAGCCCGAGATGGTCAACCCGGACAGCGATCTGTACCGGGCGCACCCCGACTGGGTGCAGTTCCAACCGGGACGAAAGCGGACGGAGTTCCGCAATCAGCTCATGCTGAACCTCGCCCGCGAGGACGTCCAGGAATACCTGTGGGACCAGCTCGACGGACTGCTCTCCAGCGCGCCCATCGACTATGTGAAGTGGGACTTCAACCGCTGCTTCACCGACGCGGGCTGGCCGGACGACCCCTATCCGCAGCGCCTGTGGGTCGACCACGTCAGGGCGCTGTACGCCCTGCTCGACCGGCTGCGGGCCGCCCACCCCGGGGTCGCCTTCGAGTCCTGCTCGGGCGGCGGCGGGCGGATCGACCTCGGGATCATGAGCCGTACCGACCAGGTGTGGACCTCCGACAACACCGACCCGCTGGACCGGCTCGGCATCCAGCACGGCTTCAGCCAGATCCACCCCGCCCGGGTGATGGCCGCCTGGGTCACCGACAGCCCCAACGCCCAGCTCAACGGCCGGGTCAGCTCTCTGCGGTTCCGGTTCGTGAGCGCCATGGCCGGGGTGCTCGGGATCGGCGGGGACCTCTCCGAGTGGAGCGCGGAGGAGCTGGCCGAGGCCCGGCGCTGGGTGGACCTCTACAAGGAGATCAGGCCCGTCGTGCAGCGGGGCGACCTGTACCGGCTGCGCCCGCCGACGGGCGGACTCAGTGCCGTGCAGTACGTGCGCGGCGACGAGAGCGTCGTCCTCGCCTGGCTCCAGGCGCAGCGCTACGGCGAACCCGTCCCGGCGCTGCGGCTGCGCGGACTCGACCCGGCAGCGACGTACGAATGCCGCGAAACGGGCGAAGTGCACCGAGGTGCGGTGCTGCTGCACCACGGACTGCGGACCGGGCTGAGCGGTGACCTCGATGCGGCGGTTATCCGACTGCGTCGCATCTAGGCGTTCTGTCCGAATTGAAATCCTTCATTCCAACTCGCTCTGGAATAAAGGAACCTGGAGCACTGTCACGTGAGCAGCGTCATACCGTGACCGTGCGTCGCCCGTCATGTTCACGTAATTCACATGCTTTTCCAGGGTGTTAAGGGAAAAAGGGGCCATTCGAAACACGGAGTGTCACCGGGAAATATCCCTGCGGATCAAGAGAAATGCGTCAACGGCACAACCTCTGCTTGTCCCTGTGCGTCGCGGTCGCCTACGTTCCAGACCAATCCGGACGGACGCCTCATCCTGCCGCCGTCCGGGGACCGCACACTCACCCGTGCACGGCAGGAGCGGGGGACCCACAGGCACAACCGCCTGTTCCGGTCCCGGAACAGGCTTGGGGTAAAGCCGTGCCTCGGCACGGCCGGACATCTCCAGTCCGCACCCGACAGCTCACCTCGCAGGCGCCGGAGAGGAATGCGCCATGCCCGCGAAGGGTAAGCACCGCCGTCCGAAGTCCCAGCGATTCACCCGCTCCATCGCCGCCGCCGGAACCGGCGGAGCCGCTCTCGCCCTCCCGCTCCTGGGGGCCACGGGTGCCCACGCGGCCCCCACCCAGTCCGCCTCGGCGTCCGTTCCGGAACAGGCCGTGGCGAAGACCGTGGAACGGGTCGCGGAGAAGACCGCGCAGGCGGCTCCGGTGGCACACAAGTCGGGCAAGTCGGGCGCGAAGCACAGCACGTACACCGTCCGCTCCGGCGACTACCTCTCGCGGATCGCCGACGAGCAGGGTGTCGACGGCGGCTGGCAGCGGCTGTACCAGGACAACCGGCGGGCCGTCGGCGACAACCCCTCGCTGATCCACCCGGGCCTGAAGCTGTCGATCGGCAAGAAGGCCGCGTCCTCCGCCCCCACCACCGCGCCCAAGTCGTCCGAGGCGCGTGGGTCGGCGCAGTCGGCCGAGCCCGTGCAGCCCTCGAAGCCGGCGCAGAAGTCGCAGCCCGCGCAGTCCTCGTCGTCCGCCGGCTCCTCGGACTCCCAGGCGTCGGCCTCGCAGCCGAGCACCCCGGCCGCCGAGAACTCCACCACCGCCTCCTCCGGGTTCAGCCTGCCGGTGGCCGGCGCCACGGTCGGTACGCCGTACCGGATGTCGGGCAGCATGTGGTCCAGCGGCTACCACACCGGTGTCGACTTCGTCGTCCCGACGGGCACCTCCCTCAAGGCCGTCGCGGCGGGCACCGTCGTCTCCGCCGGCTGGGGCGGCGCGTACGGCAACCAGGTCGTCATCAAGCTGAACGACGGCCACTACGCCCAGTACGCCCACCTGTCCTCGCTCTCCGTCTCGGCCGGCCAGACCGTGACCGCGGGCCAGCAGGTCGGCCTCTCGGGTGCCACCGGCAACGTGACCGGACCGCACCTGCACTTCGAGATCCGCACCACGCCGAACTACGGCTCGGACGTGGACCCGGTCGCCTACCTCCGCTCGCACGGAGTCTCGGTCGGCTGACCGGTCGACCGCCCCCGCACCAGCGCTTCCCGAGGCGCCCTGACAGGCCCTGACGCGCCGTCGAAGGCCGGACCCCGCTCCCGGGGTCCGGCCTTCGACGTACCGCGGGACGTTATTCCCCGGTTGGCCAACTCTTTAGGAGTGGCTTATCTCACCGTCCGTCAACCCCTGCCTACGGTCGCGTAAGTCACATTAGAAGGTGAATCATGATCTGCCGTGGCAGACGATTCGAAGAATGACAACAGATCAGTGATCGGGTCGTACGTGGCGGTGGGGGACAGCTTCACCGAGGGCGTCGGCGACCCTGGCCCCGACGGGGCGTTCGTCGGCTGGGCCGACCGGTTCGCGGTACTCCTCGCGGACCGCCGACCCGAGGGCGACTTCCGATACGCGAACCTGGCCGTGCGCGGCAAGCTGCTCGACCAGATCATGGAGGACCAGCTTCCGCAGGCCGTGGACCTCGCGCCCGACCTCGTGTCCTTCTGCGCCGGCGGCAACGACATCCTGCGGCCCGGCACCGACCCCGACGAGGTCGCCGAGCGCTTCGAGCGGGCGGTCGCGGCACTCACCGCCGTGTCCGGCACGGTCCTGGTGACCACCGGCTTCGACACCCGTGGCGTCCCCGTGCTCAAGCATCTGCGCGGCAAGATCGCCACCTACAACGGGCACGTCCGCGCCGTCGCCGACCGCTACGGCTGCCCGGTGCTCGACCTGTGGTCCCTGCGGTCCGTGCAGGACCGCCGGGCCTGGGACGGCGACCGACTCCATCTCTCCCCGGAGGGCCACACGCGTGTGGCGCTGCGCGCCGGGCAGGTCCTCGGCCTGGAGGTGCCGGCCGACCCGGAGCAGCCCTGGCCGCAGCTCCCGCCGCGCGGCACCCTCGAGATCCGCCGGGACGACGTCCACTGGGCGCGCGAGTACCTGGTGCCGTGGATCGGACGGCGGCTGCGCGGGGAGTCCTCGGGCGACCATGTGACCGCCAAGGGCACGCTCTCCCCCGACGACATCCGGACCCGGATCTCGGCGGTGGCGTGACCGAGCGGGACGGGGCGGCCGGCCGGCGCCGTAGGTACGACGAGTACGACCGGCCGCTCCACCAGTGAGGTGATCGGACGGGAGTGGTGCGCGGGCGCGCGCGGGTCCGGGTGCTGGGATGACCGCACATCACCCGCCCCGTCCGCCCCTCCGAAGGACCGGTTCCGTATGCGCCCCACCCGTACGCCCGTCGCCGCGGCCCTCGTCACCCTCCTCGCCCTAGGGCTGCCGGCCGTCACCGCGCCCGTCGCCGCCGCCTCGCCCGCCCGGCCCGCCGCCGCGCGCGTCGACCCCGCCCCCGCCACCATCACCGTGACCGGCGAGGGCAGCGCCACCGCCCCGCCCGACGTCGCGGTCGTCGCCGTGGCCGTGGAGGCGACCGGCGCCACCTCGCAGGCCGCGCTCGACGCGCAGAACACCGCGGCCGGCGCCCTGCTGACCGCCGTCCGCGCCCAGGGCGTCGCCGAACGGGACGTCCGCACGGACACCATCTCCCTCCAGCCCGTCTACGACACGGAGGGCGGCAGCACCCGGCTCAAGGGCTACCAGGCCGCCCAGTCCTTCTCCGTGAAGGTCCGTGAGGTGGAGCGGACCGGGGCCGTCCTCCAGTCGATCACCGACGCCACCGGCGACGCGGGCCGGATCAACGCCGTCGCCTTCGAGGTCTCCGACCCGGTCCCGCTCCAGGCCCGCGCCCGCGAGGCCGCCCACGACGACGCCCGCGCCAAGGCCGAGCAGCTCGCCCGCCTCAGCGGCCATGAACTGGGCCGCCTGGTCTCCCTCAGCGAGGACTCCGCCGGCTACCCGCGCCCCACCGCGCAGTTCGCGGACGCGGCGGGCGCGGCCGTACCGACCGCCCCCGGCGAGATCCGCGCGACGGCGACGGTCACGGCCGTCTACGAGGTGTCCTGACCCCTGGTCCGCAGCCGGGCCCCCGGCCCGACGCCGCCCTCGGTGGGCGGCTCGGCCGGGGGCTCTCTGCGTGTCCGACCGCTCAACGTCTCGGGGGACAGGGAGAGTTCCCGGGCCAGGGCCTCGTCCACCCACGCCTGGGCCCGGGTGCGGGACAGGGTGCCGCCGTAGGACGTGAGCTGGACGGCGAGGCCGTCGAGCAGGGCGGTCAGCCGCAGGGCCGTGCCCGACGGGTCGGGGCAGTGGAACTCCCGCGCGGCCACGCCCTCCGCTATCACCTCGGTGAGCGCGGCCTTCCACGCGAGGTCGAGATCACGGGCGACCTCCCGCAGCGCGGGCTCGCGCAGGGCCACCGCCCAGCCCTCGATCCACAGCCGCCAGCCCTTGGCCTGGCCGGTCGGGGCGTACCAGCGAACCGCCGAGCGCAGCCGGCGCAGCGCGGTCGTACGGCGGCCGAGCAGCTTGCGCAGCCGGGCCAGATCGTCCTCGGCGGCGCGCGCGAAGGCGGCGGCGACGAGCTGTTCCTTGGTCGAGAAGTGGTAGAGCACCAGCGCGTTGCTCACACCGAGGGCCGCGGCCACGTCGGCGATCCTGACGGCCGCCACGCCCCGCGCCTCGATCTGCCCGATGGCGGCCCGCAGCAGCTCCTCGCGCCGCTCGGCCACGCTCAACCGCACCCTCGCCACGCGGTCACCCTACACAGCGGCCATGACCTGCCCGGATGCCCTGTCCTCAGGCGCCGAACCGCTCCGTCACGGCCGTCAGCCGCTGCCCGGCGATCGCGTGCGCCGCCGCCCGCAGGGTCGTACCGTCCGCCTCCGCGCGCGTGAGCACCAGGTCCACCAGGGTCCGCATCGCGCCGCGCGTGTACGCGAACGCCTCGTCCGCGTCCGCGCCGATGTCGCCGAACAGCGTCCACCACCACCAGGCGTTGGTCCCGGAGTTCACCACGACGTCCGGCAGCACCCGCACCCCGCGCGCGTGCAGCAGCGCCTCCGCCTCCGGCAGGACCGGCATGTTCGCCGCCTCGGCGATCCACCGGACCCCGGCCCCGATCCGCGCCTGCTCCTCGACCCCGACGGCGTACGACACGGCGGCCGGCACCAGCACCTCCGCCGCCACCGACAGCCAGGCGTCCCCCGGCAGCTCACGGTCGGCGGGGCGCAGCGCCGCGCGGTCCACGGTGCCGTGCCCGTCCCGCGCGGCGAGCAGCGCCTCCACGTCGAGCCCCGACGGGTTGACGATCGTCCCCTTGACGTCGGCGACCGCCACGACCGGCAGACCCGCGCGCGTGAGGAAGCGCGCGGTGGCCCCGCCCATGGTGCCCAGCCCCTGGAGCGCCACACGCGTCCCCGTGTACGGCACCCCGGCCCGGTCCAGGGCGGTCAGCACCGACTCGGCGACCCCGCAGCCGCCGACCAGCTCGTCCAGGCCGATGCCGTCCACCTCGACCGCGAAGGCGTCCGCGAGCCGCGCGCGGGCCGCGGTCTCGTCGTCCAGCAGCGGGTACACGGCCTGCACGGAGGAGACGAGGCCCGCCTCGGCGGCCGCCCGGTCCACCAGGTCCTGGCTCAGCCCCAGGTCCTCCCCGGTGGTCCAGCAGCTCTCCACGTACGGCCGCACCGCGCGCAGATAGCGCACCAGCACCCCGTACGCCTCCGGGTCCCGGGGATCGCAGTCGATCCCGCCCTTGGCCCCGCCCAGGGGGACGTAACGGGCCCGCGGGTCGTAGTGCAGGGCCTCCTTGAGGCTCATGCCGCGGGCGAGGCCGGTGACCTCGTCCAGGGTGCAGCCGTCCCGCATCCGCAGCCCGCCGCTGCACACCCCGCGCACCAGCCGGTCGACGACCAGGAAACCGCGGCGGCCGGTGACGCCGTCGGTCCAGGTCAGGGAGAGGCAGGGGGCGGCGGCCGCGGGGAGCGGGGTGGTCATCGGGACTCCTCGACCGGAGGTGACGCTGAACGGTGGGTCAGTATCGGAAGCCGGGCGGGAACCTGTCAACGCGGGGCGGAGGGGTGCCGGCGGGTCGTCGGCGGGTCGTCGGTAGGCCGTCGGCGGGCCGCCGTGACCGGGACGCGGGGGCGTTGTCGGAGGGGGCGACCATAATGGAATGCCTCAGCGACTCCACCTGGAGGTACCGTGTCCGGTTTCCGTTCCCTGAGCTCCGGGCTCCGCGCCGTGCAGCCCGCGGCCTTCGGCGCGGACCCGAGCGGTGAGCGCATGGCGCGCATCCGCAGATCGCCCCACTTCAAGGACGGCGTCTTCCAGAACCCCGGCGGTCCCGCGCGGACCCGCCCCTCGGGCTCGGCGCTCGACTTCGCCAAGGTCTTCTTCGACAAGGAGCAGCGGCCCCGCCGCGCCCCCGCGGGCACGGTCCCGGTGCACGCCACCACCCTCGCCGACCTGGCCCGCCCGGCCGCCACGGGTCTGCGGCTGACCTGGATGGGGCACTCCAGCGTGCTCGCCGAGATCGACGGGCGGCGGGTGCTCTTCGACCCGGTCTGGGGCGAGCGCTGCTCCCCCTTCGCCTTCGTCGGCCCCAAGCGGCTGCATCCGGTCCCGCTGCCGATCGCCGCGCTCGGCCCGGTCGACGTCGTCGTCATCTCGCACGACCACTACGACCATCTGGACCTGCCCACGATCAAGGCGCTGGCCGGCACCGACACCCTGTTCGCCGTGCCGCTGGGCGTCGGCGCCCATCTGGAGCACTGGGGCGTCTCCGCCGACCGGCTGCGCGAGCTGGACTGGCACGAGGCGACCGAGATCGGCGGGCTCACGCTCACCGCGACACCGGCCCGCCACTTCTGCGGGCGCGGCCTGCGCAACACCCAGCACACGCTGTGGGCGTCCTGGGTCGTGGAGGGCGAGCGGCACCGGATCTACCACAGCGGCGACACCGGCTACTTCGACGGCTTCAAGGAGATCGGCGCCGACCACGGCCCCTTCGACGCCACGATGATCCAGATCGGCGCGTACTCGGACTTCTGGCCCGACATCCACATGACGCCCGAGGAGGGCGTGCGGGCCCATCTCGATCTCCAGGGCGGCGAGCCGGCGGGCGTGCTGCTGCCGATCCACTGGGCCACCTTCAACCTCGCCACGCACGCGTGGACGGATCCGGGCGAGGGCACCCTCGCCTCCGCGCGCGCGGTGGGCGCGCCCGTCGCGCTGCCGCGGCCGGGCGAGCCGTTCGAGCCGGGCGGGGAGAGCGTCCCGGACCGGCCGTGGTGGCGGGACGCCGCGCACGCCCCGGCGGGCGGCTGGCCGTCGGACGCGGTGGCGGAGGACTCGCCAGCGAAGGCCAAAGCCAATACCGAGAGTGACATCGAGAAGGGCGCACCGGGCGACGGCGAGGCACCGGAGGTCGTCCCGGCGGGCTGAACGGGATCGAGTGGCGTACGGCGGTGAGGGCCGGGGAGTCGAGGACTCCCCGGCCCTCCTGTTCGTTCGGGAGCGGCTCCGACCAGGTCTGATCGGTTTCTGTCCGAGGCTGGCGCGTGATGCCGTTCCGGTATCGGTCTGCCGTGCGAAGCCTCATACCAGAGCGGGACCCTCCGCGGGGGACTTTGTCAACTGCCCACCGCACCTGATGCGTTGACGACTACTGTGAGTGTCCGTCGGGCGACGTCGGGCCGAATTCTTCGGCTCGCGCGACCGACACCGCGATGGCGCACGCCCGGGCCGCGCACCCTGCGCGAGCCACCAGGCCCGACGGACCCAGTACGAGGACACCGATGTCTCACCTCCGCGCACCGGCCGCACGCGCAGACCGCCGTGAGGGCGGACGGCACGGGCGGCCCGCCGCCCGCACCGCACCCGCGACGGCCGAGACACACATACGGCCTCAGCTCCTGCGGCTCGCCGTGCTGCCGCCGACCGCAGTCGCCCTGAGCGCCTCCGCGGCCGTGCTGTTCACCGTGCGCTCCACCGGCGCCCGCCCCAGCGTCACCCTGTGGGCGGTCCTGGCCGGTGCGGTCGCGGTGACCGGCGTCGGCATCGTGGTCGCCGCCGTGGCCGCCGACCGGGCCGCCCGCGCCGTCAGCGACCGCGTCGCCGCGCTGCGCCGGCACAGCGCCCGCGGCGAGGCCGATCTGCGCGCGCTCACCGAGGCCCTGCGCCGCGGCGAGGCACCGCCCCAGCGCAAGACGCGCGGCGGGCCGCCCGACGACGCCGACGAGTTCGAACTCCTCGCCGCCGACCTCGCCCGCGCGCACGACGGGGCCGTCGGGGCGGTCGTCCAGGCGTCCCAGCTCTCCAGCCAGACCGGCAGCGAACAGAAGCTGGAGGTCTTCGTCAACCTCGCGCGACGGCTCCAGTCGCTCGTCCACCGCGAGATCTCCCTCCTCGACGAGCTGGAGAACGAGATCGAGGACCCGGCCCTGCTCAAGGGGCTGTTCCACGTCGACCACCTCGCCACCCGGATCCGCCGCCACGCCGAGAACCTCGCCGTGCTCGGCGGGGCCGTCTCCCGGCGGCAGTGGAGCAACCCCGTCTCCATGACCGAGGTGCTGCGCTCCGCCATCGCCGAGGTCGAGCAGTACTCCCGGGTACGGCTGGTGCCGCCGATCGACGGCGAACTGCGCGGGCACGCCGTCGCCGACGTCATCCATCTGCTCGCCGAACTCGTCGAGAACGCCACGGTGTTCTCCGCCCCGCACACCCAGGTGCTGCTGCGCGCCAACCTCGTCACCTCCGGGCTCGCCGTCGAGGTCGAGGACCGCGGGCTCGGCATGCCCGTCGACGAACAGAGCCGGATGAACGCCCTGCTCGCCGACCCCGACCAGGTCAACGTCGGCCGGCTCCTCGCCGACGGGCGCATCGGCCTGTTCGTCGTCTCCCAGCTCGCCCGCCGCCACGGCATCCGGGTCCGGCTCCAGGGCAACATCTACGGCGGGGTCCAGGCGGTCCTCGTCGTACCGCAGGCCCTGCTGGGCGGCTCGGCGCCGGGGCAGTTGCCGGGCCCGTCGGCCGAGACGCCGGCGCACGGGGTGCGGTCGGCGTCGCCCGGTACCGGGCTCGACGTCGTCCCCCGGCGCGGGGCGGGCGTGAACGGAACCGGCCCGGCAGCCTCCCCCGCGGTGCAGGAGCGGCCCACGCTCCCGGCCCCGCACGAGCCCCGGCTGCCCCGCCGGGACCGGTCGGCGACGGCCTCACCCGCCACACCGGCCGCGCAGGACGTCCCCGACGCACGTGTCCCTGACGGAGGCGGGCCCGTCTCCGGACGGCCCGCCGAAGACGGCCGCCCGGGGCCGTCCGACGCGTCACCGGAGCCGACGCGGCACGACCCGGCGGCCACGCACCAGCGCGGGGCGGCCCCGCTGCCGGTCCGGGGCGCGCACGAGGAACGGGCCAACCCGGCCGAGGCCGTCCCCGGCATCCGGCCCGGCGACCGGGCCGTCGTGGAGGGCAACGCGGGCACCGTGCCCGTCCCGCGCAGCGGTGCCGTCCGGGGCACCATGGGCAAGCCCTCGCTGCCCCGCCGTCGCGCCCAGGAGCACATCGTGCCCCAGTTGCGCGGCGGCCCGGCCCCGCGCAGCGACAACGAGGAACCCGCCGGCCACGACCCCGGCCTGATGGCCGCCTTCCAACGAGGCATCGGCCTCGCGGAGGCCCAGCAGAGCCTGGAGGCGGAGGACCTCGAACCGGGCGCCGAGGAATCGGAACCCCTGCCGTCCTGGGAGCCCCTGGAACGCAGCCCGTACCCGGTGTCCGGCGCCCTGGAAGCGGCGTTGCGCACAGCCTCGAACCCGGCCCCCGAGACGGAGTTCGCCCCGACCGACCCCGACAGCTCACCGGAAACCCGGCCTGCCATCTCGTCCTGGTCCGGCGGTCTGGCGGAGACCTCCCTCACGGGTCGACCCGCCGGCCTGACCGAGACCGGGGGTTCGACCGAGCCGGGGCCAGCCGACTCGCCGTGGTCCGGCACCCTGGGGGAGACCTCGACCAGTGGGCGGTCCGTGGCGGGAGACCCGACCGAGGCCAGGCGCGCCGACTCGCCCTCGGCCGAGACCCGGTCTGCCGGCTCGTCCTGGGCGACCGGCCCCTCCGGGACTGCGTCCGCGGGGCAGTCCGACAGTCAGTCCCAGGCCGGGAACTCGGCCGAGGCTCCGTCTGCCCACCGGTCGGCCGGCTCCTCCTGGGCCACCGGCTCCGCCGAGACGCCGTCCGCAGGGCGGCCCGTCGGATCGTCTTCCGCCGATGGCTCGACCGATGCCCGGCTCACCGGCTCGTCCTGGGCCGACAGTCCGGGTTCGGCCGCGCCCATGGGTGGGTCCACCGACGCGCCCCCCGGCACCCCCGCCGGGACTCCGCCCGCGGAGCGCGCCGTCTCCTTGTCGTCCTGGGCGGTCACCCCGGCTGGGGCTTCGCCCGCCTCGCCCACCGAGGTTCCGTCCGCCGACGGGTCGTCCGGCAGCTCCCCCTGGGCCGGGGACTCGGCCCGGACGCCCTCCTCGGGTACGGGGTGGCCCACCGGCCAGTTGTCCGGTGACGGGGGCTCGCCCCTGCCCCGAAGGGCCACCCCCGACCGCCCCGCGAGCCCGGCCCGGCGGCCCCTCGCCTTCGGGACCCCCGCCCCGTTCACGCCCCGGCTCCAGGGGGCCGGTGGTGAGGGGGCGGGGGCCATATCCGAGGCGACGAGTCCGCCCCTGGCCGCACCGGGTCACGGTGCCGGCAGTGACCACCACACCCCCCGGCACGACGGGAGCGCGTCCTCCGGATGATCAGCGCGATCACGCCCACCACCGCTTCCGCCGGCCTTCGTACCCCAAGGAGTCGATCCACCATGGCGAGCGACGCGCCGACCGGCCAGGTTTCCGATCTCGACTGGCTGATGAGCGGCCTCGTGCAGCGCGTACCGCACACCACGAGCGCCGTGCTGCTGTCCAGCGACGGACTCGTGAAGTCGGTCCACGGCCTCGACCCCGACAGCGCCGACCACATGGCCGCCCTGGCCTCCGGTCTGTACTCCCTCGGCCGCAGCGCCGGAGTCAGGTTCGGGGACGGCGGGGACGTCCGGCAGGTCGTCGTCGAACTCGACGCGACCCTGCTGTTCGTCACCACCGCCGGCTCCGGCACCTGTCTCGCCGTGCTGGCCGGCCGCGAGGCCGACGCCGCCGTACTCGGCTATGAGATGTCGATGCTGGTCAAGAGCGTGCGGCCGTACCTGATGACCGCGCCCCGGCAGCACGCCGTCGAACAGTCGGTGACGGGACCTTGAGGGTGGCGGCGGCCGGCGACGGGCCCTGGCTCGACGACGCGGCCGGACGGCTCGTGCGCCCGTTCACGGTCAGCAACGGCCGTACCGAGCCGAGCGTCGTCCTCGACCTGATGTCCCAGGTGATGGCCACCGGCGTGACCCCCTTCGGCTATCTGGGCCCCGAGCACGCGCAGGCCCTCGACCTGTGCCGGGCCCCGGTCCCGGTCGCCGAGGTGTCCGCCCACCTGAAGCTGCCGGCGGTGGTCACCAAGGTGCTGCTGTCGGATCTGGTGGACTGCGGGGCGCTGACCACCAAGCCCCCCGAGTTCCACCACAACCCCACCGACCGGGCCCTACTGGAGGCAGTGCTCGATGGATTACGACGACAGCTCTGAGAGCGGCGGGTACGACGCCTACGACCACGACGACGGCCCCGACCCCTTCCCGACCGCACTGAAGATCCTGGTCGCGGGCGGGTTCGGGGTCGGCAAGACGACGTTCGTCGGAGCCGTGAGCGAGATCGCGCCGCTCAGTACCGAGGAGCTGCTCACCACGGTCAGCGCCGCGACCGACAACCTCGACGGCATCGAGAACAAGGTCGAGACGACCGTCGCCATGGACTTCGGCCGGATCACCCTGGACGCGCAGCACGTGCTGTACCTGTTCGGGACCCCGGGACAGGAGCGCTTCTGGTTCATGTGGGACGAACTCTCCGAGGGCGCCCTCGGCGCGGTCATCCTCGCCGACACCCGCCGCCTGGAGGAGTGCTTCGCGGCCGTCGACTTCTTCGAGGAACGCGGCCTCGGATTCATCGTGGCCGTCAACGAGTTCGACGGCGCCCACCGCTACGACCCCGAGGAGGTACGGGCCGCCATCGACCTGGACCCGGCGATCCCCGTCGTCCGCTGCGACGCCCGGATCTCCGCGTCCAGCGTGCAGACCCTGCTCACCCTCGTCCGGCACCTCATCGCCCACGCCCCCGCGGCCCCCCAGCCGAGCCGCGGCGCCCACATGTGACACCCCGCCCGAGCCGCCGCCCCCCGCCGTACACCCGCCCCCGACCCACCGGAGCCGCACATGCCACACGTCCACAGCGACGGAGGCCGGCCATGAGCTACGACCCGCCACGCCCGGCCGGTCGTCTGCTGCTCACCCCGCAGGACGGCGAGGCTCCCGCCCGCACCCTGAGGCTGCGCCGACTCGGCCTCGGGCAGCAGCCGGAACCCGCGCTCGACGCCTTCGCGGACCGGCTCGCCGAGCTGACCGGCACGCCGTACGCGATGGTCAACTTCCTCGACGGGGAACGGCAGTTCTTCGCCGGACTGCACACCCCCGAAGGGGGCCGCGCCGCCCGCGGCGGCAAACCCGCGGTGGGCCGCCGGCTGCCCCGCGAGTACGGCTACTGCCCGCACGTCGTCGTCCGGCGCAGGGCGCTCGCCCTGGAGGACGTCGGCGACTACCCGCGGTTCGCCTGCAATCCGCTCGTCGACGAGTACGGCATCCGCTCCTACCTCGGCGCCCCGCTCACCGACTCCACCGGCATGGTCCTCGGCACGGTGTGCGTCGCCGACCTCGCGCCCCGGCCCTGGGGGAAGGCCGGCCTGGAGACCATCAAGTCGACGGCCGCCGACCTCGCCGTACGGCTGGAGGCGCGCACGCTGCTGTAGTGGACCGGGCCCGGAGAGGGCCGGACGGGTGATTAAGGAAAGCTGACGCGGCGCTTAAGAAAAGCTCGATGGACCGGGTGCGCGGAATACGGCAGATTGCTGTCCGAATCCTCACCCCTCCCCGGACGCGGGGCGCCTCGGCCTGCCCGCGCCCGGGACCTCACCCCACGGGAGCCACAGCTTGAAGGCGCTGGTCAAGGAGAAGGCGGAGCCCGGGCTGTGGCTCACGGACGTCCCGGAGCCCGTCATCGGCCCCGGCGACGTACTGATCAAGGTCCTGCGGACCGGCATCTGCGGCACCGACCTGCACATCCGGGCCTGGGACGGCTGGGCGCGGCAGACGATCCGCACCCCCCTCGTCCTCGGGCACGAGTTCGTCGGCGAGGTCGTGGAGACCGGCCGGGACGTCGCCGACATCGCCGTCGGCGACCGGGTGAGCGGCGAGGGGCACCTCGTCTGCGGCAAGTGCCGCAACTGTCTCGCCGGGCGCCGCCATCTGTGCCGGGCCACGGTCGGGCTCGGGGTCGGGCGCGACGGGGCGTTCGCCGAGTACGTCGCGCTGCCCGCCTCCAACGTGTGGGTGCACCGGGTCCCCGTCGACCTCGACATCGCGGCGATCTTCGACCCGTTCGGCAACGCCGTGCACACCGCGCTGTCCTTCCCGCTGGTCGGCGAGGACGTGCTGATCACCGGCGCCGGGCCGATCGGCCTGATGGCCGCCGCCGTCGCCCGGCACGCCGGCGCCCGGCACGTCATGATCACCGACGTGAGCGAGGAGCGGCTGGAGCTGGCCCGCAAGATCGGTGTCAGCCTCGCCCTGAACGTGGCCCGGACGCCCATCGCCGACGGCCAGCGCGAACTGGGCCTGCGCGAGGGCTTCGACATCGGCCTGGAGATGTCCGGCCGCCCCGAGGCCATGCGCGACATGATCGCCAACATGACGCACGGCGGCCGGATCGCCATGCTCGGCCTGCCCGCCGAGGAGTTCCCGGTCGACTGGGCCCGGATCGTCACCTCGATGATCACCGTCAAGGGCATCTACGGCCGCGAGATGTTCGAGACCTGGTACGCCATGTCGGTGCTGCTCGAAGGCGGCCTCGACCTCGCCCCCGTGATCACCGGCCGCTACGGCCACCGCGACTTCGAGGCGGCCTTCGAGGACGCCGCGAGCGGCAGGGGCGGCAAGGTCATCCTGGACTGGACGGCGTAACTCCCCTTCCCGCGCAGCACCTTAGGAGCTTCCCATGTTCGAATCCGTACGCGACGACCTGCGGACCACCCTCGACGAGATCCGCGCCGCCGGACTGCACAAGCCCGAACGCGTCATCGGCACCCCGCAGTCCGCGACCGTCGCCGTCACCGCGGGCGGCCGCCCCGGCGAGGTCCTCAACTTCTGCGCCAACAACTACCTGGGCCTCGCCGACCACCCCGAGGTGATCGCGGCCGCCCACGAGGCCCTGGACCGCTGGGGCTACGGCATGGCGTCCGTGCGCTTCATCTGCGGCACGCAGGAGGTGCACAAGGAGCTGGAGGCGCGGCTGTCCGCGTTCCTCGGCCAGGAGGACACCATCCTGTACTCCTCCTGCTTCGACGCCAACGGCGGTGTCTTCGAGACCCTGCTCGGCCCCGAGGACGCGGTGATCTCCGACGCCCTCAACCACGCCTCGATCATCGACGGCATCCGGCTGTCCAAGGCCCGCCGCATGCGGTACGCCAACCGTGATCTGGAGGACCTGGAGCGGCAGTTGAAGGAGGCGTCGGACGCCCGCCGCCGCCTCATCGTCACCGACGGCGTCTTCTCCATGGACGGCTATGTGGCGCCGCTGCGCGAGATCTGCGACCTCGCCGACCGCTACGACGCGATGGTCATGGTCGACGACTCGCACGCCGTCGGCTTCGTCGGCCCCGGCGGCCGCGGCACCCCCGAACTGCACGGTGTGATGGACCGGGTGGACATCATCACCGGCACCCTCGGCAAGGCGCTCGGCGGCGCCTCCGGCGGCTATGTCGCCGCCCGCGCCGAGATCGTCGCCCTGCTGCGCCAGCGGTCGCGTCCGTACCTGTTCTCCAACACGCTCGCCCCGGTGATCGCGGCCGCCTCCCTGAAGGTCATCGACCTGCTGGAGTCGGCGGACGACCTGCGGGTGCGGCTCGCCGAGAACACCGCGCTCTTCCGCCGCCGGATGACCGAGGAGGGCTTCGAGATCCTCCCCGGCGACCACGCCATCGCGCCCGTGATGATCGGCGACGCGGCGAAGGCGGGCCGGCTGGCGGAGCTGCTGCTGGAGCGCGGGGTGTACGTGATCGGCTTCTCCTACCCGGTCGTCCCGCAGGGCCAGGCCCGGATCCGGGTCCAGCTCTCCGCCGCGCACTCCACCGAGGACGTCCACCGCGCGGTGGACGCCTTCGTCGCGGCCCGCGCGGAACTGGAGGGCTGAGCGGAACTCGAGGGCTGAGCGGAGCCGGAGGGCTGCGCAGGGCCTACGGCCCACTGTGGTCCGTACGGCCCCGATAAATTGCGATAATCGATCCCATGATCGAAGCGCGGCGGCTCCACATCCTCCGTGCGGTGGCCGACCACCGCACCGTGACGGCGGCGGCCGCCGCGCTGTATCTCACCCCCTCCGCCGTCTCCCAGCAGCTCTCCGCCCTGGAGCAGGAGACCGGCCACCGCCTGGTCGAGCGCGGCGCCAAGGGCGTACGGCTCACCCCGGCCGGCGAGATCCTCCTCGCCCACACCCATGCCGTCCTCGCCCAGCTCGAACGGGCCGAGGCGGAACTGGCCGCCTACGGCTCCGGGGAGGCCGGCACGGTCACCGTCGCCGCCTTCGCCACCGGTATCGCCCTGGTCGTCGCGCCCGCGGTGGCCCGGCTCGCCCGCACCGCGCCCGGCATCAGGATCCGCGTCCAGGACGCCGAGGGCGACGCCAGCCTGCCGATGGTCCTCGACCGGCAGGTGGACGTCGCCGTCGCCGTCGAGTACCGGGGCGCCCCGGCCGCCGACGACCCCCGGCTCGCGCACATCCCGCTGTACGCCGAGCCGTTCGACGCCGTGGTCCCGGTCAGCCACCGTCTCGCCGACGCCCCCGAGGTGCCGCTCGCGGAGCTGGCCAAGGACCCGTGGATCGGCCCCTACCCCGGCAACCCCTGCCATGACGTGGTGGTCCTGGCCTGCGAGAACGCCGGATTCCTGCCCCGGCTCGAACACTCCTCGGACGACTTCCGCGCGGTCGTCGCCCTCGCCCGTGCCGACGCGGGTGTGGCGCTCGTGCCGCGCTCGGCGCTGCGCGGCATGGACCTCACCGGTGTCGTCGTACGCCCGATAGACGAGGCGGCCCCCACCCGCCGGGTCTTCGCCGCCGTACGGCGGGGCGCGGAGGAGCACCCCCTGATCCGGCCCGTCCTGGACGCTCTCGGCGAGGCCGCCGTGCTGTAAGACGCACGTAACACCCCCGTCGCACATCAGGGATAGCGTCCCGGATATGAGACACCCCGAGGGAGCGGTGGCTCCCGACGCCGTCGACGCCCGGCTCGCCGCCCGACTGGCCATCCTGCGCGCCGAACACGGCTGGTCCCTGGGCGAGGTGGCGGAGCGCAGCGGCATCAGCCGCTCCACCCTGTCCCGGGCCGAGCGCGCCGAGATCAGCCCCACCGCCGCCCTGCTCAACCGGCTCTGCCAGGTCTACGGACTGACCATGTCCCGGCTGCTCAGCGAGGTCGAGGGGGAGCCCGCGCCGCTGCTGCGCGCCACCGACCAGTCCGTCTGGCTGGACCGGACCTCCGGCTTCGAACGGCGCTCGGTGTCCCCGCCGCACCCCGCGCTGCGCGGCGAACTGGTCGAGGCGCGGCTCGCTCCGGGCGCCGACCTCGCCTACGACCGGCCGCCCGTGCCCGGCCTGGAACAGCACATCTGGGTCCTGGAGGGCGCCCTGGAGGTGACCGAGCGGGACGCCGCCCACCGGCTCGGCCCGGGCGACTGTCTGCGGCTGCGGGTGTGGGGGGCGACCCGGTTCCGGTGCCCGGGCGACACGGAGGCGCGGTACCTGCTGGCGGTGGTGCTGCCGTGACGACCGTCCGCCTCGACGCCGCCGGGCTCCTCGACCGGGCCGCCGATCTGGCCGGGCTGCTGGTCGACACCGTGCGCGGCGGCGCCTCGATCGGCTTCCTCGCGCCCCTCGACCACGCCGACGCCGTCCTGTGGTGGCGGGACCGGGCCCGTGCGGTGGCCGCCGGTGACCTCGCGGTCTGGACGGCCGAGGAGGGCGGCCGGGTCGTCGGCACGGTCGGCCTGTCCTTCCCGGACAAGCCCAACAGCCGCCACCGCGCCGAACTGGTCAAGCTGATGGTCCACGGCGACCTGCGCGGCAAGGGCCTCGGCCGCGGCCTCCTCGACACCGCCGAGCGGGCCGCCGTCGCCGCCGGGGTCACCCTGCTCCACCTGGACACCGAGACCGACAGCCCCGCCGAACGGCTCTACCGCGGCGCCGGCTGGACCCTGGCCGGGGTGATCCCCGACTACGCGGCGAGCCCGGACGGCGTCCTCCGGCCGACCAGCCTGTACTACAAGAGCGTCGCCCCGGGGTGACTGTCAGTGGCAGCCGCTACCGTGCGGAGCATGCCCGACGCAGAAGACGTACGCCGTGTCGCCCTCTCCCTGCCGGACACGACCGAGAAGACCGCCTGGAGCATGCCCACGTTCCGGGTCGCGGGGAAGATGTTCGCCACCCTGCCCGAGGACGAGACGTCCCTCGCGGTGCGCTGCCCCAAGGAGGAGCGCGACGAACTGGTGCTCGCCGAGCCCGAGAAGTTCTGGATCGCGGACCACGAGGCCCAGTTCGCCTGGGTCCGCGCCCGGCTCGCCGCCGTCGAGGACGAACGGGAACTGCGCGACATCCTCGCCGACTCCTGGCGCCAGGCGGCCCCGCCCCGCCTCCTGGAGTCCCACCCCGACCTGGGCCTGCCCGCCCCGGAGTGACCGCCCCTAAAACGGATGCGCGACCACCGACCCGAGTGCGGTATTGTTTCCCTGCACGTCCGGCCAGGGGAAACCCCAGGTCAGACGGGCAACGGGACGTGGCGCAGCTTGGTAGCGCACTTGACTGGGGGTCAAGGGGTCGCAGGTTCAAATCCTGTCGTCCCGACTTACGGAGACGTGAGTCGGAGGGCCGCACCGGAGGAATCCGGTGTGGCCCTCCGACGTTGCCGGGCGGCGGTCAAGACGGCCACGGCGCCCCGAAGTCAGCGGCGGCTGCGGACCCTGGCTGCTCTCGGGGGGCCCACGAACTGGAATTCCAGGGTCGGTGGGGGTGGGGCGACGCCCGGGCCGCCTGTTGTGGCCCAGGTGAGGAGTTCGGTGGTGGAGGCGTCGTTCGTGGCGAAGCCGACCCAGGTGGGGCGGCCGCCCGCGCGGCGGCCCGCGGTGGAGGGCTGGACGACGATGACGTTCGCCTGGTCGCAGGGGCCGAGGCAGTCCGTCGTACGGACCTGGAAGGCGCCGTCGGAGGCGGCGGCCGCCGTGCGGAGCCGGGCGAGCTGCCCGGCGTGGTCGTAGCCGGGGTGTTTGCGGGCGTCGCCGCAGCAGCAGCCCCGGCACACCACGAGCGTGCAGGGGCGGCCGCCGGCGGCGCCGATCAGCGTGCGTTGGCCTGGAACCATCCCGGTCAGGAGGCCGAGAGGCCGACGTGGGACAGGGCCTGGCGGAGCAGGAAGCCGTGTCCGCCCGGCATCTCGCTCTGCACCGCGGGCGAGACCGCCTCCTGGGGGCTGAACCACACCAGGTCCAGCGCGTCCTGCCGGGGCCGGCAGTCGCCCGACACCGGCACGATGTAGGCCAGCGACACGGCGTGCTGCCGCGGGTCGTGGTACGGCGTGACGCCCTGGGTCGGGAAGTACTCGGCCACCGTGAACGGCTGGAGCGAGGTCGGCACCCGCGGCAGCGCCACCGGGCCGAGGTCCTTCTCCAGATGGCGCAGCAGGGCGTCCCGGACCCGCTCGTGGTGCAGGACCCGGCCGGAGACCAGGGTGCGGCTGACATTGCCGTCCGGGCCGATGCGCAGCAGCAGTCCGATGCTGGTGACTTCGCCGCTCTCGTCGACGCGCACGGGCACGGCCTCGACGTACAGGATCGGCATCCGGGCGCGGGTCAGTTCGAGTTCGTCCTGACTCAGCCAACCGGGCGTGGTCTCGGTCATGTCTGACATTGCTTGATCATACTTTCAGTGTCCGTCGGGAAGCCGGTAGACCTGGCGGGCGTTGTCCGCCGCGGCCCAGCGTGCCAGGCGCAACGCGTCGGCCGGGGCCAGTTCGTCGGCGTCCACCCGGTCCTGGAGCAGCTCCCCGAGACCCCGGCGGAACGCCAGCGCGCCCAGCCCGTAGAACTCCGCCACACCGTAGGCGTCGGAGCTGTACAGCAGTTTGCGGAACGGTGTGATCTCCAGTGCCTCCTCCAGGACCGCCCGGGCCCGCGCGGGGCCGACGTGGTGCAGGGTCAGCCCCACGTCCAGGTACACCTGCTCGAACACCGCGGCCAGATAGCCGGCCTGCCGATGGTACGGCCAGCAGTGCAGGAGCAGCACCGGGATCGTGCCCGCGATCAGGCGCAGCCAGTCCGTGAGATGGGCCGGATCCACGGAGTGCAGCCGGATGTCGGGGTCGCCGAAGCCGGTGTGGAGCTGGAGCGGCAGCCCGAGGTCCACCGCCGTCCACAGCAGATGCCGTACCAGGACCGGGTCGTCGAGCCGGCCGCCGCGGGCCAGCCAGCGCCGGGCCGCCCGGGTCACGTCCGCGTCCGAGGGCCGGGCCGGGTCCAGCACGAAGCCGGTGCGATACGCCGCGACCGACTTCACGCCGACCACCCCGGGCCGGCGCACCGCGTCCAGCGCGGCCGACCGGAACGCGTCCGCGTAGCCGCCCGCGTCGACGCCCCGCCCGGCCACGGCCTCCGCGACGGACTCCAGCCGGACCACCTCGTACGCCGCCACCTCGTGCGCCACCGCCCCGGCCGCCGACGCCAGTTCGGCGGGCGTGGTGAGCGGCTGCGGCGTGTACCCGGTGTCGACGCAGAACACTCCGGTGCGGGCCGCGGCGAGGAACCGCCGGTTCACCTCGGCCGGGCCCAGCTCGGCCCGCCGGGCCAGATAGACGTCGGCGGGCGCGTGCCGCTCCAGACCGAGCACCGGCGCGCAGTACCGGCGGACGGCCACCCCGGCGGGGGTGTCGAAGGTCGTGGTGCCGGGCCATCGTCCGCCCTCGGTGAGCAGTGCCTCGAAGTCCGGCCGGTCCAGCGGCGCGGTGACCACGCCGTGGCAGTGGTGATCCACCAGTTCGAGGTCCGCGAGCGCCTCGTGGACGAGGCCCTCGGCCATCTCAGTACACCCAGCGGTAGGCGGCGGCCACCCGCTCGTCGTCCAGCCCGTCGGCCGCGGCGATCTCGCCCTGCCGTACGGCGGTCACCGCGTCGGCGAGGACCGGGCCGAGCGCGCCCCGCAGCACCTCGTCCGCGCGGAACGCGGTCACGGCGTCGGCGAGGGACGTCGGCAGCCGCCGTACGCCCCGCGCCGCCGCCTCGGCTGCGGGGAGCGCGGCCGGGTCGCCGGTGGTCTCCTCAGGCAGGACGGCGGACCGCGCGATCCCGTCCAGACCGGCCGCGATCAGCGCGCCGAGCAGCAGATAGGGGTTGGCGGCCAGGTCCACGGGCTTCACCTCGACGTTGGCCTGCCGCTCGCGGGCGCCGGCCGTGCCCCGCACCAGACGCAGGGCCGCCTCCCGGGTCTCCAGGCCCCAGGCGGTGAACACCCCCGCCCACTGGGAGGGTTTGAGCCGCAGATAGCTGGCCGGGCTGGGCGCGGTCACCGCCGTCAGGGCGGGCAGCCGGTCCAGGATCCCGGCGGCGAACGCCTCCGCGTCGGCGGTCGTTCCGTACCGGCGCGCGCCCCCGGCGTGCAGATTGACGCCGTCGCGCCAGGCGGAGAGGTGGACGTGCCCGCCGTTGCCGACGCCCTCGGCGGTGACGGCGGGGGAGAAGGAGACCCGCAGCCCGTGCCGCAGCGCCACCGCCCGGATCGTCTGGCGGACCAGGACACTGCGGTCGGCCGCCGCCACCGGGTCCAGGGCACCCACCGAGATCTCGAACTGGCCCGGCGCGTACTCGGGATGGATCTGCTCGACGTCCACGCCCTGCGCCGCGCACGCGGCCAGCAGATCGGCGGTGTACGCGCTCAGCTCGACCTGCCGGGTGGCCCCGTACGCCGGACCGGTCGTCGCCGGGACGAACTCCCCGGCGGGCGCCGAGTCCAGGCCCACCGACCACTCGATCTCGATACCGGCCCGGAACGCGAGACCGTGCTCCCGCGCCGCGTCGGCGACGATCCGGCGCAGCACGGTGCGCGAGCAGCCCGGGTGCCGGTCGCCGTCCTGGGTGATCCGGTCGACGGGCGCCCACGCCCACCCCGGCTGCCCGGCCAGCGCCACCAGCCGGTCGAGGTCGGGATGGAGCCGCAGATCGCCGTCCGGGGAGCCGAGCACCTCGGTGGTGACGATGCGGTCGTTCGCGAGGAACGTGTCGAACACCGGGGACATGCCCACGCCCCAGGCCACCGCCTGCTCCAGCCGGACCGTCGGGACCGTCTTCACCCGGCCCACCCCGGCCGTGTCGACGTACGACAGGACGACGCCGTGGACGCCCCGCGCGGACAGTTCCCCGGCGAGCGCGCCGGCCCGTTCCACCTCGCCGGGGCGGCCCCCGGGGACGGGGTCGGCCAGGGTCGTCATACGTCCTCCACGATCGGTCGTCCGTACGGTGTCCGTCAGGCTTTCACGGCTGCCGGGCCCGCCGGAACAGCACATCAGGCCGGGCCGGTCACCGCCGTCCCGACCGCTTCGGGGTCCCCCGGTAGGGTGACGGTCCGGCCGGTGCGCAGCGGCAGGACGGCGCCGGACGCAGCACAGGAAGCAGGACATGCCCTACTCGCACGCCCCCCGCCCGACCGCCCCCGGCCCCGGGCCGGACGCCGCGGACATCCGGCTGGTCGTCACCGACATGGACGGCACGCTGCTGGACGACGACAAACGGCCGCCCGCCGGACTGTGGGACACGCTGGCCCTGCTGCGCGAGCGCGGTGTGCTCTTCAGCCCGGCCAGCGGACGCCAGTACGCCACCCTGGCCGCCCAGTTCGCGGAGGTCGCCGACGGGATGGTGTTCATCGCCGAGAACGGCACCTATGTGGTGCGCGACGGCGTGGAACTCAGCTCCGACCCGCTGGACCCGGACGTCGTGGCCCGCCTCGTCGGCACCGTACGGCGGCTCGCGGCCGCCGGGACCGACCTGGGCGCCGTGGTCTGCGGCAAGCGCTCCGCGTACGTCGAGCGCTCCGACCCGGCCTTCCTGGCCGAGGTGGAGCAGTACTACCTGCGCTGCGAGGTCGTCGAGGACGTCACCGCGGTCGACGACGACGTGATCAAGGTCGCGCTGTTCGACTTCGGGGCCGCCGAGGAGACCACCGCCCCGGCGCTCGCCGCGTTCGCCGCCACCCACCAGGTCGTGGTCTCCGGCGAGCACTGGGTCGACGTCATGAACCGCACCGCCAACAAGGGCGCCGCGCTGCGCCGGCTCCAGCGGGAGCTGGGCATCACCCCCGCCCAGACCATGGTGTTCGGCGACTACCTCAACGACCTGGAGATGCTGGACGCCGCCGACTGGTCGTTCGCCATGGCCAACGCCCACCCCGAGGTCGTGCGCCGGGCCCGCCATCTGGCCCCCTCCAACAACGACGACGGGGTGCTGCGCACCATCACGCGCGTGCTGGGCCTCCCGCCCGGGTAGGACGGCGGCGGGAGGCGACATGAGCGCAGACGGCACCGGCGCGGCGGCGGCCGTGGCGCGGCTGGCCGGTGACATCACCTCGGACCTGGCGCAGGGGGATCTGGAGGACTTCTACCGGGACCTGCACCGCCACCCCGAACTCTCCTTCCGGGAACACCGCACCGCCGCCCGGCTCGCCCACCGGCTGCGCGCGGCCGGGTACACGGTGACCGAGGGCGTCGCCCGCACCGGCGTGGTCGCGGTCCTCACCCGTGGCGACGGCCCGGTGGTGTGGCTGCGCGGCGACATGGACGCCCTGCCGGTGCCCGAGGCGACCGGGCTGCCGTACGCCTCCGCCGTCGACGGGGTGATGCACGCCTGCGGTCACGATCTGCACGTCACCTGGCTCGCGGCCGCCGCCGGGGCGCTCGCCGCGGCCCGCGAGACCTGGTCCGGCACGCTGGTGGTCGTCGGACAGCCCGCAGAGGAGGCGGGCGGCGGGGCGGAGGCGATGGTCGCGGACGGGATCCACGAGCGGTTCCCGCGCCCCGACGCGCTGTTCGGCCAGCATGTCGCGCCCGGCCTCGCCGGCTTCTTCCCGCACACCCCCGGTCTGACCCTGTCGGCCTCCGACGACATCGAGGTCGTCGTGCACGGGGTGGGCGGGCACGGATCGCGGCCCGAGTCGACCGTGGACCCGGTGGTGACGGCCGCCTACGTCGTCACCCGGCTCCAGACCGTCGTCGCCCGGGAGGTCGCGGCGGGCGAGTCGGTGGTGCTCACCGTGGGCCGCTTCCACGCCGGGACGAAGGCCAACGTCATCCCCGCCGAGGCCCGGCTCTCCCTGAACGTGCGCACCCAGGACACCCGGGTGCGCGACCGCGTCCTGGCCGCCGTCCGGCGGATCGTGGAGGGCGAGTGCGCCGCCGCGGGCTGCCCGGTGCCGCCCGGCATCACGGTGGTCCCCGGCTGTCCCAGCACGGTCAACGACCCCGTCCTGGACGGGGAGATCGCCGCCGTGCACCGCGAACTGTTCGGCGCGCACACGGTGTTCGACTTCGGCCCGGTCATGGGCAGCGAGGACTTCTCCCTCCTCGCGCCGCCGGGAGTGCCGTACGACTACTGGTACGTGACCTCGACCCCGGCGGCCGTGTGGGACGCGGCCCCCGGGCGGGACCTGGCGGAGAAACTCGCCGGTGTGCCCGGGAACCACAGTCCGTCCTTCGCCCCGGACACCTCCGTGCTCGTGCCCGGGGCGCGCACCCTGGTGTCGGCCGCGCTCGCGCGGCTCAGCTCGTGACGTTCTCCGCCTCGAACATCCAGCGCTGCTTCTCCAGTTCGGCGGTGATGCCGATCAGCAGGTCCTGGGTGACCGGGTCCGCCTCCTCGGTGGCGGTGATGCGCTCGCGCAGCCGCCCGATGGCGGCGCCCAGCGTCTCCGCGATCACCTGGACGACCTCCTCGTCCCGCAGCCAGCCGTCCTTCGGGCTGGGCAGTGTGAAGGCCGAGGCGATGGTCTCGGGCCGGCCGTCGGGCGGCAGCCCGAGGGCGGAGGCCCGCTCGGCGACCGTGTCGGCGAACCCGCGGGCCGCCGCGACCACCTCGTCGAGCTGGAGATGGACCGAGCGGAACCGCGGTCCGACGATGTTCCAGTGCGCCTGCTTCCCGATCAGCGACAGCCCGAGAAGATCCACCAGCGTGCTCTGGAGGGCGTCGTAGGTGACCTGCCGGGCCGGCTCGGGAAGGGGGCTCTTGACGACAGCCATGCGTATTACTCCTCCTGCTCGCGTCCACGCGGTCGGCGACCGAGTGCCCCCGCCCCACCGGCGCAAACGGGCCCCCGCCGGGCCGTCTCAGCGAGTGAGCACGCCGTCCAGGAAACGGATCAGGTCCGCGAAGACCTCCGCCCGGTTCGTCTCGTGGAAGACCTCGTGGCGGGCCCCGGGGTAGATCCGCTCGGTGCGCGGGCCGGGGGCCAGCCGCTCGACTCCGGTCCTGCTCCCCGGCGGCGGCACGAGCCGGTCGTCCTCGCCGTGCAGCCACAGCAGCGGCAGCTCGCCCACGTCACCCGCCCCGGCCGCGGTCTCCAGGGTCCGGACGAACGCCTCCAGCGTCGGCCGTTTCATCGGCCCGTGCCAGACCAGCGGATCCGCCGCGTACGCCGCGCCCACGGCCGGGTCGCGGGAGAGCGCGGCGGGGCTGACGGGGACGTCCGGGATCTCGTCCAGGGCGAGCAGCCGGCCCGGCAGCTCCCAGACGCCGAGCACCGGGCCGGAGAGGACGAGCGCCGCCAGGGACGAGCCGTGGCGCTGGGCGTGGCGGGCGGCGATCAGCCCGCCCATGGAGTGGCCGATGACGACGACCGGCAGCCCGGGACGGGCGCTCCGGGCGAGGCGGGCCACGGTGTGCAGATCGGTGACCACGTCCTCGAAGTCCTCGATCACCACCCGCTCGCCGTCCGACCTGCCGTGCCCGAGGTGGTCGGGCGCGAACACGGCGGCGCCGTGCCGGTTCAGCACGCCGGCGATCTCGGCGTAGCGGCCAGCGTGCTCGCCGTACCCGTGCACCAGCAGGGCGATGTAACGGGGATCGGGGTGCGGCCACTCGTGGGCGACGAGTCTGCCGCGGGTGCCCGTGAGGACGTGCTCGGTCATGGCGCCTCCGATGGTGCGGACGGATGGTCGGTGGGGTCCCCCGTACGGTGGACATTAGATGTGCGTACCATCGGCCTCCGCATGAACACGATGACGTTGTGGCACATCACCGGCTGGCAGTTCGTCGCCCTCGCCCTCGCGGCGCTGCTCGTCGGCTTCTCCAAGACCGCCGTCAGCGGCGCCAACACGGTCAGCCTCGCGATCTTCGCCGCGGTCCTGCCGGCCCGCGCCTCCACGGGTGTGCTGCTGCCGCTGCTGATCGCCGGGGACGTCCTGGCCGTCCTCACCTACCGGCGACACGCCCACTGGCCCACCCTGCTGCGGCTGTTCCCGGCCGTCGCCGCCGGGGTGGTGCTCGGCACGCTCTTCCTGAAGTGGGCGGGCGACGGCGCGGTACGGACCTCGATCGGCGCGATCCTGCTGCTGATGGCCGCGGTCACGCTGTGGCGCCGCCGCACCGCCGAGTCGGCCCCGGGCCCCGACGCGGTGGTCACCCGCTCGGGCCGGATCAAGGCCCGCTCCTACGGCGTCCTGGGCGGCTTCACCACGATGGTCGCCAACGCGGGCGGCCCGGTGATGTCGATGTACCTGCTGTCCGCGGGCTTCCGCAAGCTCGGCTTCCTCGGCACCTCGGCGTTCTTCTTCCTCATCGTGAACGTGTCGAAGGTGCCGTTCAGCGTCGGCCTCGGTCTCATCGACGGCCGCTCGCTGCTGCTGGACGCCGCGCTCGTCGCCTTCGTGGTCCCCGGCGCGCTGCTCGGCAAGTGGGCCGTCCACCGCATCGACCAGCGGCTGTTCGAGCAGCTCGTCATCGCGGCGACGGTGCTGGGCGGCGTCCACCTGCTTCTGCGGTGAGGCGAGGGCGGGCTCAGGCGCGGGCCGCCACCCAGTCCGCCGTGGCCGCGAGCCCGCCGAACGTGTAGAAGTGCAGCCCGAGATCGCCGTGCCGGACGGGGTCGTACCCCTCGGCGAGGTCCTGGACGAACCGGTCGGGCCCCGCCGTCCCCATCAGGTTCGTCAGGGAGAACCCGTACTTGCGCGCGATGCCCGCGCCGGTGCCCACCCCGAACCGGGTCGCGTACGACAGCAGCCGCCGCACCCCGGCGGGACCCGGCACCCCGACCCGCACCGGCAGGTCCACCCCGCGCGAGCGCAGCTCCTCCACCCAGGTCAGGACCGGTTCGACGTCGAAGCCGAACTGGGTGATCACACTGCCGTCGAGCCCCTGCTCCCGCAGCACGGCGGCCTTCTCCTCGATCGCCGACCAGAGCACCGGCCCGTCGATCGCCGGATGGCCCTCGGGATAGCCGCTGACGCCGACGTGCCGGACGCCGTACTCCTGGAGCAGCCCCGAGCGCAGCACCGACAGCGTGTCCGGGAACGGGCCGCGCGGGACGGCCGGGTCGCCGCCGACGACGAAGACGCGCTCGGTGGCGCCGGCCTCGCGGAGCGCGGCGAGGAACTCCGCCAGCTCGGCCCGGGAACGCAGCCGGCGCGCGGAGAGGTGCGGGACGGGGACGAAGCCCAGCCGGGCCGCCGCCCGCACGGCGGCGAGCCGCAGCTCCTGCGTCTCGGTGCCGAGGAAGGCGACATTGACCCGGGTGCCCGGCGGAACGGCCTCCCGGGCCGCCTCCAGATGCGCCACGTCCTTGCCGGTCATCTCCAGGGAGAAGCCGTCCAGGAGCCGGGGCGCGGGCGGCGCGGTCGTCGTCAGGATCTCGCTCACCCCTGAAGGGTGCGTGATCGCGCGGGCTCCTGACGGCGGATGCGCGGCTTTTGTGGGGAGGTTAACAACGCGCGGGTCAGCGCTGTCCCGGGTTCCGGCGCAGCAGATACGTGTCCATGATCCAGCCCTTGCGCTCCCGCGCCTCGGCGCGCAGCCGCTCGATGCGGGGGCCGGCCTCGGCGATCGGGCCCGAGACGAGGATCTCGTCCGGGGTGCCGATGTAGGCGCCCCAGTAGATGTCGATGTCGTCCTCGGCGTACCGCCGGAAGGTCTGGTGGGCGTCCAGCATCACCACCACGTCGTCCACGCCCGGCGGGAAGCCCTCGGCGAGCCGTCGGCCGGTGGTGATCTGCACGGGCCGCGCCACGCGGTTCAGCGGGATCCGGTGCCGGGCCAGCAGGGCCGACACGCTGCTGACGCCGGGCACGACGTCGTAGGTGAAGGCGACCGTGCCGCCGGCCAGCACCTCCTCCAGGACGGCCAGCGTGCTGTCGTAGAGCGAGGGGTCGCCCCAGACCAGGAGCGCGCCGCTCTCGTCCTCGCCCAGCTCCTCGGCGATCAGCCGCCCGAGGATCGCCGCGCGGGCGCTGCGCCAGTCGTCGACGGCGGGGGAGTAGGCCGCGCCGTCCGCCCGCCGGTCCCGCTCGGGGTCCCTCGCCTCGACCACGCGGTAGCCGCCCTCGGGCCGATGGGCGGCGAGCATGTCCGTGCGCAGCCGCGTGAGATCGCTCTTCACCTCGCCCTTGTCCAGGACGAAGAACACGTCCGTGCTCCGCATGGCCTTGACGGCCTGGAGGGTGAGGTGGTCGGGGTCGCCCGCGCCGATACCGATGACATGAATCTTTCGCACGGCCACGAGTCTGCCGCACGCGCGGGGGTCACACGGCCCCGAGTCTGCCGCGCGCACGGGTCAGGTGTCGCCGCACAGCCGCGGGGCGCGGGCCGCCGCGTCCACCGGCGCGACCGTGCGCTCCACCTCCGCCGCCAGGGCGCGCGCCCAGCCGGTCAGCCCCGCGAGGTCGAGACCGTACGGCCGCGCCCGGTCCGGGCCGTTCCCGGCCCACTCCTCGACGGCCCCGGCGCCCCGCCGCAGCAGCCGCACCCCGCCCGTGACATTGCCCCGCGCCGCGTGCGTGAGGCCCACCGCGAGCTGGGCGAGCCCCCGCCACAGCGCCCGCTCGGACTCGGGCCCCGACTTCCAGGCGTCCTCGAACACCTCGTGCGCGTGGAACGGCTTCCCCGCGTCCAGCAGCGCCTGCGCCTCGCCCACGGTCTCGGCCGGGGTCCGTACGACACCCTCGGGCTGCCGTTCCACACCCGCCGCGCCGTACGGCAGCGGCCGTCCCAGCCCGTCCCGGGGCCGCGCGTTCCGCGCCCGCCCCTCGCCGTCCCGGTCCCGTGTCCCCGTGTCCCCGCTCGCCGCACCGCTCATACGACCAGTGTCCCGCCCGAGGCCGTCTTCGGGGTACCGCCCCGGGTGCGGTAAAGTGCTGTCCGCGCGATCACACGGCCTCGGCCGCGGGGACCGCGCACCGGGACGTGGCGCAGCTTGGTAGCGCACTTGACTGGGGGTCAAGGGGTCGCAGGTTCAAATCCTGTCGTCCCGACTTGCGGACACGCGAGTCGTGAGGCCGCTTCGGAGAGATCCGAGGCGGCCTTTTTCGTTTCTGCGGCTCTGTGGCGGACTTTTGGGCTTGCCTTCGCGTGCGCTTCAACAGAAAGACTCCCGTGCGGGCCGGAGCCGAGGGGCGGATCCGGGCCTCACGGGAGGAATCTTCATGAAGTACCGCACCATAGGCACCGACCCCGCCACCCGCCGCGAGGTCAGCGTGCTCGCGCTCGGCGCGATGCTGTTCGGGTCGCTGACGGACGAGGGGACGTCGTTCGCGATCCTGGACCGGTACGTGGAGGCCGGCGGCACCTTCATCGACACGTCCGACAACTACGCGTTCTGGGTGGACGGCGGTCAGGGCGGCCAGAGCGAGGAACTCCTCGGGCGCTGGCGCCGCAGCCGGGGTGTCGGCGACGAGATCGTCATCGCCACCAAGGTCGGCGCCCGGCCCCTCGCCCCGGGCACGAGTTACACCGACAACCCTGAGGGCCTGTCCGCCAAGGTGATCCGGGAGGCGGCCGAGCGCAGCAGGGAGCGGCTCGGGGTGGAGCGGCTGGACCTGCTGTACGCGCACATCGACGACCACACGGTCCCGCAGGAGGAGACCGTCGAGGCGTTCGCGGGTCTGGTCGCGGAGGGCACGGTCGGGCTGCTCGGGGTGAGCAACCAGGCCATGTGGCGCGTCGAGCGGGCCCGCGCCCTCGCCGCCGCGGCCGGGCTGCCCGGCTACGAGGTGCTCCAGTACCAGCACAGCCATCTGCGCCCGCGTCTCGACGTGCCGAGCGAGCTGTTCCCCGACGGCAGCCTCGGGCACGCGGGTCCCGAACTCCTCGGCTATCTGCGGGCCGAGCCCGCCCTCACCCTGGTCGCCTACTCGCCGCTGCTCGCCGGCGCCTACGTACGGCAGGACAAGCCGCTGCCCGCCGACTACGACCACCCGGGCACCCCGGCCCGGCTCGCCGTGCTGCGGGACGTCGCCCGGGAGACCGGCGCCACCGTCAACCAGGTGGTGCTGGCCTGGCAGTTGGGCGGTGAGGCGCCGATCGTCCCGCTGGCGGGGGCGTCGTCGGTGGCCCAACTGGAGGAGAACCTCGCCGCCGTGGACCTGGAGCTGACGGCGGACCAGCGGGCCCGGCTCGACGGCGTGCACTGAACCGTTGGCGGGGAGGGGGTGCGCCGGGGAGGGCGGTTAGGCTGGGATCATGCCGTCCACCCGCCGCACCGCCCGCCAGGCCGACCTGCTGGAACGACTCGTGGTGCTGCTCACGGCGGAGGGGTTCTCGGACCTCACCCTGGACGACCTCGCCGTACGGCTGCGCTGTTCCAAGACCACGCTGTACCAGCTCGCGCGCAGCAAGCAGGGGCTGGTCGTGGAGGCCGTCAAGCACTACTTCCGCGGGGCCACCGAGGCCGTGGAGAAGCGGGTGGCGCAGACCGTCGAGCCGTCCGACCGGGTCCGGGTGTATCTGACGGCGGTGGCCGAGCAGCTCCGCCCGCTCTCCCGCCGGTTCCTGGACGACGTGGCGGACTTCCCGCCCGCGCGTGAGGTCTACGAGGCCAATACGCGGATGGCCGCCGAGCGGGTCCGCCGGCTGATCGCCGAGGGGGTGTCCGGCGGCGCCTTCCGGGACGTGCACACCGCGTTCGTCGGGGAGGTCGCCGCCGCGACCATGCGCCAGATCCAACAGGGCGAGCTCCAGGCCCGCACCGGGCTGACCGACGCCGAGGCGTACGAGCAGCTCGCCTCCCTGATCGTGCACGCCGTCACCTCCTGACCTCGCGGATCCCCGGTTTCGTCTGGCTGTGGCACGCCCAGGTGCAGTACTGTGAATGATACGTTCGTACGCACTCCAGTATCACTTCCAGTACTACCGTGGAGGTCGCCATGCCGGCCACTCGTGCCCTGCCGACCGAGGAGGCCGTCGAGCTGATCCAGCTCACGCGCACCCTCGCCGCCAAGGAACTCGCACCCCGGGTGGCCGACGCGGAGGCGGACGGGACCTTCCCCCGGGACGTCTTCCGCCTCCTCGGCCGCAGCGGTCTGCTCGGTCTGCCGTTCGCCGAGGAGGACGGCGGGGCGGGTCAGCCGTACGAGGTGTACCTCCAGGTGCTGGAGGAGGTCGCCGCCGTCTGGTCGAGCGTCGCCGTCGGCATCTCGGTGCACGCCCTGTCCTGCTTCCCGCTGGCCCGGTTCGGCACCGAGGAGCAGCGCCGCCGCTGGCTGCCCGAGATGCTCGCCGGCGAGCTGCTCGGCGCGTACTGCCTGTCCGAGCCGCACGCCGGATCCGACCCGGCGGCCATGCTGACCCGCGCGGTCCGCGACGGCGACGAGTACGTCCTCGACGGCGCCAAGGCATGGACGACGCACGGCGGTTACGCCGACTTCTACACGGTCATGGCCCGCACCTCCGACGACCGCACCCACGGCATCTCCTGCTTCCTGGTCCCGGCGGGCACCCCGGGGCTGAGCGCCGATCCGCCGGAGCGGAAGATGGGTCTGACCGGCTCGGCGACGGCCACCATGCGGCTGGACGACGTCCGGGTGCCGGCCGACCGGCTCGTGGGGGAGGAGGGGCAGGGTCTGAAGATCGCGCTCGCCTCCCTCGACCACGGCCGGCTCGGCATCGCCGCCGTGGCCTGCGGTCTCGCCCAGGGCGCCCTCGACCACGCGGTGCGCTACGCCCGCGAGCGGGAGACCTTCGGCAAGCCGATCATCGAGCACCAGGGGCTGGCCTTCGTACTGGCCGACATGGGCGCGGCGATCGAGTCGGCGCGGGCCACCGCGCTGGCCGCCGCGCGGCTGAAGGACCTCGGGCTGCCCTTCACACGGGAGGCGTCGATCGCCAAACTCGTGGCCACGGACAATGCCATGAAGGTGACCACGGACGCGGTGCAGGTCCTCGGCGGGTACGGATACACGCGCGACTTCCCCGTCGAGCGCTATATGCGCGAGGCCAAGGTCATGCAGATCTTCGAAGGAACCAACCAGATCCAGCGCATGATCATCTCCCGTGCGCTGGACCGTAACGAGGGCGGTGTGCTCACCGTCCTCGGCAAGGAGTGATGATGCAGCTCGCCCACACCGCCGCCCTTGTCACCGGCGGTGCGTCCGGCCTCGGCGCGGCCACCGCGAAGGCCCTGGCCGGCGCCGGCGCCCGGGTCTTCGCCCTCGACCTCAAGGACGGTGTCGACAAGGCGCCCGCGGTCGAGGGGATCACCTACGTCCCCGCCGACGTCACCGACCCCGAGCAGGTCCGCGCCGCCGTGGCCACCGCGGCCGGCTCCGGCGTACCGCTGCGCACGGTCGTCAACTGCGCCGGGATCGGCCCGTCCGCCCGGATCCTCGGCAAGAAGGGCGTGCACGACCTGGCCCTGTACGCCAAGGTGATCCAGATCAACCTGGTCGGCACCTTCAACGTGCTCGCGCTCGCCTCCGAGGCCATCGCCGAGACCGAGGCCGACGAGAACGGCCAGCGCGGCGTCATCGTCAACACCGCCTCCATCGCCGCCTACGACGGCCAGATCGGCCAGGCCGCCTACTCCTCCTCCAAGGGCGGTGTCGTCGGGCTGACCCTGCCCGCCGCCCGTGACCTGGCCCAGTACGGCATCCGGGTGTGCACCATCGCGCCGGGCATCGTGGAGACGCCGATGCTGGCGACCGTCTCGGAGGAGTTCCGCGCCGGGCTCGCGGCGGGCGTGCCCTTCCCGCGCCGGCTGGCGCTGCCCGAGGAGTACGCCAAGCTCGCGCTGGCGATCGTCGACCACGACTACCTCAACGGCGAGACCATCCGGATGGACGGCGCGCTGCGCATGGCCCCGAGGTAGCGGCCCTCAGCTCCTGACCAGGAGCTGGAAGTCGAAGGCGTACCGGGACGCGCGGTAGATGTGCGTCCCGTACTCGACCGGGCGCCCGGTGTCGTCGTACGCCGTGCGCCGCATGGTCAGCAGGGCCGCGCCCTCCTTCTCGGCGAGGAGCGCGGCCTCCTCGGCGTCCGCCGCGCGGGCGCCGACGGTCTGCCGGGCGCTGTGCAGGGTGATGCCGGCCAGCCGCATCAGGTGGTAGAGGCCGGTCGCCTCCAGACGGGCCGAGTCGAGGTCCAGCAGTGCCGGGGGCAGGTAGTTGCACAGGAACGCCACCGGCTGGCCGTGCGCCGAGCGCAGCCGCTCCAGGAGCGTGACCTCGGCGCCCTCCGCGGTCCCGAGGGCGGCCGCCACATCGGCGCTCGCCGGGACCCGTTCATTGCGTACCACCCGCGTGGTCGGCCCCTGTCCCGCGGCCTCCAGGTCGTCGTAGAGGCTGCTCAGCTCCAGCGGCCGTTTCACCTGGCTGTGCACGACCTGGGTGCCGACGCCGCGGCGGCGCACCAGGAGCCCCTTGTCGACCAGGGACTGGATGGCCTGGCGGACCGTGGGCCGGGACAGACCGAGCCGGGTCGACAGATCGATCTCGTTGCCGAGCAGGTTGCCCGGGGCGAGCGCCCCGTGTTCGATCGCCGCCTCCAGTTGCCGGGCGAGCTGGTAGTAGAGCGGCACCGGGCTGGACCGGTCGAGCGCGAAGTGCAGGCCGTCCAGCACCGAACCGGCCGCCGCACGGCTCCGTTCGCCGGTCTTCGCCATCGGGCAAACCTCCTGGCCGCTTTGGGTGCGCCCCTGCGCAGCGGGTAGATTTTCGCCCCGGTACGACCCGTGGCGTCTTCCAGGTGTAGGTCCCCGCGGCCCCCTGTGTCAATGGTTTGTTCTTACATTCGGACCTGCTTGTGAAATGATGTCTTAACAAAGTCTTGACAGTGGACCCGCCAAGGGATTGGATCCCGTCCCAACAGCGCACACACCGAGTCCACGTCACCCGAACGGTCGCGGTCCCGGCTCCCTGGCCCCACCCTGAGCAGTAGCGGGCCACCGATCCCTGAGATCGCCTCCCTTTCCCTCGTGATCCCCCGTGTTTTCTCCCGTCGCACAGTGAGGTGCAGGAAAGATGGACAGCTCTTCGCCCCGTTCCCGCAGAATCGTCCCGGTGGTGGCCCTGGCCGCAGCGGTGGCCCTGACCGTCGCCGGCTGCTCCAGCAGCTCGGGCGGGAAGAAGTCCGACGAGAGCGCCGACGGCGCCGCCGCGGGCAAGGCGAGCACCCCGCAGATGACGGTGGCCCTGATCACCCACCAGTCGCCCGGCGACACCTTCTGGGACATCGTCCGCAAGGGCGCCGAGGCCGCCGCGGCCAAGGACAACGTCAAGCTGGTCTACTCGGCCGACCCCAGCGCCGGCGGCCAGGCCAACCTGGTGCAGAACGCCATCGACCAGAAGGTCGACGGCATCGCCATCACCCTCGCCAAGCCGGACGCCCTCAAGGACGTCGTGGCCAAGGCGAACGCCGCGAAGATACCCGTGGTCGGCCTCAACTCCGGCGTCAGCGAATGGCAGAAGCTCGGCCTGCTCCAGTTCTTCGGCCAGGACGAGACCGTCGCCGGTGAGGCGCTCGGCAAGCGGCTCAACAGCGCCGGCGCCAAGAAGGCCGTCTGTGTCATCCAGGAGCAGGGCAACATCGGCCTGACCCAGCGCTGCGACGGTGTGAAGAAGACCTTCTCCGGCACCACCGAGGTCCTCTACGTCAACGGCACCGACATGCCGTCGGTGAAGTCGACCATCACCGCCAAGCTCACCCAGGACAAGGCGATCGACTACGTCGTCACGCTCGGCGCCCCCTTCGCGCTGACCGCCGGTCAGTCGGTGTCGGACGCCGGCAGCAAGGCCAAGGTCGCCACCTTCGACCTCAACAAGGACCTGACCAGCGCCATCAGCAAGGGCACCGTCGACTTCGCGGTCGACCAGCAGCCCTACCTCCAGGGCTACCTCGCCGTGGACTCGCTGTGGCTGTACAAGAACAACGGCAACTACATGGGCGGCGGCGAGGCCCCGGTGCTGACCGGCCCGGCCTTCGTCGACAAGTCCAACGTCGACGCGGTGGCGGCGTTCGCCGCGAAGGGCACCCGGTGATGAGCATGACCCACCACGCCGAGCCGGCGGTGACCACACCGCCGGCCTCCGGCCCGCAGCAGACCGACGGCCGGACCACGAGACGCCCCCTCGCCCTGCGGCTGCTGGCCCGCCCCGAGGTCGGGGTCTTCCTCGGAGCCCTCGCCGTCTGGGTGTTCTTCCTGATCACGGCCCCGCCGGTGCGCGAGGCCGCCTCGATGGCCAACATCCTGTACCAGTCCTCCACCATCGGGATCATGGCCCTGCCGGTGGCCCTGCTGATGATCGGCGGCGAGTTCGACCTCTCCGCCGGTGTCGCGGTGATCACCTCGGCGCTCACCGCGAGCATGCTCAGCTACCAGCTCACGATGAACGTGTGGGTCGGTGTGATCGCCGCCCTGGCGGTCTCGCTGGGCATCGGCATGTTCAACGGCTGGATGCTGGTGAAGACCGGCCTGCCCAGCTTCCTGGTCACCCTCGGCACCTTCCTCATCCTCCAGGGCGTCAACCTGGCGGTCACCAAGCTGATCACCGGCAACGTGGCCACCGACGACATCAGCGACATGGACGGCTTCGACCAGGCCAAGAAGATCTTCGCCTCGTCGTTCGAGGTCGGCGGAGTCCAGGTCAAGATCACCATCGTCTGGTGGCTGGTCTTCGCGGCCCTCGCCACCTGGGTGCTGCTGCGCACCAAGTACGGCAACTGGATCTTCGCGGTCGGCGGCAACAAGGAGTCCGCGCGCGCCGTGGGCGTCCCGGTGACCTTCACCAAGATCTCGCTGTTCATGCTGGTCGGCTTCGGCGCCTGGTTCGTCGGCATGCACCAGCTCTTCTCCTTCAACACCGTCCAGTCCGGCGAGGGCGTCGGCCAGGAGCTGATCTACATCGCCGCGGCCGTGATCGGCGGCTGTCTGCTCACCGGCGGCGCCGGCTCCGCCATCGGCCCGGTCTTCGGCGCCTTCATGTTCGGCATGGTGCAGCAGGGCATCGTCTACGCCGGCTGGAACCCCGACTGGTTCAAGGCGTTCCTCGGCGTGATGCTCCTCGGCGCCGTCCTCATCAATCTGTGGGTCCAGCGCACGGCGACCCGGAGGTGACCGACCCGATGACCACCAGCAACGGAACCGGAACGCACGGAGCGGTCCTCACGGACCCCGCCCCCGGGGCGGGCGAGCACCCCCTCGTCGAACTGCGCGGCGCCGGCAAGTCCTACGGCAACATCCGCGCCCTGCACGGCGTCGACCTGACCGTGCACCCCGGCCGGGTGACCTGTGTGCTCGGCGACAACGGCGCCGGCAAGTCCACCCTCATCAAGATCGTCTCCGGGCTGCACCGGCACACCGAGGGCGAGTTCCTCGTGGACGGCGAACCCGTCCGCTTCTCCAGCCCCCGTGAGGCCCTCGACCGCGGCATCGCCACCGTCTACCAGGACCTCGCCACCGTCCCGCTGATGCCGGTGTGGCGCAACTTCTTCCTCGGCTCCGAGATGACCAAGGGCCCCTGGCCGGTGCGCCGTCTCGACATCGCCGCGATGAAGCGGACCGCGGACACCGAACTGCGCAACATGGGCATCGTCCTCGACGACCTCGAACAGCCCATCGGCACGCTCTCCGGCGGCCAGCGCCAGTGCGTCGCGATCGCCCGCGCCGTCTACTTCGGCGCCCGGGTGCTGATCCTGGACGAGCCGACCGCCGCGCTCGGCGTCAAGCAGTCCGGTGTGGTGCTGAAGTACATCGCCGCCGCCCGCGACCGCGGCCTCGGCGTCATCTTCATCACCCACAACCCCCACCACGCCTACATGGTCGGCGACCACTTCAGCGTGCTGCGGCTCGGCACGCTCGAACTCTCCGCCTCCCGTGCCGAGGTCAGCCTGGAGGAACTCACCAACCACATGGCGGGCGGTGCGGAACTCGCGGCGCTCAAGCATGAGTTGGCGCAGGTTCGGGGTGTGGATGTCGAGGAGCTGCCGGAGGAGACGGATCTCAAGGCGCCGGTGGCTTCCCGGGATTCCTTGAAATCGCCGGACTCCTTGGACTCCTCGGACGAGAAGACCGCCTGACACCCGGGCGTTTCGAAGAGCAGCGCCGACGCGCCACCGCCGAACGGGCGGGGGCGCGTCGGCGCTTTCGCGCTCCCCGGGTGTCGTACGACGACGGTGGGCGCGGCCCCGTCGGAGCCGCGCCCAGGTGTGAACTTCCCCGTCCCGTCAGGCGGTTCGCACTTCCGCGAGCGTCACAGGCCGGTGCTCGCGCAGCGACAGCGTGCACGCCTCCGCGATCCAGCCCGCCTCCAGGGCGTCCTCGATCGTGCAGGGCGAGGTCCTGGCGCCCGCCACCACCTCGGTGAACGCGGTGAGTTCGGCGCGGTAGGCGGCCGCGAAGCGGTCCATGAAGAAGTCGTGCGGGGTGCCGGCCGGGAAAGTGACCCCGGGCTCGACCGAGCGCAGGGGCAGCTTGTCCTCCAGGCCCACGGCGATGGAGTCCGCGAAGCCGTGGATCTCCATGCGGACGTCGTAACCCCGGGCGTTGTGGCGGGAGTTGGAGACCACGGCGATCGTGCCGTCGTCCAGGGTGAGGATCGCCCCGGTGGTGTCGGCGTCACCCGCCTCCTTGATGAAGTCGGCGCCCCGGTTGCCGCCGACCGCGTACACCTCGGTCACCTCGCGGCCCGTCACCCAGCGGATGATGTCGAAGTCGTGCACCGAACAGTCCCGGAAGATGCCACCGGAGGCGGCGATGTACGCGGCCGGCGGCGGCGCCGGGTCCAGGGTGGTCGAGCGGACGGTGTGCAGCGGGCCCAGCTCGCCGGAGCGCACGGCGTCGCGCGCGGCGACGAACCCGGCGTCGAAACGGCGGTTGTAGCCGATCTGGATCGGCACCCCGCTGCCCCGAACGGCCTTGAGGACCTCGACGCCCTCGCTCATGGTCCGGGCGACCGGCTTCTCGCAGAACACCGGGACGCCGGCCTCGACGGCGGCCAGGATCAGCCCCGGGTGGGCGTCGGTCGCGGCGGCCACCACGACCGCGTCCACGCCCGCCGCGAGCACGGCCTCCGGGGAGTCCGCCACCTCGGCGCCGAACCGTTCGGCGGCGGCCTTGGCGGCCGCGGCGTAGGGGTCGGCGACGACGAGCGTCCCGACGGCGTCCAGTCCGGAGAGGGTCTCGGCGTGGAAGGCGCCGATACGGCCGAGGCCGAGGATTCCGATGCGCATGGGGTGCAGCTCCTTGAGGTGGTGCGAAGAGAGAGGGGAGAGGAGGGACGGAGGGAGGTCAGTCGAGGCCGCCGAGCACGTTCTGGTCCCAGTCGATCACCGAACCGGTGACCACTCCGGACCGCTCGGAGAGCAGGAACACGACGAAGTCGGCGATCTCGTCCGGCCGGCCGAGCTTGCCCATCGGCAGCCGGGCCGCCGCCTGCTCGCGCCAGTCGTCTCCGGCGCCGTGGAACGCCCGCTGGGTGGCGTCCTCGCCCTCGGTCTCGGTCCAGCCGATGTTCAGGCCGTTGATCCGGACCCGGTCGAAGCGGTGGGCGTGCGCCGCGTTGCGGGTGAGGCCGATCAGCCCGGCCTTGGCGGCCACGTACGGGGCGAGGAACGGCTGCCCACCGTGCGCGGAGGAGGTGATGATGTTGACGACCGTGCCCGGTTCCTTGCGGGCGACCATGTCCGCGACGGCGGCCTGCATCGCGAAGAACGGTGCCCTGAGGTTGATCGCGATGTGCTGGTCGAACAGCTCGGGCGTGGTGTCCAGCAAGGTGCCCCGGGAGGTGAGGCCCGCCGAGTTGACCAGGCAGTCGACCCGGCCGTACGCCGTCACCGTCTCGGCCACCGACGTCCGCGCCTGTCCGGCGTCGGCCAGGTCGGCCCGGACGAACAGGGCGGTGCCGCCCGCGGCGGTCAGCTCCGCCACCAGCGCCTCGCCGGGTTCGGCGCGCCGGCCGGTGACGGCGACGGCCGCCCCCTCACGGACCGCGGCCCGTGCGACGGCGGCGCCGACGCCCTGGCTCCCGCCGTTGACGAGGACGACCTTGTCGTCGAGAAGTCCCATGGAAACAAGGCCCTTTCAGCTCGTGCGGCGCTCGGCGCCGGCCCGCAGTTCGTCCCGGAGTTCCTGCGGGGTCCACTCCTCGCGCAGTGCGCGCAGCACCACGTCCGCCTGCGCGGGCGGGGCCAGTCCGTCGACCGGGGGATCGCTGTCGAGGTTGGTGGGGAAGGGGTAGCCCTCGGCGCTCGCGGCGACGACCCGCTCCAGCCACGCCTGGTCCACGCCCTCGGCCCGGCGCTTGAGCAGGACCGGGAAGACGGCGTTCGCCACGGCCTCGCGGTCCACGGTCTCCATGGCGCGCCCGAAGGCCGACGACACCTGGAGCAGATTCGCCATGCGCCGTACGCCGGTGGTGCGGTTGGTGCCGGCGGCGTGGAAGACCGCCGGATTGAAGAACGCGGCATCGCCCTTGGCCAGCGGCAGTTGGACGTGGTGCCCGGCGAAGTACGCCTGGAACTCGGGCAGTCGCCACGCCAGATAGCCCGGCTCGAAGGTCTGCGAGTACGGCAGATAGAGCGTGGGCCCTGACTCCACCGGCATGTCGCAGTGGGCCACCGCGCCCTGGAGGGTGAGCACGGGGGACAGGCGGTGGACGTGCGCCGGGTAGGCGGCGGCCGTCTCGTTGGACAGGAAGCCCAGGTGGTAGTCGCGGTGCACGCTCTGCGCCGCGCCGCCCGGGTTGACCACGTTGACCTGGGAGGTGATCTGGTAGCCGGGGCCCAGCCAGGCCCGGGACACCAGGGCGACGACCTCGTTGGCGTAGTAGTCGGTGAACGCCTCCGGGTCGTGCAGGGCGGCCTTCTCCAGGGCGTTCCAGACCCGGTCGTTGGCGCCCGGCCGGGCGAAGTGGTCGCCGGCGGTGGCGCCCGCGGCGTGCTGCTCGGCGATCAGCGCGTCGAAGACGTCGGTCGCCCGGTCCACCACCGCCGGGTCGGGGAAGGCGCCCTTGAGGACGACGACCCCGGGGCCGTCGGCGAAGGCCCGCACCAGTTCGGCGCGCACCTCACGGCTCCCGGCGGCGGCGCGCAGCCGCTCGCTGTCGTAGACGAGGACGTTGTCCTCCACCGAGGCGGCGTGCGGGTAGTCGGCGAGGTCGGTGGTGCGCTCGACGAGCGTGCGCAGGACGTCGAGGTCGCAGTCCTGCTCGGTGAACCAGGCGGGCTCATGAAGCGCCCGGGCGTCGGGGGTGGTGGTGACGGGGGTTGCGGGGGTGAAGGACATCGGCGTCCCTTCGTGACAGCGGCGTATCCGTGCTGTCATTCTTGTCAGTACAAACCCGTCGAACAACCAGCAGGCGGCCATCAAAAACCCCTCAGGATGAGGCGAGGAGCGTTCCGTGGGCCATCCCTTCCCGATCCGTGAGATCGCACGTCAGGCGGGTCTCAGCGAGGCGACGGTGGACCGGGTCCTCAACGGCAGGGGAGGGGTGCGCGAGTCGACCGCGCGTGAGGTGGAGCGGGCCATCGCCGACCTCGACCGGCAGCGCACCCAGGTCCGGCTGGTCGGCCGTACCTTCATGGTCGACATCGTGATGCAGACGCCCGAGCGGTTCAGCACCGCCGTACGCGCCGCGCTGGAGGCGGAACTGCCGTCGCTGCACCCGGCCGTGGTGCGGTCCCGCTTCCACTTCCGGGAGACCGGGCCGGTGGACGACCTGGTGGCGATCCTCGACCGGACGGCCCGGCGCGGCTCGCAGGGTGTGATCCTCAAGGCGCCCGACACCCCCGAGGTCACCGCGGCCGTCGGCCGGCTGGTGGCCGCCGGGATCCCGGTCGTCACCCTGGTCACCGATCTGCCCGCCAGCGCCCGGCTGGCCTACGTCGGCATCGACAACCGCGCCGCGGGCGCCACCGCCGCCTATCTGATGGGCCAGTGGCTGGGGGACCGGCCCGGCAACGTCCTGACCAGCCTGTCCAGCGGCTTCTTCCGCAACGAGGAGGAGCGCGAGATGGGGTTCCGCGGTGCGATGCGGGCCCGGCAGCCCGGGCGGGCCCTGGTCGAGATCGCCGAGGGGCAGGGCCTGGACGCCACCCAGTACGACCTGGTGCGCGCCGCGCTGGACCGCGATCCGGAGATCCGGGCGGTCTACTCGATCGGCGGCGGCAACATCGCCACGCTGCGCGCCTTCGCCGACGCGGGCCGGGAGTGCGCGGTGTTCGTCGCGCACGACCTCGACCACGACAACACCCGGCTGCTGCGCGAGCACCGGCTGTCCGTGGTCCTCCACCACGATCTGCGGCACGACATGCGCGAGGCGTGCCACATCGTGATGCGGGCCCACGGCGCGCTGCCGCCCGCCGGGCCCACCCTGCCGTCGGCGATCCAGGTGGTGACGCCGTACAACCTGCCGCCGGACTTCCGGACGGGCGGGTGAGGCTCGGGCCGGAGGGGCGGGTGAGGCTCGGGCCGGACGGGCGGCCGACGGCCGGAGAGACCGGGTCAGAGGTTGATCGCGTACGCCTTGCGCAGGGTCTCGTGGACCGTCCATGTCGTACGGTCGCCCGCGCGCAGCACGGCCAGGTCGCCGGGGCCGACGGTGAAGGTGGCGCCGCCCTCGACCTCGATGGTCGCGGACCCGCTGATCACGACGAACAGTTCGTCCGCCTCGGTGTCGGTGACCACGCCCGGGGTGATCTGCCAGATCCCGCGGATCTGGCGGCCGTCCTCGGACTCCCAGACCACCTTCCCGCTCACCTCGGGGGTGCCGGAGACGATCTGCGCCGGGTCGAGCGGGTCGGGTTCGAGATCGGCGTCGGGGATGTGCAGAGCGAAGCTGTGGGTCATGCGGCGACCCTAACGAGCGGGGACGCGGTTCCGGCGCCGACATTGTGTCCCGGGAAGGACCGGACGGCAGGACAGGTCGTCGGGCCGTGACCGATGGGGCCGATATGGCGAACAAAATTGTTGACAATCCTGTCTGGCTAGATTTACGTTCGACAGGCACTCGCTCAGGGAGGGCAACCATGCCGAAAGAAGCCGGTCCGAGCACCGGGGAGCAGGCCAGGCAGCACGCGCTCGCGCGGCTGCGGCAGGCGATCCTGCACGGCGAGATGGCACCGGCGCAGCGGCTGGTGGAGAACGAACTCGCCGAGCAGTTCGGTGTGACCCGGGCCAGCATCCGCGCGGCGCTCATCGATCTGGAGTCCCAGGGACTCGTCGAACGGATCCGCAACCGTGGCTCACGGGTGCGGGTGGTGACCGTGGAGGAAGCGGTCGCCATCACCGAGTGCCGCATGGTCCTGGAAGGGCTGTGCGCCGCCAAGGCGGCCGTCGCGGCCAGCGACGAGCAGCTCGGCGAACTGGCCGGCATCGGCAGCGCGATGAGCAAGGCGGTGGCGGCCGGCGAACCGGTCGTCTACTCCGACCTCAACCATGAACTGCACACCCGCATCCGGGAGTTCTCCGGACAGCGGACCGCGCAGGAGCTGCTGGAGCGGCTCAACGCCCAACTGGTACGCCACCGATTCCAGTTGGCGCTGCGGCCGGGCCGGCCGCAGCAGTCCCTGAACGAACACCTGGCCATGATCGAGGCGATCACGGCCAGGGACCCGCAGGCGGCCGAATCGGCCGTCCGCGCCCACCTCCACAGCGTGATCGAGGCGCTGCGCGACTGATCACCGGTCACTGATCACTGATCACCGGTCACTGATCGCCGGTCACTGATCGCCGTCGTGTGAGGCGGGCGCTCGTCTGTCATCGAGGAGACATGAGAATGCCCCAGGCCGCCCCCGCGCCCGCCCCCGCCGACCCACCCCACACGCCCCGCACACCCTCCGCCCCGCCCCGCTCGACCCTCGTCGTCACCGCCCACGCCGGGGACTTCGTCTGGCGGGCGGGCGGGGCCATCGCCCTGGCCGCCGCGCGCGGGGAGAAGGTCACCATCGCCTGCCTCACCTTCGGCGAGCGCGGCGAGTCCGCCCGCGCCTGGCGCGAGGGCAGGACACTCGACGAGATCAAGGCGCTCCGCCGCGACGAGGCCGAACGCGCCGCCGCCGCCCTGGGCGCCGAGGTCCGCTTCTTCGACGCCGGCGACTACCCGCTGGCCGTCACCGCCGAACTGACCGACCGGCTCGTCACCCTGTACCGCGAGACCCAGCCCGACGTCGTCCTCACCCACCCCGCCGAGGACCCCTACAACGGCGACCACCCGGCCGCCCACCGTATGGCGCTGGAGGCCCGGGTGCTCGCCCAGGCCATCGGCTATCCGGGCGAGGGCGAGATCATCGGCGCGCCCCCGGTCTTCTACTTCGAGCCGCACCAGCCGGAGATGAGCGGCTTCCGGCCCGAGGTCCTGCTCGACATCAGCGAGGTCTGGGACGTCAAGCGCAAGGCGATGGAATGCCTGGGCGCCCAGCAGCACCTGTGGGAGTACTACACCGACCTCGCCGTCCGCCGGGGCGTCCAGCTCAAGCGCAACGCGGGCCCCAACCTGGGCCTGGCGCACCGGACTCTGGCCGAGGCGTTCATGCGCCCCTACCCGCAGATCGCGAAGGAGCTGGCATGAGCGGCGTGATCGTCACCGGCCCGCCCAGGGCGGAACGGGCGGACGTCGACGCGCTGTCCGGCTTCGGCGTGGCCACCGTCGGCGAGGCGATGGGCCGAACGGGCCTGCTGGGCACGGCAATCCGCCCGATCCAGCAGGGGGTGCGGATGGCGGGCACCGCCGTCACCGTGCTGAGCTGGCCCGGCGACAACCTCATGATCCACGCGGCCGTCGAGCAGTGCGGCGAGGGCGACGTCCTGGTGGTCACCACCACCTCCCCGTCCACCGACGGCATGTTCGGCGAGCTGTTCGCGACCGCGCTGCGCCGGCGCGGGGTGCGCGGCCTGATCATCGACGCCGGTGTCCGCGACACCCAGGAACTGCGCGACATGGGCTTCCCGGTCTGGTCCCGGGCGGTCAGCGCACAAGGCACGGTGAAGGCCACCGGCGGATCGGTCAACGTGCCCGTCGCCATCGACGGCCGGGTGATCCGCCCCGGCGATGTGATCCTCGCCGACGACGACGGCGTGGCCGTCGTCCCGCGCGAGCGCGCCCGCGCCGTCGCGGCGGCGTCCGAGGCCCGCGAGGCCAAGGAGGCCCGCGCCCGGGAAGCCTTCCTGGACGGCGAACTCGGCCTGGACCGCTACGGGTTGCGCGACACCCTGAAGAGGGCCGGCGTCGAGTACCGGACGTACGACGAGCACATCGAGCGGACGGGGGAGTCCCGGTGACCTCCCGGCCCGACGGGGTGCCCTGCCTCCTCATGCGGGGCGGCACCTCCAAGGGCGCCTACTTCCTCGCCGACGACCTCCCCGCCGAGCCCGGCCCGCGCGACGCCCTGCTGCTGCGGATCATGGGCAGCCCGGACGAGCGCCAGATCGACGGCCTCGGCGGCGCCCACCCGCTCACCAGCAAGGTCGCGGTGGTCTCCCGCTCCGCCGACCCGGGCGCCGACGTCGACTACCTCTTCCTCCAAGTCGCCGTCGACCGAGCCGAGGTGAGTGGCCGTCAGAACTGCGGGAACATCCTCGCCGGTGTCGGTCCGTTCGCCGTGGAGCGCGGGCTCGTGACGGCGGGGGAGGAGGAGACCTCCGTCCGGATCCGCATGGTCAACAGCGGCGACCGGGCGACGGCGACCTTCCCCACGCCCGGCGGCCGGGTGCGCTACACCGGCGACGCGGAGATCTCCGGCGTCCCGGGGACGGCCGCCCCCGTACGGATCGAGTTCCCGCCCGGCAACGGCCCGCTGCTGCCCAGCGGACGGGCCCGGGACGTGCTGGACGGGGTCCCGGTGACCTGCGTGGACAACGGCATGCCGACGGTCCTGATGGCGGCCGCCGCGCTCGGCGTCACCGGCTACGAGTCCCCGCGCGACCTGGAGGAGGACACGGCACTCGCCGCCCGGCTGCACACCGTCCGGCTCGCGGCGGGACGGCTGATGGGCCTGGGCGACGTCTCGGACACCACCGTCCCCAAACTCACCCTGCTCGCCCCGCCCCGCCACGGCGGCACGGTCACCACCCGCACCTTCATCCCCGTCCGCGCGCACCCCTCGATCGGGGTGCTCGGCGCGGCGAGCGTCGCCGCCGGGCTGCGCGTCGACGGCGGCGCGGGCGCCGGGATCGCCGTACCGCCGTCCGGAGACGACCGTATCCGCATCGAACACCCCACCGGATTCCTGGACATCGAGAGCAGCCTCGGGGTCACCCCCGACGGCCTGCCCGCGGCGCGGCGCACGGCCGTGGTCCGCACGGCCCGCAAGATCTTCGACGGCACCGTGTTCCCCCGGGCCGCCGTCGCGGCGCCGATTCCCGCACAACCCCTTGGAGGCCGACGATGACTCCGCCGCTCGGCGACATCGCCCACATCGGACACGCCCAGCTCTTCACCCCCGACCTGGACGCCAGTGTCGCCTTCTTCACCGACTATCTGGGGCTCACCGTCAACGGGCAGGACGGCGACACCGTCCACCTGCGGACCTTCGACGACTACGAGCACCACAGCCTGGTGCTCACCGCCCGCGAACGCCCCGGCCTCGGCCGGCTCGCGCTGCGCACCTCCAGCGAGGAGGCACTGCGCCGCCGGGTCGAGGCGGTCGAGGCCGCGGGCGGCACCGGTGTCTGGGTGGAGGACGAACCCGGGCTCGGCAGGCTCTACGTCACCACCGACCCGGACGGCCACGAGCACGCCCTGTACTGGGAGAGCGAGTACTACCGGGCCCCCGAGGAGCTGCGGCCCGCGCTGAAGAACCAGCCGCAGGCCAAACCCAACCGCGGTGTGGGCGTCCGGCGTCTGGACCACGTCAACTTCCTGGCCGCCGACGTCCTCGCCAACGCCGAGTTCCAGCAGCACGTCCTCGGCGCCCGCCCCACCGAGCAGATCAGACTGGACACCGGGACGATCGCGGCGCGCTGGCTGACGTACACGGACAAGTCCTACGACGTCGTCTACACCTCGGACCGGACGGGTTCGGCCGGACGGCTGCACCACATCGCCTTCGCCACCGACACCCGCGAGGACATCCTGCGCGCCGCCGATCTCGCCATCGACAGCGGCGTGTTCATCGAGACGGGACCCCACAAGCACGCCATCCAGCAGACGTTCTTCCTCTACGTCTACGAACCAGGCGGCAACCGGATCGAGTTGTGCAACCCGCTGACCCGGCTCGTGCTGGCCCCCGACTGGCCCCTCGTCACCTGGACCGAGGAGGAGCGGCGGAAGGGGCAGGCGTGGGGGCTGAAGACCATCGAGTCCTTCCATACGCACGGGACGCCGCCAGTCGCCTGAGCGGTCCCCGAACCGTTCCCGGACCCCTTCCACGGGCCCTTCCCCGGGTGCGCAGGACTGTCGATGAGATTGTTGACAAAAACGTTGACACCTTGGATTCCGGTCCTTAGCGTCTTGCGCACCACCGGGTCGGCCGCCCCCCCCCACGAGCCGCAGCGACCCGCCTCACCGTCCCCTCCAGGCGACTCCTCCTGGACGAGAGGAAACAACGATGTCCTCCTCCCCCGTGCTCTCCGCCCGCACCGGCAGACTGGCCCTGCTCGTCGTCGGCCTGTGCTGGCTGGCCGTGCTCTTCGACGGGCTCGACATGTTCATCTACGGCTCGGTGCTGCCGCACCTGCTGGAGACGCAGACCTTCGGCCTCACCCCGGACACCGCGGGCGACCTCGGCAGCTACGCCACCTTCGGCATGCTGATCGGCGCGCTCACCGCCGGCACCGTCGCCGACCGGATCGGCCGCAAGAAGCTCATGGTCGGCTGTGTGGTGCTGTTCTCGCTGGCCTCCGGCGTGTGCGCGCTCGCCGACGGCGTCGCCGTCTTCGGCCTCGGCCGCACCCTGGCCGGCGTCGGCCTCGGCGGACTGCTCCCCACCGCGATCAGCATGGTCTCCGACTACGCCCCGCGCGGCCGCGCCGCCCTCACCATCGGCCTGCTGATGACCGCCCACCACGCGGGCGGCATTCTCTCCGCCTACGTCGCCAAGTGGCTGATCGACCCCGTCGGCTGGCGCGCGGCCTTCTGGGTCTGCGTGGCACCCCTGCTCTTCGCGCCGGTGCTGGCCAAGTTCCTGCCCGAGTCGCTGAGCTTCCTCGTCGCCAAGGGCCGCACCGAGGAGGCCGCCGCGCTCGCCGCCCGCTACGAGGTCGACCTGCCCGCCGCGACGTCCGGCCGCAAGACCGCCGCCGACCGCTGGGACGCCCTGGCCGGGCTCTTCCGCGGCGGCGAGTGGATCCAGACCCTGCTGTACTGGCTGGCCTCCTTCGGCGGACTCCTCCTCGTCTACGGCGTCGCCACCTGGCTGCCGACCCTGATGCGGGCCGAGGGCTACGCGCTCGCCAGCGCGCTGACCTTCGTCGTCGTCTTCAACCTGGGCGGCATCGTGGGCATGCTGGTCGCCGGACGCGCCGCCGACCGCTTCGGCGCCCCGCGCATCTCCGCGATCTGGTTCGCGCTCACCGCGGCCGGGGTCGCCCTGCTCAGCGTCCACATGTCGACCGGCGTCACCATGGTCGTCGTCTTCCTCACCGGCGTCTTCCTCAACAGCGCCCAGACGATGATCTACGCGACCGTGTCGATCCGTTCGGCCGCCGACAACCGGGCCACCGCGGTCGGCTGGACCTCCGGCATGGGCCGCTTCGGCGCCGTCTTCGGCCCGTGGCTCGGCGGCCAGCTCCTCGCGGCGGGCAACGGCGACTGGGGCTTCACCGCGTTCGCGCTCGCCGGTGTCTCCTCGATGGTCTTCATCGGCATCGCCGCCCTGCGCGGCACGCGGAGCACGTCGCGCACCTCCGGTCAGGAGCTGGCCGGCGCCCACTGACCGGCCACGGGGGACACGACCGACCCGACCGACCCGACCGATACGACCGACCCGACCGGGCGCCGGTCACCGCACGGGACGCGGTGACCGGCGCCGTCGGCTCGGGGTGCAGGCGCCGTCGGTTCGGGGTGCGGGGGCCGTCCGGACGGGTCACGCTCGTCGTATGGGTGAAGGCTGGGACGTTCGGCGGGCGGGGCCGGAGGACGCCTCGCGGCGGGTGCTGCTGATCCCGGGCGGGCTGTGCACGACCGAGTTCTTCGCGGACGTCATGGCCGAGCCGGCGGTGGCGGACCTGGGGCTGGTCGCGGCGGCCCTGCCGGGCTTCGGCGGCACCGAGGCCCCCGAGGACGTGACCATGGAGGGGTACGCCCGGCTGATGGCCGCCTTCGCGGACGAGACCGGCTGCGAGGTCGTCGTCGGGCACAGTCTCGGTGCCAACGTGACGATCGAGATGGCGGCGTCCGGACTGTTCACAGGCCCGCTGGTGCTGCTGTCGCCCGCCTTCTCGCGCGGCGACGAGATGAGGTCCCTGGCCGCGCTGGACGCCGTCGGCCGCGTGCCAGGGCTGGGCATCGGGGTGTGGGCCGGCATGCTGGGCCTGCTGCCCCGGGCGGTCACGCGCCGACTGCCGCCCGAGCGCGCCCAAGCCCTCGCGGCGGCGATGAGCGGCAACGACCCGGCGACCTGCCGCCGGATCGTGCGCGCGTACTACGACTATCTCGACCGGTACCCGTCCCTGGTCCCCCGGCTGTGCGAGGCCGGGGTCCCGGTCCGGGTGGTGCGCGGCGACCACGACGAGATCGGCCTGACGGACGGCGAACGGCGCGGACTGGAGGGCCGCCCGCACGTCCGCCTGATCACGGTCCCCGACGCCGGTCACGCCGTCCAGATCGACCAGCCGGAGGCCGTGGCCCGGGTGATCGCCGAGGCGGCGTCGGCCGGCGTGCCCTGAGCGGCGGCCGGGGCTCAGTCGCGCCGCGCCACCACACGGTAGGCGTTGGAGAGGCGGAGGCGGCCCGCCAGGGGGCGGAGGGCGAGGCGGTCGATGAGGGTGGCTGCCAGGAGTGCGGGGATGCCGGTCAGCAGGAGGGCCGTTCGTAGGGCGCGGCGGGGGGCGCTCGGGCGTTCGGGGAGCCAGGGCGCGTCCTCGCGCGGGGCCGTGTGGTCCAGGGCGAGCCAGGTGGCGGCCAGCAGGTCCACCGGGTCGTGGGCCTCGGCGCGTTGCTCCGCGACCACCGTGAAGCCCAGTTCGGTCAGGCGCTGTTGCAGGTTGGCCACGGGGACGAAGTGCAGATGCTGCGGCTGGAGCCAGGGCAGCCACCAGCGGCCGAGGAGGCGGGCGAACCGGCTTTCGGGGTCCGGCACTTCGACGACCAGATGCCCGCCAGGGCGCACCGCCTCCCGCGCGGCCCGCAGTTCGCGGTCGGGCTCGGTGCTGTGTTCCAGGTAGTGGAACATGCTCACGACGTCGTAGCGGCCGGCCAGGTCCGGCGCCAGTTCGGGGAAGGCGCCCCGGTAGCCGTGCTCCACCCGGCCCGCGTTCTCAGCCAGTTCGACACCGTCGGTGAAGTCGAGACCGTCGAACACCGTGTCCGGCAGCACCTCCCGGGCGACGGCGCAGAAGTGCCCGTGGCCGGTCCCGACGTCCAGCCAAGACTTGGGCGCAGGGATGTACGGCAACACCGCCTCGGCCCGCCGCCGGTACATCCCGGTGCGCGCGCCGAAGGTGTCGCCGAGCTTCTTCTCGCCCAGCCCGTCGTAGAAGTCCCGGTAGTAGAACTCCAGCCCCGCCGGGCTGAGCCGGGGGTTCTGAAAGGTGTGCCCGCAGCCGCCGCAGCGGTCCAGGGTGAAACGGCCCGGCTTGTGCTGGAGCAGATCGGTGGTGCGCAGCCGGGTGCTCAGCTCCGTCCCGCCGCACCAGGGGCAGTCGGTGCGCGGCGGTTCGAAGAACCGGTCGGGGCCCGCCTCCAGGTCGGCCCGGTAGGCGGGGCGCAGGGCCGCGATCCGCTCGGTGGTCCCGCTCTCGTCGCTCATCCCGACTCCTCGGCCAGTTGGGTCAGATGGGTCGCCGCGGCGGACGCCCCGCCCGCGGCCCGGAACGCCGTACGGACCCGCGCCGCCGCCGTCCGGTAAGCCGGGTCGTCCAGCACGGAGTCGACGGCCGCGCCCAGCGCCCGCGCCGTGACCCGGCCGAACCGCACCCGCACCCCGGCCCCGGCGTCCACGACCTGCCCGGCCACCACCGGCTGGTCGTCCCGGATCGGTGCCACCACCAGCGGTACGCCGTGCCACAGCGCCTCGCACACCGTGTTGTGCCCGGCGTGACAGAGGACCGCGTCGACCCCCCTTTCCAGCAGGGCGAGTTGGGGAACGGACGGCACGATCAGCACGTCCTTGTCGTGCTCTCGCCCCGCCGTGCCGAGGACGCCGCCCGGGTCGACCAGCACCGACTGCACCCGGTCCGCCCGCTCGCGCAGCACACTCCGGCAGGTGTCCAGGAAACGGCCGCCGACATCGGCGTTGGCGGTGCCGAGGCTCACCAGCACGGTGGCCCGCCCCGGGTCGAGCCACTCCCATGGGAAGCCGGAGGCGGCGTCCGGCCGTGCTGTGATCGAAGGGCCGACCCAGCGGACGGTGTCCGGGACTGCCGTGCCCGCCAGCTCCGGGGTGCTGAAGGCGAGGACCAGACGCGGCGAGAACCGGGGGTCAGGGCCGGCCGCCGGGGCCCCGAGGGCCGACCGCAGCCCGGTCAGCCGCTCCGCCAGCCACTCCCGCACCTTGGGCAGTCCGGACAGCGGGTCGGTGAACTCCGCCGAGGTGGTGGCCGAGGTCGCCCACGGCAGCCCCAGCCGCTCGGCGGTCAACGCCCCCGCGAACGCCTGCTGGTCGGCGACGACCACGTCCGGCCGGAACGCCCCGACGGCCGCCCGCACCCCGGGCGCCATCGCCTCCGCCAGCGGCAGCAGATACCACTCCCACAGGAACCGCAGCGCCTCCGGGCCGCGCAGCTCGGCGGGCCGTTCACCCGGCGCGGCACCCGCGCACCCGAACACCTCGGCATCCGCCCCCGCAAGCCGCGCCACCAGCGCCGGATCGGGGCAGGCCCACGCCACCCGGTGTCCGCGCGCGACGAGTTCGGCGGCCACGCCCACGGTCGGGTTGATGTGCCCGACCAACGGCGGTACGACGAACAGGAACCGGCTCACCGGACGCCCACCCGGAGCGTCTCCTCGACCAGGGTCAGAATGTGCCCGCCCACCGTCCCGGACGCCTCCACCAGGACCGAGTGCTCATGCCCGGGCACGATCACGGTCCGGCAGTCCGGCAGCAACTCCTTGAGCCGGGGCGCCTGTTCGGCGAGGTCGGAGTCCCCGCCGTAGACGGCGAGCACCGGACAGGACGCCGTACGTATCTGATGTCGCGTCAGCACCCGGCTGGCCGGGATCTCCTGGCTCAGGGTCGTCTCACGGACCAGCCGTGCCGCGCCCTTGGCGAGCCGGGCGGTGTGCCGGCCCCGATGGGCGGTGACCCAGGCGAGGGCCTCGGGCTCGTTCTCCGCGAGCTGGGCCGACACCCGGTGCAGGATCCGCTCCAGCTTCACCGCCCAGGCGGGGGTGGCCGGTTCGGACTCGATCAGGGTGACGCTCGCGGCGCGCTCCGGACGGCGCACCGCGTATCCGAACGCGATCGTGCCGCCGTAGGAGTTGCCCACCAGATGCACCGGGCCGGTCACCGCCAGCCGGTCGAGGAGGGCTTCCAGGTCGTCGATGTTGTGGTCCAGGGTGTAGCCCCCGGCGGGCCGTTCGCTGCGGCCGTGTCCGCGCAGGTCGTACATCACCACGTCGAGTCCGGCGGCCGCGAACGCCGGGGCGACGGTGAAGTAGTAGCTGGCCAGGCTGTCGGTGAGCAGCCCGTGGACCAGGACGACGGTGGCCACGGCGGGGCGGCCCTGGCGGGGGCCGATCCGCTGGACGTGCAACCGGACGGCGCCGGTGTCGACCATCGCCATGCTCAGCCCGCCTCCGTCGCTCTGAGCTGCGCGACCACGTACTCCACGAGGTCGCCGACGGTGAGTTCGATGATCTCGTCGAACTCCAGACCGGCCAGGAACTCGGCGAGGTTGACCCGTTCGCCGTACCGCTCCTGGAGCATCCCGGCCAGGGTCACCAGGTCGATGCTCTCCAGCTCCAGATCGCGGTTGAAGGAGGTCCCCATGTCGATCTCGACGTCGTCGAGGCCGTACTCGTCCTCCAGCAGCCGCGCGAGCATGCCGGTGAGATCGGCGAGGACGGTCCCCTCGTCCGCGGTGACGGGCGTCATCGGTCGTACTCCTTCGCTGGGACGGGGCCCGTGGTCCAGGCCACGACGTACTCCCGGGCCGGCAGGCCGGGCGGGTTGACGGACGGCTCGCAGTGCACGGTGTAGGCGCGCTCCAGCCGGCCGGCGACGGTCAGCCGGTCGCCGGACGGGGTCGCGTCGAGCACCGTGAAGTCCCGCGGCCGCCCGTCGAACCCGATGCCCTCCGCCTTGGCGACCGCCTCCTTCGCCGCCCAGAACCGGGTGAACCACCGCGCCTCCGAGTCACCACCGTCAGCCGACAGCCTCTGAAGCAGCCGGAGTTCGTCGGGACCGAGCGCGGTGGCGTGGGTTTCCGGGGTGCGGTCGACGACCTCCTCGATGTCGATACCGGGGCCCGGCCCCGGAGTGTGCGGCCGGACGATCGCCACGCCCGCCTCCGCGCGGTGCGCCAGGGACACGTCCAGCGCCGGCAGCACCCGGCCGTGCACGCCGGTGACGTACGGGCGGCCCAAGTCGTCGTTGTGCACCCGGAGTTCTGCCGGGAAGACGGGGCCCTCGCCGTGGTCCCACAGCCAGCGGCGGACCGCGTCCTTCACCGCGATCCGGCCCAGCAGCCACTGCCGCCGCCCGCGCGGGGCGTGCTCCGCGTACGCCGAACGCTCCACGCCGCCCAGGGAGTTGCGCATGATCAGCTCGCGGGAGGCCAGGTCGGGCCAGCGCTCGTGCAGCAGCGACCAGCCGCCCGGCCGGGCCTCGGAGAGCGTGTTGCGGTCCGGGAAGCGCTCCACCGGCCGGGTCCGCGGATCGTTGTCGAACCGCCGGTCCTGCCAGCCGGACAGCTCCGCCCACACCGCGCCGTCGACCGTCAGCCGGACGTCGGCCTCCAGGACGGTGTCGGTGAGCGAGGTGATCCGGATGTGGCAGTCCACCTCCGTCCCCACCGCCGGATGCGGGCCGTGGAACCGCATCTCCCGCATGCCGACGGGGAACACGACGGTCCGCTCGGAACGGGTCGCCATGATCCAGTAGCCGAGGATCTGGCCCACGTTGTCCAGCAGCGCGCCCGGCGCCGACGGGGTGCTGATGACCCCGCGCACATGGCGGTCGCCGATCGCGGTGAGTTCGGTGACCCCCTGGAACGCCGGGCCGTGGAACATCCAGCGCTCCGCGTAGAGCTGCGCGGCGGTGTGGTCGGGGATCCGTTCGTTCGCCGGGTCGAGCGGCCAAGGGGCGGCGGTGAACCGGGCGTATTCCGGGGCCAGTTCGACCGTGGCGCGGGCGCGCGGGCCGAAGGAGACGGCCACCCGGTCCGGCCCCTCGGGCGTCACCGTCACCGGTACGTCCACGGCGGGGGTGGCGGTCAGCCACTCCTCGAACCGCGCCCCGTGCACGGCGACGGGCACCGCGCCCGGCACGGCTTCCCGGGCCGCGTCCATCATGTGCCGCACGATCGTCGTCGCGGGCACGACCGGCCACCGGTCGGCCACGTCCGGCCAGCCGGGGCGCTGCGGGAAGAAGCAGTGGTCCAGAAGGTGAGGCATGGTGTCGGGGGAGACACGGACGGTGGTGCGCAGGGGTGCGGGCAGTGCACGGGGTGCGGGCCGGGCGGTCATGAGGGTGGCGGCCGTGTCCGCCGTCTCGCGGAGCAGGGCGCTCAACTCGGCGGCGAGCGGGTGGTGTTCGGAGAGGGTTTCGAGAGGGCTCGTGGTGGCCGTCGACGGGGAGATCCGTGTCTCGGTGCGGAGTTCCGCGCGCAGGGCGGCCAGCCGCTCCGGCGCCAGGGACACCAGGGCACCGCCGAGGTCGAGGCGTACGGCGGGCCGCCGGGACGACGGGTTCGCGGTGGGCCGGGACGCGGTGAGCGCCGGTGCCGTCTCCGCCCCCGCCGTCCACAGCGCGGTGGCGACCCGGCGGAGCTGGGCGAGGCCCGTGCGGTGCGGGGAGTTGGCGGGGACGACCAGATGGTCCCGGCTCCCCAGGGTGTCGCCGACGAGCGAACCGAGCTGCCCCGGTCCGACTTGGACGAACACCCGATGCCCCGAGCCGTACAGCGCCTCGGTCAACTGCCGGAAACGCACCGGCTCCAGCAGATGCCGGACGAACAACTCCCGTATCCGCGCCGGGTCCTCGGGGAAGGGCGCGGCCGTCGTGCCCGACCAGACGGGGGTGTGCGGCGGGCGCAGCCGGAAGCGGGCCGCCGCCTCCTCGATCGGGCCGAGATGCGGCCGCAGCATCGGCGTGTGGAATCCCGACCGGAACGGCAGCACTTGAGAGAGCACACCCCGGGCCCGGAACGCCCGGACGAACTCCTCGACGGCCGGCTCCGGCCCGCACACCATCGACTGGCCCGGCGCGTTGTCGTGGGAGAGGACAAGGCCCGCCTCTGTGCCGCCCTCCTCGCGCAGCGCGGCGAGCACCCGGTCGGCGCCCGCGCCGATCGCCCCGAACGCGAGACCGGGCACGCGCACACTGTCCGGGTCGAACTCCGCCATGAAGGCGTCGACCTCGTCCCCGGCGTACAGTCCGCCCGCCGCCATCGCCGTCCACTCGCCGACGCTGTGCCCGGCGACCGCGTCCGGCACGATCCCGACGCGGCGCAGCGCCGTGTCGAGCAGCCGGCTCACGGCGACCACGCCGAAGCCGTGCCGGCCTATGTCACCGGACCGCTCGTGCGGCAACTCGGGCGCGGACAGTCCGAAATGGACGGCGACGTCGTCCACGCGCGGCGTGAACTCGCCCTCCAGGCCGGGGAAGACGAACGCCAGCCTGCCGTGCCCGGTGCCCAGCAGGGGGCCCGGCCGGAACCAGACGTCGCTGCGGCCGTGCCAGGCACGCCCCTTGGCGACGACGCGGCGGGCCAGGGCCAGCCGTTTCGCGGTCGGGTCCACGACGCCGAGCCGGGCCGGTCCCGCGTCCGGCCGAGGGGCGGCGGGGTCGAGGCCCCCGGCGCGCACGGTGGTGTCGTCGGCGTCGAGGAGCGCGGCGAGGGCGGCCGGGGAGGGGGCGGCCAGCAGGAGGACGCGCTCGGGTTCGGTGACTTGTGCGGTCCCGACGGTGGCCGAAGGGCCGGCTGCCCCGACGGTGGCCGAAGGGCCGGCCGCCACGGCGGCCGCCGGTCCGGCGCCGGGTGCCTGCTCCAGCACCACATGCGCGTTGATCCCGCCGAACCCGAACGCGTTCACCGCCGCCCGGCGCACCGGCTGCCCGGGGCCGGTCTCCCAGTCGGCGGCCTTCTCCAGGGGGCGGAAGCGGGTGCGGGCCAGCGCGGGATGCGGGTCGTCGCAGTGCAGGGTCGGCAGCAGGACGCCGTGGTGGACCGCGAGCGCGGCCTTGATCAGACCGGCCACCCCGGCGGCCGGCATGGTGTGCCCGATCATCGACTTCACCGAGCCGATGACGGCGGTCCCGTCATCGCGTCCGTCCGCGTGCCGTGGCCCGAACACCTCGGCGAGGGTGGCCAGTTCGGCGCCGTCGCCCGCCGGTGTCGCCGTGCCGTGGGCCTCCAGCAGGCCGACCGAGCCGGGCGCGGCGGGGTCGAGCCCCGCGGCCCGCCACGCCTGCCGTACGGCCTGGGCCTGGCCGCCCGGGTCCGGGTTGACCAGCCCCGCGGCCCGGCCGTCGCTGGCCACCCCGGTGCCGCGGATCACGGCGTAGATCCGGTCGCCGTCCCGCTCGGCGTCGGCGAGCCGCTTGAGGACGACGACGCCGGTGCCCTCGCCGATCAGGATGCCGTCGGCATTCCGGTGGAAGGGGCGGATGCGCTGGCTGGGGGAGAGGGCGCGCAACTGCGAGAAGACGCTCCACAGCGTGATGTCGTGACAGTGGTGGACCCCGCCCGCGAGCATCACGTCACAGCGCCCGGAGCCCAGTTCGCCCACCGCCTGGTCGACCGCGACCAGGGACGAGGCGCAGGCCGCGTCCACCGTGTACGCCGGACCGCGCAGGTCGAGCCGGTTGGCGACCCGGGAGGCCGCGAGGTTCGGCACCAGACCGATCGCCGCCTCGGGGCTGTCGGGGCCGAGCCGCTCGGTGAAAGCATCGCGCACGCGGTCGAGTTGAGTGTCCGTCAGGTCGGGAAGCAACTCGCCCAGCGTGCGCACGAGCTGGCCCGCCGTGCGCACCCGCTGGTCCAGCCGGACCAGTCCGGGGGTGAGATAGCCGCCCCGGCCCAGGACGACACCCACGCGCGCCCGGTCGGGCAGCCGGGCCGTGCCGCCCGCGTCGTCGAGCGCGGCCGAGGCCACGTGCAGGGCGATGAGCTGGTCGGGTTCGGTCCCGGCCACCGAGTTCGGCATGATCCCGAACCGGGTGACCTCCACCTCCGCCAGCGCGTCCACGAACCCGCCCCGCCGCGCGTACACCCGGTCGGCGACGGCCGGTTCGGACGCCGTGCCCGGACGGTAGTAGTCCGGGTCCCAGCGCCCGGCGGGCACCTCGCCGATCGCGTCCACGCCGTCGCGCAGATTGCGCCAGTAGGCGTCGAGCCCGGCGGCGCCCGGCAGCAGCACCGCCATCCCGACGATCGCCACCGGAGTCTGACGGGGCGTCACTGCTGCCGTCACCAGCCCGAGGCGGTGTAGACGACGGCGGTGGCCGACTCCTCGCCCCACGCCAGCTCCCGCAGCAGCGCCGCGGTCCCCTCCTCGGGGTCGATCAGCCGGACACCCCGCCGGGCGTACTCGCGGGCCAGCTCCGCGCCGACCATCCCGGCGTGCCCGGCGGTGGGCGCCCACGGCCCCCAGTGCACGGTCAGCGCCCGGTGCCCGGTGCGGGCCGCGAAGGCCGAACCGAGCGTCTCCAGGGCGTCGTTGGCGGCCGCGTAGTCCGCCTGGCCCCGGTTGCCCAGGACGGCGGCGATGCTGCCGAACAACACGGTGAACGCCGGTGCCGTCGGCAGCTCCTCCAGCGCCGTGAGCAGCGCGTCGGCGCCGTTCGCCTTGGTGGCGTAGACCCGCTGGAAGGACTCGGCGCTCTTCTCGGCGATCAGCCGGTCCTCGATGACACCGGCCGCGTGCACCACACCGTCGAGCCGCCCGTGCTCGGCGTGGATCTCCTTCACCGCCTGCCGCACCGCGTCGGGTTCACGGAAGTCGACCGAGCGGTAGCGCACCCGGCTGCCCAGCGCGCCGAGTTCGGCGAGCGTGGCGGCGATCTCCCGCTGGGCGAGCAGGAGTTCGGCGGCCCGGTTGATCTCGGCCGGCTTCAGTCCGCCCCGGGCTGCGAGCACGGCCCGCAGCGCCTCCGGGGTGTGCGCGGCGGCGGTGTCGGGGTCCTCCGGGCCGTCCGGCGCGGGCGTCCGGCCGAGCAGTTCGAGCCGGCAGCGGGCGGCACCGGCGAGCGCGGCGGCGAACTGCGCGGTGATGCCCCGCGCCCCGCCCGCGAGGACCACCACCGAGCCCCGGTCCAGACCGAGCGCGGCCGCCTCGGCGGCCCCGTCCCCGGCCGGTCCCGCGCCCGTGCCGCCGAGCACGCCCAGCGGCGCCGTCACCAGCTCGAAGCCGTACCGGCCCGCCGCTGTCCGCAGCACCACCGGCTCCCGGTCGGCGGCCACCGCCTCGGCGACCACCGCGTCCGCGACGGCCGACGGCGAGGCGTCCGCCACCTCCACGACCCGGGCGACCGTCTCCGGGTACTCACGGGCCACCGTGCGGAACAGCCCGCGCAGCCCCGCCGACCGCCCGTCCGCCGCCGTGCCGTCGGTGCGGTCCGTGCCGTGGACGGCCAGCAGCCATCTCGGGCCGCGCGCCAGAGCCGCCTTGAGCACGGGGAACGTGTCCGGCAGCAGCGGCGGGCCGTCCGCGTCCGTCAGGGCCCCCACGTACAGCACACCGTCGACCGGCCCGTCCGCCTCCGACAGCGCGTGCTCCCGGCCGCGTACGACGGCCTCGGCGCCGTGGGCGGCCAGCAGGGCGGCGGTCTCGGGGGCGTCGCCGAGGACCGTCCAGCGGGTGCCGGTGAGGACGGCGGCGGGGTCGGGGGTGCCGTCGGGCGTGGCGAGGAGCACGGGGCGCAGGACGTGCCGTACCGGAGGCTCACCGGACGGCGTCTCGGTGCTCTTGTCGGGGGCCGCCCCGCCGGTCGCCCGGGGTGCAGTGCCGTCGCCGTTGCCGTCCAGCCGGGCCCTGAGCCAGTCCGTCACCGCGGCGGCTGTCCGGGCTTTCGCCAGTTCCTCCAGCTCGGCGTCGTCCATCGAGGCGAGGTCGGCGCCGGTGCTCGCGCCCAGGCGCCGGGCCAGCTCTCCGGCGATCTCCGCCCGCTTGATGGAGTCGATGCTGAGGTCCGCCTCCAGGTCGAGATCGGGCTCGATCATGTCGACGGGATAGCCGGTGCGCTCGCTGATGATCTCCAGGACCATCTGCCCCACGTCCACACCGACCGGGGCGGCCGGGGCAGCCGCGACGGGTGCGGGCTCGGGCGCCGACTCCACGGCCACGGGAGCCGGTTCGGCCACGGGAGCCGGTTCGGCCACGGCCCTCAGTACCGGGGGGCTCGCTGCGGCAGGGACGGCGGCCGGTTCCGCCCCCAAGTACGTGAGCAGCACGTCCCGTTGGGCGGCGATCATCTCCCGGCTGGTGCGCAGGAATTCGGAGATCAGCGCGTCCCGGTCGGACGGGACGCCGTGCGGGGGGTTGGTCGTCACAGTCGTCTCCAGAGGTTCCACGACAGAGGCCGCGACAGAAGGCAGGGCGGCTGCCTCGACTCGGCGGGCCGGGGCGAGCGCGCCCGGGAGGAGGGCGCCGTCGGCGGTGCGGACGAGATGGCCGTCCACCGTCCAGCCGGGCCGCTTCGGGACGGGCGTGCGGACGGCGTCGACCGCGTCCCGTCCGCGCAGCAGCCCCCCGGTGCGCACCGGCAGCCCCGCGACGGCGAGCCGGGCCAGCGCGTCGAGCCAGCCGCGCAGCCCGGAGCCGGGGCGGGGCTCGGGGGCCACCGTGCGGTGCGGACGGTCGCCGAGGATCTCCCCGGCAAGACGGGTCAGCACCGCCCCGGGACCGGCCTCCACGAAGACGCGCGCCCCGGCCGCGTACATCGCCTCGATCTGCTCGGCGAAGGCCACCGGTGCGCCGATCTGCGCGGCGAGCCCATGCCGTACGGCGTCCGCGTCGGCGGGATACGGGGTGGCGGTGCGATTGGCCCACACCGGGAACTCGGGCGGGTGCACCGTACGGTTCGCGAGCGCCTCGGCGAACCGCTCGCCCGCACCGGCCACCAGCGGGCTGTGGAAGGCGCAGGCCACCGGGATCCGCTTCGCGCCGAACCCGGCCGCGCGCAGCAGCCGTACCGTCTCGGTGACGGCGTCGGTCGGACCCGAGATCACCGTCTGCCGGGGGGAGTTGAGGTTGGCGACGACCACCGACGGCGGCGCTCCCGTGGTCCGCAGCGCTTCGCGGACCCGGTCGGCGCCGGCCGCGACGGCGGCCATGGTGCCCGGTTCCGGCCCCGCGGACCCGGCCGCCGCGAGGATCGCCGCCGCCCGCTCGGAACTCAGCTCCAGCAGGGTCTGCGGATCGAGGGCGCCGGCCGCGCTCAGGGCGACCAGCTCGCCGTAGCTGTGCCCGGCGGCCATGTCCGGGCGGACGCCGGCCGAGGTGAGCCAGGCGTGGGCCGCGAGCCCGGTGATCCCCAGGGTCGGCTGGGCCACCCGGGTGTCGGTGAGCGCGGCGAGCTGCCGGTCCCGTCCGGCGTCGTCGAAGGCGGCCGGCGGATACAACACGCCCGCGTGCGCTCGGCCCAGCTCCAGATACGCGTGCAACTCCGGGAAGGCCACGAACAGTTCGCCGAGCATCCCGGGCCGCTGACTGCCCTGCCCGGGGAAGAGGAACGCGACCTTGCCCGCCTCGGTGTCCCCGTCGCGCCCGGCCAGGTGCACCCCGTCGCGCGGCGCGTGGTCGCCGTTCAGGGCGCGCCGGAGTTTGGCGGTGAGGTCGTCCACGTCGTCCGCCACGACCGCGATCCACGCCGGGTCCGCGCTCGCGTCCGCCCGGCGGGCCGCGCTCAGCGCCAGGTCCCGCAGCCGCCACGGGCGCCCCTCGGCCTCCGCGGCCGTCAGCAGCTCGTTCGCCGCGCGGCGGGCGGCGTCCTCGTCCCGGCCCCGGAAGAGGAACAGTTCGGCCGGCCAGGCGTCCAGGCCGCGCACCGGCTGCACCCCGTCGGCGTACGCGGCGAGCACCGCGTGGAAGTTGGTGCCGCCGAACCCGAACGCGCTGACCCCGGCGACGCGTTGCTCGGGCGGCGCCGCCCACGGCTGGGCCTGCGCGTGGAAGGCGAAGGGGCTGTTCTCCCGGTCCCAGGCCGCGTTGGGCGTCTCGATGTGCAGGGTGGGCGGCCGGACGCCGGTGTGCAGCGCCAGGACCGTCTTGATCAGTCCGGCCAGTCCGGCGGCGCACTTGGTGTGCCCGATCTGCGATTTCACCGAACCGAGCACACAGTCGCCGGACGACGCGCCCGCCTCCGTGAACACCTCGCTCAGGATGCGGAGTTCGGTGCGGTCGCCGACCACCGTGCCGGTGCCGTGCGCCTCGACCAGGCCGACATCGGCCGGGGAGACGCCCGCGTTGCGGTAGGCCCGCTCCAGCGCCGACCGCTGGCCCTCGGGGCGCGGCGCGGTCAGACCGAGGGAGCGGCCGTCGCTGGAGGAGCCCAGGCCCTTGACGACGCCGTAGATCCGGTCGCCGTCGCGCTCGGCGTCCGCGAGCCGTTTCAGGACGACGCAGGCCACGCCCTCGCCGAGCGCGATGCCGTCGGCCGAGTCGTCGAAGGCGCGGGAGCGGCCGGTGGGGGAGAGGGCGTGCACGGAGGAGAACAGGACGTAGTCGTTGATGCCGTTGTGGAGATCGGCGCCGCCGCACAGGACCACGTCACTGGTGCCGCCGACGAGTTCCTTGCAGGCGACGTCCAGCGCGGCGAGGGAGGAGGCGCAGGCGGCGTCCACCGTGTAGTTGGCGCCACCGAGGTCGAGCCGGTTGGCGATCCGCCCGGAGATCACGTTGGCGAGCATGCCGGGGAAGGAGTCCTCGGTCAGCCGGGGGAGCTGCTCGTCCAGCCCGGCCGGGACCGTGCCGTAGTAGGAGGGCAGCACGGCCCGCAGGGTGGCCGCGTTCGACAGGTCGCTGCCCGCCTCCGCGCCGAACACCACCGAGGTGCGCGCCCGGTCGAACTCCCGCCCCCCGTCGCCGTATCCGGCGTCCTCCAGGGCACGCCTGGCGGTCTCCAGGGACAGCAGTTGGACCGGTTCGACCTGGCCGAGGGAGGCGGGCGGGATGCCGTAGCGCAGCGGGTCGAAGGGGATCGGGGGCAGGAAGCCGCCCCACTTGGACGGGGTGGACGTACCGTGGTGGACGGCCGGGTCCCAGCGCTGCGGCGGGACCTCGCCGACCGCGTCCGTGCCCGCGACGACGTTCGCCCAGAACGCCGGCAGATCGGGCGCCCCCGGGAACATGCAGGCCATCCCGACGACGGCGATGTCCAACGGGACGGGTGGCGCTATCTCCTTGGCCTCTTCCGGCGCCAACTCTGCGGCGCGCGCCGTGAGATGGTCGGCCGCGCCCGCCGTCACCGCCGTGTGCAGGGCGTCGAGCGTGGTGGTCGCCGAGCGCAGTACGGCCACCTGTCCGGCCATGAACATCCCCTCGGCGAGCTGGCGTTCCTCGTCGACGGGGGTGAGCGTGCCGTCGCCGTCCCGGGTCGTGCCCTTGCTGGCCAGGCGCAGCCGGCCGACGTTGAGCCGCTCCAGCTCCTCCCAGATCCGGCGGTCCGGGACGCCCTCGGCGCGCAGCCGGGCCCCCTGCTCGCGGTATCCGGCCGCGAACGGGCTGGGCACACAGCGCGTGGCGTGGCCCGGCGCCGACTCCAGCAGGGTGGTGCGCTCCGCCGCCAGCACCTGCCGCTGGAACAGCGGCCGGATCGCGCCGTGCGCCACCGCCTCCTCGGTGAACAGGTAGGCGGTGCCCATCAGCAGGCCGACGGCCGCCCCGCGCGCGGTGAGCGGAGCGGCGAGCGCGGCCACCATCGCCGCCGAGCGCTCGTCGTGCACCCCGCCCGCGAAGAACACCTCGATCACCGCGGCCGTCGAGTCGCCGGAGGAGCCAGGGAAGTTGGAGGACCCGGGAGAGCAGGCGGAGCCGGGGGAGTCCGCCAAGAAGTCTTCCAGTACGTCGAGTTGGGCCTCCCACAGCGGGAAGGCGGCGCGCGGTCCGACGTGCCCGCCGCACTCCGCGCCCTCGAACACGAACCGCCGCGCCCCCGCCTCCAGGAACTGCCGCAGCAGCCCCGGCGACGGCACGTGCAGGAAGGTCCGGACACCGGCCTCCTCCAACACCCGTGCCTGCGAAGGCCGTCCGCCCGCGATGATCGCGTGCGTCGGCCGCAGCTCCCGTACGGCGTCCAGTTGGGCCGCGCGCACGTCCTCCGGTGCGAAACCGAGCACTCCCACACCCCAGGGCGCGTCGCCCACCGCGTCCCGGGTCGCGGCGAGCAGGGACCGGGTCCGCGCGCCGTCCGCCAGGGCCAGCGCCAGGAACGGCAGTGCCCCCGCCCCGGCGACCGCGGCCGCGAACCCGGCCTCGTCGCTCACCCGCGTCATCGGCCCCTGCGCCAGCGGCAGCCGCGTCCCCAGCGCCCGCCCCATCGGAGAGTCCGCCCGTAACGCCCGTACGGCCGTGTCGTCGCGTACGGCGTCCAGGACCGCGTCGCGCACCGCCCGTACCGTGCGCCGGACATCGCCCCAGCGGTCGGCGAACCGGGCGGCGAGGAAGCCGTCCTGGCCCACCGGCAGCAGCCGGGCGGCCGGGTCCCCGGCGCCGAGCAGCGCCGCCACCGTCTCCGGGGCGGCGTCCTCGGGGAGTTCCGGGGCGCCGGGGCCGCGGCGCGGCAGGAAGCGGTGACCGGCGACGACGACGGTCTCCGAGCCGTCCAGGGTCCGTAGAGCGGCGGCCGCGGACTCGGGCAGCGCCGACTCGGCGAGCAGCGCGAGCTGGACGTCCAGGACGACCCCGGCCGCCCCGCCGGCCACCGCGGCGGCGGCCGTGCGCGGTCCGACACCGCCGTACGCCCACACCGGCAGGTCCACATCGGGGGCGGCCAGGAGCTGTTGGAGCAGTACGAACGTGCTCAGCTCCCCGATCCGGCCGCCGCACTCCGCACCCCGCGCGAGCAGCCCGTGCGCCCCGGCGCGCACCGCCTCGCGCGCGCCGTCCAGGTCGGTGACCTCCACCAGGACCCGGTGCCGTTCGGCGGTCCGCGCGACCGGCCAGGGGGCGTCCGCCGCCAAGACCACCGTGTGCGGTCCGTCGGCCCCGAGGTCGTCGGGGGCGAGCCGGCAGCCGGGGCCCACGCGGACCCCGAAGCCGCCGGGTGACGCGCGTCGCAGCCGGGCCAGCGCCTCCCTCGATCTTCGGTCGCCGGGCCCCAGATCCAGCACCCCGAGACCACCGGCCCGGGCGACGGCCAGGGCGAGTCCGGCGTCGGGCTCACCGAAAGGAGTGATGCCGATGATCATGTCCTCGGAACGCGCAGCGGACGTCATGATTCTCCGAATCAAGGAAGAAACCGCAGGGTGGGGGGGGGGTTCAGGACAGACAGCAAAGGCGAGGCACGGAACACGAACACGTGCAAAGACGCTTGCTCGAAACGCGTTGAAAGGTAGTGCTCTTATTACTCACTGGTCAACGTTCGAACGATCGGCCGGTAACCAGGCGCAATGATTCAGTCAGTCGCGGGCGGGGCGCCGGGGCGTAGGAAATCGGATGAATTCCTTTCGGGTCCGACGCCGTTCACTCGCGACTCACATTGTGGAAACATGAACGATCGAAAGAAATGCGTTCCTTTGGATTACATGTCCGAATCGGGGCGCCCTTTTCCGGCCTTCGGTCGACAGCTCGGAAAACTCCGCGTGTCGGCCGCCGAGTGTCCGGGAAGGGCCCTCTTGCCGCTGTCCGCTCCGTGCGTCCGTACGGGTCCGGCGCGCGAGGGCCCGGAGTGTTGATATCCGAACAGAACACGTCATCAGCTCATAGTGCGCGTATGACGCGAACCCGTACGGCGGCGGTTCTGTGTGCCGCCGCTCTTCTCGCCACCACCCTCCAGGCCACGGCCGCCGGCGTCCCCGCCGCCCCGCCCCCGGGCCGGGACCGGGCGGCGTGCGCCGCCACTGCCGAGCCGTCCGGCCAGGCGCGCAAGGTGCTCGACATCGTCCGCAAAGCACAGCGGGATCTCGACCTCCAGGCCGCGATCGTCCGCGTCACGGTCGACGGACGCCCGCTGGTCACGGCCGCGGTCGGCGAGTCCATGACGGGCGTGCCCGCCACCCCCGCGATGCACTTCCGCACTGGCTCGGTCGGCATCGCCTTCATGGGCACGGTGCTCAGCCAACTCGCCCAGGAGCGCAAGGTGAGCCTGGACGACAAGATCTCCCGCTGGCTGCCCGAACTGCCCCACGCGGACAAGATCACCCTGCGCATGCTCGGCTCCTCCACCTCCGGACTGCACGACTACGTCACCGACCCGGCGTTCCAGAAGAAGCTCTACGCCGACCCGTGGCAGCACTGGACGCCGAAGGAGCTCGTCGGCTACTCCCTGAGCCACCCCCTGTGGTACCGGCCCGGCACCAACTGGAGCTATTCGCACGCCAATTTCGTCCTCCTCGGCAAGGCCCTGGAGAAGATCACCCGTACCCCGCTGGACCGCCTCCTCCAGCAGCGCGTCTACCGCCCCCTGGGCCTGCGCAACACCCGCGGCAACACCACGGCGGTGATCCCGGAACCCGCTCTGCACGCCTACGACAGCGAGCGCGGCCGCTACGAGGAGTCCACGTACTTCAACCCGTCCTGGACCACCGCTCCCGGCGCGGTCATCACCCAGGACATCTGTGACCTCGCCCGCTCCGGCCAGGGCATCGGAGCGGGCGAGCTGCTCTCGCCGGCCGCCTTCCGCACGCAGATGAACCCGGGCACGGTGGGTCTCGGCAAGCCGACCGCCAAGTGTCCGGCCACGGTCTGCCTGCCGATGACCGAGAAGTTCCACTTCGGGCTCGGCGTCATCGTCAAGAACGGCTGGGTCACCCAGAACCCGTCCTTCTTCGGCTACGCGGCCGTGATGGCGTACGAGCCGCACAAGCGCCTCTCCATCGCGGTCACGACGACTGTCGGCCCGAAGTCCCCCGGCACCAACACCTCCGTGCCCATCGCCGAACGGATCGCGCAACTCCTCGACCCCAAACACCCGTTGGCCGACTGACCCGGCCGCGCCCCTCGTCCGGGCCGTCGAGCCCGGCCGGGTGCGGTAGGGTTGCACCCGCGCGTCACCGCAGCTCAACGGCTCGGCGACGCGGCGGGACGTGGCGCAGCTTGGTAGCGCACTTGACTGGGGGTCAAGGGGTCGCAGGTTCAAATCCTGTCGTCCCGACTGGAGACAGTCGTAAGTTCAGGGCCGGTTTCGGAGGCATCCGAAACCGGCCCTTGATCATTCTTCAGCAGCCTTTCCAGCTCTGCACCGGCGTGAGCGACCGCGCCCGTCAGCGCCTCGTGGTGGTGGGCGGGCAGGACGCCGGATCCCAGTCCGGCTGCGGTGATCACCGCGCCGAGCTCGTGTGTCGAACCGGCGTCCAGGGCGGACGCGGCGATGGGGTGGTGCAGTACCTCGCGGGCGGCGTAGGCGTCGAGCCGGGCCACCTCGGCGAGGGGTTTGGCGAGAGTGCCTGCATACGGTCCGTCGGGGTCCAGTTCGAGGGCGGTCAGGCCCGCCCGGGCCTGGAACACGGCGGTCGACGGATCGGGAGGGGCGAGGAGCGCGGCGGCTTCGTCCAAGGTGCGTTCGAGGTCGGCTCGCGCAACCGGTGCGCCGACAGGACGGCAGTGGGCGTGCAGGAGCAGGCCGATGGAGGTTTCCCAGGTTTCCGTGGGCCGGGTGGTGTCGATCATGTCGATGGCCTGCTGGCTCCGCCCTAGCTCCATCAGAGCCATGATTTTGATCTGGCGGCCGTCGAGCAGCCGGTTGCCGATGCCACGGTGCTGGGCCATGGCCTCGGCCGCCTCCGCCCACCGGCCGATGCGTGCGAGGGCGCGGGCGCCGTCCACGAGCAGGGTGACCCACAACTCCTGGCACACCTGCCGGTGATCTGCCTCGGTGCTCGTCAGCGAGGACACGTCGACGGTGCGGCCGCCTATCTCGGTCTTTCCTCGCTGACGGGCGGCGTGGTTGAGACGGGTGAGGAGGTCGTAGGCCGCCTCGCCCTGGCCGTCGCGTGTCAGTAGCCGGGAGAGGTTGACCAGCGGCATCAGCGACATGATCGCGATCCGCCCGCTGAGGCGTCCTGCGTCGGCGAAGAGCTGGTGCTGACGCCAGCACAGATCCTCGGCCAGGCCGGGCAGGCCGATGTCGGAGGCGATGAGCGCGGCGTAGTTGAGGACCCCGCAGGCGCGGGCCACCAGGTCATAGTGACTCGCACCTGCGGGCGCGACGGACAGCCCGGTCAGGTGGTTGATGCGCTCCTCCAAGGGAAGCGCGGGCGCCTTGGTACGGCGGACCAGGGGGATGCGGCTGGCAATCGCGGGGATCATCGGCTCAGCCCTTGCGCGCCCAGTCGACGACCAGTCGGCTGTAGGGCTTGTCCACGACGAAGCGCGGGTCGTCCGCCGTGAGCCGCTCACGGAAGTCGGCGACGGCCATCCGGAAGCCGGGTTCGGGGGCGTCGTTGCCGCCGCCGGCGTCCCAGGCACGGATCTCGCTCACGACCCGCTCGGTGAGTTCGACGCGGCCCTCGCCGTGGCCGATCACGCCGACTTCCCAGTACCGGCCCTTGTCGTCCTCGCCCTCGCGGACGGTCAGGTAGGCGAGCGATCCGCCGTCGAGCGCGGCCATGGAGCCCCACCCGAAGTGCGGGGTGAACCCGGGTCGTTGGCCCGGCAGGCGGGACAGGCCGTTGGGCAGTACGCAGGCCAGGTACAGGTACAGCCACTCCCACGCCGAGCCCTGCCGGAACTTCACCCCGGTGTACAGCTTGGTCTGCTGCTGGTCGAGCACGGTACGCAGGGCGTCGCGGTCGACGTCCTGTTCGCTGAACGTCTCAAGGCGGACGTTGCCCTCGCCGGCCATCGGCACGAGGGTGTACACGTCGTCGCAGACGCCCTTGCGCAGCGGGACGAAGGTGGCCATCTCGCAGGAGACGGTCTTCCACGTGTCGCCGTCGCGTTCGAAGGCGAAGGAGCGGGAGATGCTGCCGCGGATGCGCATCGGCAGGACCAGGCGCCCGTCGCGGGCGAGCTGGTCGAGGATCTTGACGGGTACGTCGCCGGCGCCGACCGTGAAGATGATTCGGTCGTAGGGGGCGTGCTCGGGCAGTCCGGCCGCGCCGTCGGCCAGCACTGCGGTGGCGTTGTCGACGGCGGCCTCGGCGAGGTGCTTGTTTGCGCCGCCGACGAGGTCCTGGTCGACGTCGAGGGTCCACACCTGCCCGCCGGAGGAGACGATCTTTCCGAGGAGGGCGGCGTTGTAGCCGGTGGCGGCTCCGGCTTCCAGGACCCTGTGACCGGGCTGGGCGCCGAGCTGTTCGAGCTGGGTGGCGACGACGGACGGCGCGGAGATGCAGGAGATCATCTCCCCGTGCTCGTCGTGCTTGATCGGGACCGCGTCCTCCTCGTACGCGCTTTTGAGGTCGACGCCGGGCAAGAAGGCGTGGCGGTCGGTGGTGCGGAACGCGGTGATGGCTGCCTGGCTGCGCAGATGGCCGCTGCCGACGAGCCGCTGGACGAGGGCTTCGCGCAGATGGGTGGGGTCGGTCACGGGTGTCACGGTGGTCTCCATTCGAGGGAGGCTAGGGTCCGCCGAGGCGGACTTGCGGGTAGACGCGTCAGCTCCTTCTCCGGTGGAAAAGGCGACGTGGCGGCCGAGCCATGCGGTGGCGGCCTGCGCGTCGACAGACACGCCTGCGCGGTTGAACGCGAAGATCGCGTGATGGGCGATGACGCCCCGGATTCCGCGTATCAACCGGCCGTCGGCGGCGAGTCGGCGCAGGCGTCGGCCGGCGTCCTCGAACGCGGCAACGCGCTCGGCCCACCTCGCCTCCGCGTCTGGGCGCAGGGCAGCGTCCGCGTTCATCAGCCGCCGCATCGCGGAGACAGCCTTCTCCAGCGCGGGGCCCTGGGGCGGGGTGACGGTGGGCCGTAGGGCGGCCCACCGTGCGTACACGTCTCCGACTTCGAACGGGTCCAGCCCGGCCGCGCGGATCAGAGCGGACAGCAGCATCACGCTGCGTTCGCGAGTCCCGGGGGTGCCGGTTTCGGCGAGCGCGGCAGGGCTGTCGGCGCAGAACACCTCGTGCGCGACCGCCATGCCCTCGGTGCCGCCGAAGGCATGGGTCTCCGGCTCGTAGATCCCGCCGGTCCAGCCGGTGATCACCCGGTCGGCGACGAGCTGATCGAGCAAGCTGGTCGTGGGCTGTTCGGTGCGAAGGCGCACGCCGGCGTCCTTGCGCAGGAAGTGGAAGCGCTGCCCGGCCAGCGCGGCCGCCAGGATGCGCGAGGTGCCGGCGTTCGGCGTCTGGGGAAAGGCCACCGAGGCGTGCCACCAGGACGTGTTCGGGGAGATCGGCAGGCTCTCGTCGTCGAAGGTCATGGGCGGGGAACTCCTTGTGAGGGCGGCGGGGAGAGGGTCAGGTGAGAAGCAGGGCACGAGTCCAGCCGGTGGTATCGGTGCCGTGCAGGGCGAGTTGGGCTCCGGCGCGACCCTCCAGAAACCCGGGCTTGGGTAGATGCCCCCAGTTGGCGGCCAGCCGGCGCTGCAAGTCCTGGACGATCGGGGCGAAGCGTGCGGGTGTGGGGCTGTCGGCGGCGACCGCTCGGGTGAGCGTCAGCAGTCCGGCCCAGCCGTGGCAGAGGGTCGAGTCGGTGATGAGGGCGAGCTGGTGTGGGTCGGTCAGGATGCTCGCGACGGTGTCCTCGGCCACCTGGCGACGGCCGGAGTCGCGCAGGGCGAGCGCGGCAAGCTGCTGGGCGCGGGCGATTCCGGGCCGGCCGTAGCACCAGGCCTGGCGGGCCGGTTGTGCTGCGGGCGGCTGGTCGGCGTCCAGATACGCTGCTGTGGACCAGTAGTGCGCGCCGTGTCGGTCGAGCCAGGCCGCGAACGTTCCGACGGCCTCCTCCTGGCCGGGGACACTGACGCCGTCGCGCAGGGCGAGGGAGAGCACGGCCAGTGGTCCCGCGATCCCGTGGGCCATCCCGTTGTTGCCGTGCCCGCCGGTCATCTCCTTCTCGTCCGGGCCAACCGGCGACCACCAACCTGGCATCAGCCGCGCATCGTGGCGCAGGGGGTGTGCGAGCGAGACGAGGCAGGCGAGCACGTCGGGTAAGCGAGGTGCGACGGGGGTGCGGGACAGCAGCAGAGCTGCGAGGCCGGTCAGGCCGCGGATGAGGTCCCATTCGGCGAGGTGGGGGAGCGCGCCGGCCGCCTGACGGCGGTGCACGGTGGCGAGCCGGGCGTCCACGACGCGGTCGACGGCCGCGCGGACGTCGTCGTCGGCTCCGTGGGCGCGGGCCAGGACGAACTCCAGGGCGGGGGCGCCGTGAAAGAGGCTGGCGTTGCTACCGGTGCTCACGCCCCGGGCGGTGGCCTGGGCGAGGTGGCGGCGGGCGGTGGACAGGTTCCTGCGCTCGATGTCGAGCAGGGCCATTCCCAGGGCGCCCTCGGACAGGTCCTGCGTACGGGGCATCGTCGTCGCGGTCATGAGCGCCTGGCCAGGGGGACGACGATGCTGTGGGCCCGGCCGCGGATCCACCCGTTGGAATCTGGTGGAGGTGCCTCGCACAGGGTGGCGACTTTGACGGGGGTGGCGTCCAGGTGAGCACGCAGTACGTCCAGGTCTGCGCCACGGGTGAGATCGAGAGGTAGCTGCTGATCGTCCTCGGCGAGCAGGACGTGTTCCGGCACCCTGAACCGGGTTCGCCAGGCGTGGAGTTGGTCCGCCCACTGCTGGAGTGGGGCGGTGCGGGCGGGCAGTATGCGGCTGCGGATCTTCCACCGGGCAGCAGTAAGAACGGTGCGCCGGTAGGTCAGAGCCGGGGTGAACGGCAGGGCCCAGGCGGCACCCCAGTCGAACCAGGTCACCTGCGGGCACGTGGCCCGGCTGATCTCGCCGAGGAACCGGGCCATCGGCGGGGTGTAGTTGTTCCACAGGAAGTTGATCGCGGTGGGGGCCAGCAGCTCCAGCCGCTTGCCCGTCGCGATTTCCACCAGGCGGGGACGGCTGTCGATGACGGTGACCGCGAGGTCGCGGGGGAAGAGGACGTGCGGGGCGGGACGGCGGAACTCGCCGACGCTGACAACGCGCGGCAGGGCCTGTGGCGCGCGGGTCAGCAGGTCGGCCGGCACCCGTCCGGCGTGGAAGGAGAGCTGCGCGAGTTCTGCCTCCGGATCGACGGTGGGCAGTTCTCCGTACGACGCCTCCGTGCCCGGCAGCAGGTGCCAGAACCGGCCGGTCATCGATCCGGCCGAGCGGGAGACGGTCAGAACGTGCAGACGGAAGTCGCCCCGGTCCAGGGCGGGGACGGAGGCGGCGTGGACCTGGGCTGATAGTTCGAGGTGGGGCGCCAGGTCGCGGGGCTTGGCACCGGCCGCTGCTTCCAGCTCCTCGATCATCGCCCCGGTCAGCGCTACGCTGCGGCTGCCTTCGACGGCGGCGGTGCCGGCCAGCTCCAGCAGCAGGCGGTCGCGCCGGGACATCGGTCGGGGCGGCTCGCTCGCCGTGAGGAATCCGTCCGGGAAACCCACGCCACGGTCAGGGGCCGTCACCGCCTCCACCGGCACCGTGGTGTTCTCGCCGTAGTACTCGGTGAACTTCTCGATCCACCGCCGCCAAGTCGGCGTCCCATTCGGGTGGGTGACCAGGCGGGCCAGGACGGTCGCTGCCGTCTTCACCTCGGTCAGCACCTGCTCGGGCAGCCGCACATCGGCATCCAGCCGCAGGTCACACGCGGTCCGCAGGCCGGCTGCCTGAGCGCGCACCGCGGACGGCAAGACGTCGGTGGGGTCGGCGATGGTGGCGGGCGCGCGCAGCGAAGAGCGCAGCAGCCGCACTCGCAGCAGTTCACGGAGCAGACGGTCGCGCGCGGTGGCGCTCGTGGTGGGGAACTCCGCGGCCAGTTTGTCGGACAACTGCCGGTACCCGATTGGCGATCGGGCCAGGTCGAGAACAAGACGGAGTGCGGGGCTCAGCGCGAGGCGGAAGGCGGCGTCGCCCTCGGAGGGCACGTGGATGTGCTGGTCGCGTTGGTAGATCAGGGTGTTGACGCAGACCTCGGCGTCGGCCATGCACACAGCACCCCTCTCCCAGGCGCTGAGCACTTCCTCAAGTCCGACCGGCTCGGCGCGGGCGACGGCGTGATGCTCCTCGCCGATGTGAACGGACGTTGTCCGGGCGAAGCCGAGTGGGGCCACGCCGGCGAACAGGCCGTAAGGAGTGGAGCGGTGGGCGTAGCGGATCGCGTAGCGGGCGGTGGACAGCGCCGCCCGGCGCATCCGGCGCACCTTCGGTGTACGGCCGTCGATCATGGCCTGCACCTGGTCCGCCAGATGAGGGCTCGCCTGCGACACGGTGTCGCGGAAGTCGGTGTCCGACCAGACAACGCTCAGCCACACGCGCCACTCCTCCACGGTCGCTGGGGGCGTCGGCCAGGGCGGCATGACAGGCTCGCTCGTATGGACCGCGGCACGCAGCATGGCCTGCCCCGCAGCCTCGTACAGGCTCGGCCTTTGCCGTGTCATCGGCGCTCTCCTCCTCTTCTGGCGTGACGGTGGGGGGCGGGCCGGGCGGGGTGACCCGTCCGGCCCGCGCTGCCGGGGTGGCCCGGCTTACGAGGTGGTGCAGGCGCTGGGGCAGGAGCTGCCGCAGTTGTCGCCGGTACCGCACATCAGGACGGTCTCGGTCGCCGGCGTGCCCTCGATGAAGGTGATGTCGAGCTCGAACGGGTCGTCGCCGGTCTTCACGAGGTCGGCCTGCGTGGCGGGGGCGGTCAGCCTTTCGATCTGAGTGGCGGTCATGCATGCCTCCTGGGAGTGATGGATGGTGCGGGATACCGAGCCCCGATGCGGGACCCGGCGTCTGATGCCGGACGGTGGGCGCGCGGCGAAGTCACCTCGGCGGGCGCGCGTCCGGGGTTGGTGTGTGGTGCCGTCAGGCAGCGGCGGGCCGCGCCTGCGGGTGGTCCTTCGCGGCCTGGCCCCGGCAGACACCGCCCGGATGATGAGGGCGGCTACCAGCAACGCGGCAAGGAGCTTCAAGGGCAGTGCCACGGCGCGGCGGGCACGGTGCGGCGTGATCGCGTCGGCCTGGAGCCGCCGTTTGCGGTGGCCGGTGCTGGCTGGCCGGGCGGCTGGTTCAATCCGCAACGTTCGCGTACCGGAACTCACACCACGTCTCCTTGCCGCTGCTCTCCCACGCGTCTGAGATCGCATCGACAAGCCGCATCCCGCGGCCCGATTCACCGTCAGGTCCGGCTTGCTTGAGTACGGCTGGGGCCGGATTGTGATCGGTGACCGAGACGCGCACCACGTCGGCGGACACCGTGATCTGGAGCGTGACTTCACCCCTACCGTGAACCACAGCGTTGGTGACCAGCTCCGAGACGGCGAGTGCGACGACCTCCGCCGGCGGCTCCGGAACACGGCACCGCCGCAGGAACGCCCGGGCTGTCTGCCGCATCTCCCCAACTTTCGCGAGATCAGGGAGAAAGGCCGCATGGCAGCTAGGGCCTACTGCCGGTATGCCTGCCCCTGCCGATGTGCCGTGGCGGCCTTCGCTGATCGACCTCGTGCATGACACGCCTGCCACGTCGGCAAGACTATGGATGTCCCCGCCGGGCGGGGTCCCCTCTTGGAGCCTGGTCATGGGGCTATCGCATCGCGTGGCGACGCCGTCGACCAGGGGAATTCAGAGGGGGAAAAATCTGTCAAGGGGGAAGTTGCAGGGGGAAATTGAGGTCATGATGGGATCCCGCCCACCAACAGAGGTCACACTCATGCCAGATCCGTTCGCCGACCTGCTCCTCCGGCTCCGGCAGGAGGCGGGCAGGACGCAGGAGGAGCAGGCAGACGCGATCAACGCCGTCTCCGGCCGGGACACCATGACCCGCCGAGAGATCAGCCGCTATGAGAACTTCGAGAACATCCCCACCAATCACACAATCGCCCACATTGCCGCGGCCTGCGGTGTGCCCTTCGAGGAGTTACGGCGGGAGGCCAAGGCTGCCCGTGCTCGGAAGAGGAAGGGGCATACCCATGCAGAGGAGGACCAGGACGCCGTGAAGCGTCGGACACTGCTGGGTGGCGCCGCCGTCGGCGTGAGCGCGGCAGCCGAGCCCTGGGGGCGCCTTGCCTTCGCCCTCAGCAAGCGGTCCAAGATCGATTCGCTCTCCGCCGCCGCGCTCATCGACCGGACCGCTGAACTACACGTCCAGGAACTCAGTCTCAGCGCCCGGCGGCTACGGAGCGCGGTCGAGTCGCACCTTGACGCGATCACCGCGGCTCTGCCTCGTGCCGGCGAACACGAGTGGGCTCTCACTGTCGCCGCCGGTGAAACTGCCGCTCTGGCCGGTTGGATGGCCTGGGATCTGGGTGAGCACGACAAAGCCGACGCCTACTACACGGTCACGTCGCAGTGTGCGACGATCGCGGGGCACCCTCCGCTCCGCGCCTTGGCCCTGACCTACAGCAGCTATGGAGCCTCGACGTCGAAGGCGAAGATGGAGCTCCTTTCCCAAGCGGCCGGCGACGTGCGAGGCCACGGCAACGCCACTGCTGCCGCCTGGGTGTTCGGCAGGCACGCGGAGGAGGCTGCGGCGGTCGGCGACGAAATGGGGGCGCTCCGTGCGTTGGAGCGAGCGCGTTTCGCCTACGACTTCGCAGATCACACCAGCGAGCAGGCATGGGTCCGCTTCGTGACCCCGTACCGCATGGACTCGTTGGCCCTCTCTGTGTACGGACAGTTGAGGCGTCCTGAACTCACCACCACGGCAGACACCGCGGTCGACCGCCTCGGGGACCAACTCCCGGACGGAGGCGTCGTGGTTCTCGGTGATCTCGCTTCGGCCCTGCTGCGTGGAGGCGACATCGATCAAGGGGTCTACGTGTCACGCCAGTTCGCCGCCGCAGCACGGGCCAAGCCCAACACCATGGGCAAGGAGCGCGCATCGACCATCGCGGCATCGCTCCCCGACAGAGAGCAAGATCTTGCCGTCCACCTGCGGCAGTTCGCCTCCTGAACCACCGTCGCTTCTCAGCCCTGTGTCGTCTCCTCAACGACCCAGGACAGATACGCCTCCGACCCACCGGACACGGGCAGAGTGATCCACTGGGGGATGTCGTACGGATGCTTCTCGTGCAGCCAAGCTTCCAGCGCCGGGAGGCGGTCCGTCGTGGTCATGTACGAGATCCGCCACTCCTGCGCTGTTTCAACCTTGTCCTTCCACCAGTAGAACGCGGTGATCGGCGCATCGATGTGGACGCCCGCTGCCAGCTTGCTTTCGACAGCCCCCCGGGCCAGCGCCTTCGCCAGGTCCTCGTTGTCGCTGGTCGTCTGCGCGATCACAATGTCGTTGGCCATGCAACTACCTCTCCAGCTCGGATATCGCGACCCTATCCAGCAGTCAGGGAAGCTGATCGGGTCGTCCCGACCGGTGGATCACCGGGTCGGAAGCCGTTCTCCGCCCGAAGTGGCCTCAGTACCGCCCCACCACCACCCCCAAATACCCCCGCAGCATCACCTTCGCCTCCTCCAGCAGTGCCGCGTCGCCCTCCGGATCCCGGCGGAACGCCTCCTGGGCGAGTGCGTCGGCCGTGAGGATCGCGGCGTGACAGGAGCGGGCGAGTGCCTCGTCGTCGCGGGCCACGTTCAGCGCCAGTAGGACCCGGCGGATCCCGTCGGCCATCCGGCGCTTGTGCTCGCGGTCGGCCTCCCGGGTGCGTTCGGTGAGTCCGCTGCCGAACCACAGGGCGCGGAAGCCGTGTTCCGTCCGGTAGATGTGCGCGTACGTGTCGACCAGGACGCCCACCGGATCCTCCCAGTGCTCGCGCGCCGCGGTCCCCGCGAGGTCGTCCATCACCCCTTCGAGACGGGTGAACCAGCCCGCCGCCAGGGCGTCGATGATCGCGCCCCGGTCCGGCAGGTACTGGTACAGCGAGCCGACCGACACCTTCGCCTCCGCCGCCACCCGGGTCGTGGTCAGGGCCTCCACGCCCTCCTCCACGAGGATCCGCTCGGCGGCCGCCAGCAGCAGCGCGAGGCGTGCCTTGCTGCGGGCCTGCCGGGGCGTGCGGCGCAGGGCCGCGGCACCGGTCTGGGAGGGGGGAGTCGAGGTCGGCCGGTCCAAGGGGCGTCTCCGAACGTGAACGTGACTTTGTTTCACGTTTACGCTACCTTCGCGCCCATGACCGCCTCAAGCTCGGCGCTGAGCGAGGAACGGGCCGCCGTGGCGGACGCCTGCCGGCGCCTGGGGGCCGAGGGCCTCCTGATCGGCACGGCAGGGAACGTGAGCGTGCGCGCCGGTGACCTGGTCGCCGTCACCGCGACCGGGGCCGTCCTCGCCGAACTGACGCCGGATCAGGTCACCGTGGTCGACCTCGACGGCGCGCTCGTCGCCGGCACCCTGCGGCCCACCTCCGAACTGGACCTCCACCTCGGCGTGCACCGACGACGCGCCACCGGGGCGCTCGTCCACACCCACGCCCCGATGGCCACCGCCGTCGCCTGTGTGCTGGATGAACTTCCGTGCATCCACTATCAGTTGCTCGCCCTGGGCGGGGCGGTCAGGGTCGCGCCGTACGCCACCTTCGGCACCCCGGAACTCGCCGAGTCCGTCCTCGCCGCCCTCGACGGCCGCGGTGCCGCGCTGATGGCGAACCACGGTGCCGTCACCCACGCCGCGACCCTCGACCGGGCCGTCGAGCACGCGCTGCTCCTCGAATGGGCCTGCGGTGTGTACCAGCGCGCGGCTGTCATGGGCCGGCCGCGCGTCCTCGACGAGCGGCAGCAGCAGGCGGTGATCGAGGCGGCGATCGCCCGCGAGTACGGCACCACCCACCCCGTGGCACCCGCCGCACCCGGATCACCCGTACCACCCGCTCAGGAGGGGCACCGATGAAGGTCTTCACGATGGGCGTGCACGTGCTGGACGTCCTGGTCCGGCCGGTGGAGGCGATACCCGAGGGGCAGGGCGCCACCCTGGTCGAGGACATCCGGATGACCGCCGCCGGGACGGCCGGCGGCACCGCCCTCACCCTCGCCAAGCTCGGCGCCGAGGTGCACAGCGCCGGTGCCGTCGGCGCCGACCCCAGCGGTGACCTGCTCGTCGCGCTGCTCCAAAGGGCGGGCGTCGGCACCGAGTTCCTCGTTCGCCGCGCCGACACCGCAACCTCCGCGAGTGTCCTGCCGATCCGCCCCAACGGCGACCGGCCCTCGCTGCACCTCCTCGGCGCGAACATCACCTACGGCCCGGACGACGTCCCCTGGGAGGCCCTCGCCCGGGCCACCCATCTGCACCTCGGCGGACCCGAGCTGATCGGTGTCGACGCCGCCGCGCGCATCCTGTCGTACGCGCGGGACCACGGGGTCGTCACCTCCGTCGACCTGCTCGCGCCGGGTGTCCTCGGCAGCTTCGAGCAGATCGAGGCGGCGCTGCCGTACATCGACCACTTCCTGCCCAACGAGGACCAGGTGCTCGGCTTCACCGGCGAGGAGGACCTGCTGACGGGGGCGCGCAAGCTGCTCGCCGCCGGGGCCGGAGTCGTCGCCGTCACCCGCGGCGGGGAGGGCGCGCTCGTGGTCACGGCGGACGGCGCGGAACCGGTGCCCGCCTTCGTCGTGGGCGTCGTCGACACCACCGGCTGCGGCGACGCCTTCTCCGCGGGCTATCTGCGGGGCGTGAGCCTCGGCCGGACGCCGGGGGACGCCGCCGTGCTCGGCAGCGCCGCGGCGGCGCTCGTCGCCCAGGGCCTCGGCAGCGACCACGGCACGTTCGACCTCGCGGCCGCCGACGCGTTCGCCGCGACGGCCACCTGCCACGCGTGACCCGGCACCGGCGACCCGTGCGAGAGGCCCTTCCCGCCGCTCGCCGACTCACCTGGTGGACGACCCCTTGACGCCGTGCGAGGGCGGATCGACACTCGGTACGGGAATCCTAGTGAACGGGTAGGGAATCATGGGGCGACAGGAGCCGGCCACCGGCCGAGCGAGCCGTACGTCATGGTCGTCGCCCCTTCTGACCTCCCGCCGTCACATCGACCTCCAGCGCGTGTGCAGCGCGATCAGCGCCCAGCGCTGAGCCGGCCGCCCCTACCGCGTCCGCCCCGGCGGTGCCCCCTGGGCACCGCCCGCCCGGCGCGCGGCCGCACGGTCCCCCCGTTCCGTCGTCCTCCGTCGTCGCATCCGCCGCGCGCCGGTCCGCCGCGCGCGCCGCCCCCGGGGAGAGTCATGTCCTTCACACCACCGGCCGCCCGGCTCACGGTCCGGTCCGTCCCCGTCTTCCGGGGCCGTATCGGCAGTGACGCCCGCAGCGGCCACTACGCCGTGCCGCGCCGCTACCGCCTCCATCTGTCCGCCGCCGACCCCGACGGGCTGCGCATCGCCGTCACCCACAGCCTCCTCGGCCTGGAACGCGCCTGTCCCGTCACGTTCCTGCCCGCCGTCCCCGACTGTCCCGACGGCGGCCACTCCGCGCTGCGCCCGCTCTACGACGCCAGCGCCCACCACTACACCGGACCGGCCGTCGCGCCCGTGCTCAGCGACGACTGGTCGGGCCGGATCGTCTCCACCCACGGCCCCGACATCGCCCGCGACCTCGCCCGGCGCTTCGGCGGCGGCCGGACCGCGCTGTACCCGTGCGGCGCCGAGTCCGAGATCGACGCCGTCGAGCGGATGTGCGCCCAGGGCATCGAGCGGGCCGCGCAGCGCGCCGGCACGGCCGGCACCGGCGACGAGGAACGCGCCGCCGCGCTCGACACCCTGCTCCACACCCTCGGCGTGCTGGACCGGGGACTGCGCGTGCAGCCGTACCTGATCGGTGATCAGATCACCGCAGCCGACGTGGAGTTGTGGGTCGCGCTGGTGCAGCTCGACACCGTGCACCGCCATCACCTCGACGCGTCCGCCGTGCAGCGCATCGCCGGGCACCCCGCCCTGTGGGCCCACGCCCGCCGGCTCGCCGCGCACCCCGCGTTCGGCGCGCACCTCGACCTCGACGGCATCGCCCGCCGCCACCACGCCCGTTGTCAGGGCCTGGAGGCCGCGGGCGCCGCCGTGCAGATCCTGGACTGGGCCGCCCACATCGCGCCGGCCCCGTAACCGCCCGGGGACGCGGGGCCGTTGCGGCCCCGCTGCCGTTCCAGCACATGGACCGGCGTTGACATTCGTTCGGGTGCCTGTCTTTACTTACGGCCCAGAACGGTCATGAGCGTCAGCGACAAGCCCTGGCTTGCTGACCGGCAACCCTCGCATCGCGGTGGGGTGCCCCAGGTGACGACCGGACCGGATGACGTGACCGCACGGATCCGGTAAGCGCGAGGGCCCCTCCGGGGTCCGCACGAGTGACGGAGAGTCCCATGTACGCAGCTCCCAGGACGGCGCCCCGCCGCCTTCGGGGCTGCGTGCGTCCGTCCGCGCAGCAGCCCCTCGTCGCCGACCGGGCCGTCGATCTGCTCCGCGTGAACAGCGCACTGTGTACCGCACCGGGCCGTGCCCGCTGTCGGGGCTGACACCAGCAGACCCGGCACCACCGCAGCACATTCCCCTCGCCCCGCCGCGTTCCCGACGCACACCGCAGAAGCGGTGAGCCGTCCACCGCAGCCCCACTCCGGTTCTCCGTACACGACCGTGCGCCGCGCGCCCTCCCGCGGCCGCCACCACGGCCGTGCCCGTCCGGGGTGCCCGACTTCCGCCGGAGCCCCTCATGAGCGAACCCCCAGGCGTCGCGACCCTCGATGCGAAGCCCATAGCCGACACCCCGTCAAAACAGCTCTCCGCACAGCGCGTTCAGCCGCTGCGACGGCCCGGACGCTGGATCGCCACCGCGATCGTCCTGGTCCTGGTCGCCCAGTTCGCGCACGGCCTGATCGCCAACCCGTTCTACCAGTGGGACCGCTTCGGCTACTGGTTCCTGCGGCCCGTCATCCTCGACGGACTGCTGATCACCCTGGAAGTCGCCGCCTACAGCGCGGTGCTCGGCCTTCTCGGCGGCATCCTGCTCGCCCTCGCCCGGCTCTCCAGGAGCCCGGTGCTGCGCGCGGTGAGCTGGACCTACGTCTGGGCCCTGCGGTCCATCCCGCTGATCGTCGTCCTGCTCTTCCTCTACAACTTCAGCGCCCTGTACCAGACGTTGAGCGTGGGCGTCCCCTTCGGACCGGCCTTCTTCACCTTCGACGAGTCCCGGCTCGCCACCGACATGGTGATCGCCGTCGTCGGCCTCAGCCTCAACGAGGCCGCCTACGCCGCCGAAGTGGTCCGCGGCGGCATCCTCTCCGTCGACCAGGGCCAGCACGAGGCGTCCGCCGCGCTCGGCCTGCCCAAGAGCTACCAGTTCCGCAGGATCGTCTTCCCGCAGGCGCTGCGCTCGATCGTCCCCAACTACGTCAACCAGCTCATCGGCCTCATCAAGGCCACCTCCCTGGTCTTCTACGTGTCCCTGCTCGACCTGTTCGGCACCGCGCAGACCATGGGCTCCACCTACCCCGGCGACATCGTGCCGCTGCTGCTCGTGGTCACCGTCTGGTACCTGATCCTGACCAGCCTGGTGTCCGTCGCCCAGTTCTACGTCGAGCGGTACTACGCCCGGGGCGCCACCCGCTCCCTGCCGCCGACGCCGTTGCAGAAACTGCGGACCGGGTTCACCGACCTGCGCGCCCGCATCCGCAGGGAGGCCGCCGTATGACCACCGAGACCACCGAGGCGACCACCGCCCCCGGGGCGAGCGTGCCCGCCGCCGTCGAGGTGCACGACGTGCACAAGTGGTACGGCGCCCACCGCGTCCTGGACGGAGTGAACCTGACCGTACGGCCCGGCGAGGTCACCGTGATCCTCGGCCCGTCCGGCTCCGGGAAGTCCACCCTGCTCCGGGTCATCAACCACCTGGAGAAGCCCGAGATCGGCCATGTCAGCATCAACGGCGAGCCGATCGGCGTCCGCCGGCACGGCGGCCGGCTGCGCGAGCTGAGCGAACGCGCCATCCTCACCCAGCGCAGCCGCATCGGCTTCGTCTTCCAGAACTTCAACCTCTTCCCGCACCTCACCGTGCTGGACAACATCGCCGCCGCCCCTGTCGCCACCGGCAAGCTCAGCCGCCCCGCCGCCCAGGAACTCGCCCGCGAACTCCTCGGCCGGGTCGGCCTCGCCGACAAGGCCGCCGCCTATCCCCGCCAGCTCTCCGGCGGCCAGCAGCAGCGCGTCGCCATCGCCCGCGCCCTCGCGCTGCGCCCCGGCGTCATCCTCTTCGACGAGCCCACCTCGGCCCTCGACCCCGAACTCGTCGGCGAGGTCCTCGCGGTCATCAAGGACCTGGCGACCAGCGGCACCACCCTCGTCATCGTCACCCACGAGGTCGGCTTCGCCCGCGAGGTCGCCGACCGCGTCGTCTTCATCGACGGCGGCCGGATCGTCGAGCAGGGCCCGCCCGCCGAGGTCCTCGACAAGCCGCAGCACGAGCGCACCCGGGACTTCCTGAGCAAGGTCCTCTGACCCGCGCGCAACCCTGGCGCGCCCCCAGACCTCCCCCCACGCACCACCCCGCCCCCACACCACCACCCTCTCTCACCCAGCACCAAAGGACGGCCCATGTCTGCCCACGTCACCCGACGCAGCCTGATACGCGGCATCACCGCGGCGACCGCGGTCGCCACCCTCGCCACCGGGCTCGCCGCCTGCGGTGGGGACAGCGACGCCGCCACCACCACCGACAGCGCCGCCGCCGGGGGCGTGACCGTCGGCCGCGTGTCCAACGGCGCCGCGAAGGAGACCACCATCAAGGTCTCCGAGGTCAAGTCCATCAGCGCCAAGCTCCCGGACGCCGTGCAGAAGAGCGGCAAGCTCACCATCGGCGTAGGCGCCCTTCCTTCCGGCTTCGCCCCGCTGGCCTACGTCGGCGACGACCAGAAGACCCTCACCGGCGCCGAACCCGACCTCGGCCGGCTGGTGGCGGCGGTCCTCGGCCTGGAGCCCGAGACCAAGAACTTCACCTGGGAGAACCTCTTCGTCGGCATCGACAGCGGCAAGGTCGACGTGGCCTTCTCCAACGTCACCGACACCGAGGAGCGCAAGAAGAAGTACGAGTTCGCCTCCTACCGTCAGGACAACCTCGGCTGGGAGGTGAAGAAGTCCAGCACCTGGAAGTTCGACGGCGACTACAAGAACCTCGCCGGGCTCACCGTCTCCGTCGGCTCCGGCACCAACCAGGAGAAGATCCTGCTGGAGTGGAAGAAGAAGCTGGAGAGCGAGGGCAAGAAGCTCACCGTCAAGTACTACCCGGACCGCAACGGCACCTACCTGGCCCTCAACAGCGGCAAGATCGACGCCTACTTCGGCCCCAACCCCGGCATCGCCTACAACGTCGCCAAGACCGCGGGCACGGCCAACGCGACAGCCAACGCGGGCACCTTCTCCGGCGCCGGCGAGACCCTCCAGGGTCTCATCGCGGCCACCGCGAAGAAGGACAGCGGTCTCGCCGAGCCGCTCGCCGAAGCCATCAACTACCTGATCGACAACGGCCAGTACGCCAAGTGGCTGGAGGTCTACAACCTCTCCAACGAGGCCGTCGCCAAGTCCGAGGTGAACCCGCCCGGCCTGCCGCTCGACAATTCCTGACGCACAGTTCCTGACACGTCGTCAGCCGGGAACATCGGGTCCGGCCAGGGCGTTCCACCGTAGAAGAGGCATGTGAGGCGCGATCGCGCGCCCCGGGAGAGGGAGGTGCCGGCCGTGACGCCCACCTTCCACGCCGTGCACCTCCACTCCCGGGCCCACATCGACCTCCAGCGCGTGGCCGGCGCGCTCTGTCGCTCCTGACACCCGTTCCCCGATGCCGCACCCCATGGCGCGGGTGACGTGCGCTCTCGTACGGACCTCCAGGAAGGCACCACCGTGTCCTCAGCATCCCTTTCCCCGCTCCACCTCGCCGTCGCCCTCGACGGCACCGGCTGGCATCCCGCCTCCTGGCGCGAGCCCGTCGCCCGCCCCCGCGAGCTGTTCACCGCCCGCTACTGGGCCGACCAGGTCACCGAGGCCGAGCGCGGCCTCCTCGACCTCGTCACCTTCGAGGACGGCCTCGGCCTCCAGTCCTCCCACTTCCTCGACCCGGACGACCGCACCGACCAGGTCCGCGGCCGCCTCGACGCCGTCCTGACCGCGTCCCGCGTCGCCCCCCTCACCCGGCACATCGGGCTGGTGCCGACCGCGGTCACCATCCACACCGAGCCCTTCCACCTCTCCAAGGCCATCGCCACCCTGGACTACGTCAGCACCGGCCGTGCCGGCGTACGCGTCCAGATCACCGGCCGGCAGAGCGACGCCGCCCACTTCGGCCGCCGTACGATCCCGCCCATCGACGATCTGCGCGGCCCGGTGGTGGCCGACCTGTTCGACGAGGCCGCCGACCACGTCGAGGTCGTCCGCCGGCTCTGGGACAGTTGGGAGGACGACGCCGAGATCCGGGACGCGGCCACCGGGCGCTTCATCGACCGCGACAAGCTGCACTACATCGACTTCGAGGGCCGCCACTTCAGCGTCAAGGGCCCCTCCATCACCCCGCGCCCGCCGCAGGGCCAGCCCCTGGTCGCCGCCCTCGCCCACGACACCGTCCCCTACCGGCTGGTGGCCCGCGCCGCCGACCTCGGCTTCGTCACACCCCACGACACCGGACAGGCCCGCGCGATCGTCGCCGAGATCCGCGCCGAACAGGACGCGGCGGGCCGGACCGCCGAACCGCTGCACATCTTCGGCGACCTGGTGGTCTTCCTCGACGAGGACCCCGCCGAGGCCACCGCCCGCCGCGAGCGCCTCGACGCCCTGGCGGGCGAGGAGTTCACGAGCGACGCCCGGATCTTCACCGGAACCCCCGCCCAACTCGCCGATCTGCTCCAGGAGTTCCAGGAGGCCGGACTCACCGGGTTCCGGCTGCGCCCCGCCGTCGCCGGCGACGACCTGCCGGCGATCACCCGCGGCCTGGTCCCCGAACTCCAGCGCCGCGACGCCTTCCGCCGCGCCTACGAGGCCGACACCCTGCGCGGGCTCCTCGGTCTGACCCGCCCCGCCAACCGCTATGCCGCAGCCTGAGCCGGACGGAGAGCCGACGACCATGAGCAAGCCCCTGAAGCAGATCCACCTGGCCGCGCACTTCCCCGGCGTCAACAACACCACCGTGTGGAGCGACCCGCGGGCCGGCAGCCATATCGAGTTCAGCTCCTTCGCCCACTTCGCCCGCACCGCCGAACGCGCCAAGTTCGACTTCCTGTTCCTCGCCGAGGGCCTGCGCCTGCGCGAACAGGGCGGCAAGATCTACGACTTGGACGTGGTGGGCCGCCCCGACACCTTCACCGTCCTCGCCGCGCTCGCCGCCGTCACCGAACACCTCGGACTGACCGGCACCATCAACTCCACCTTCAACGAGCCCTACGAGGTGGCCCGCCAGTTCGCCAGCCTCGACCACCTCTCCGGCGGCCGCTCCGCGTGGAACGTCGTCACCTCCTGGGACGCCTTCACCGGCGAGAACTTCCGCCGCGGCGGCTTCCTCCCGCAGGAGGAGCGCTACTCCCGCGCCAAGGAGTTCCTCGCCACGGCGAACGAACTCTTCGACTCCTGGCAGGGCGACGAGATCCTCGCCGACCAGGCCACCGGCACCTTCCTGCGCGACGCCAAGGCCGGCGCGTTCGTCCACGAGGGCCGGCACTTCGACATCCACGGCCGGTTCAACGTGCCGCGCAGCCCCCAGGGCCGCCCGGTGATCTTCCAGGCCGGGGACTCCGACGAGGGCCGCGAGTTCGCCGCCTCCGCCGCCGACGCCATCTTCAGCCGGTACGCCGGACTCGACGACGGCCGCGCCTTCTACACCGACGTCAAGTCCCGCCTCGCCCGCTACGGCCGCCGCCCCGACCAGCTCCTGATCCTGCCCGCCGCCAGCTTCGTCCTCGGCGACACCGACGCGGAGGCCGAGGAGATCGCCCGCGACGTCCGCCGCCAGCAGGTCAGCGGCGCCACCGCGATCAAGCACCTGGAGTTCGTCTGGAACCGCGACCTCTCCGGCTACGACCCGGAGGGCCCGCTGCCCGACATCGACCCCGACCCCGGCGAGCACCACATCGCCCGCGGCCGCGCCCAGGTCCGGATGTACCGGGACCCGATCGCCACCGCCCGTGAGTGGCGCGAGCGCGCGGCGGCGAACAACTGGTCCATCCGCGACCTGGTCATCGAGACCGGCAACCGGCAGAACTTCGTCGGCTCCGCCGAGACCGTCGCCCGCACCATCAACGACTACGTCCAGGCCGACGCCAGCGACGGCTTCATCCTGGTCCCGCACCTCACCCCGGGCGGCCTCGACACCTTCGCCGACCAGGTCGTCCCGCTCCTCCAGGAACAGGGCGTCTTCCGCACCGAGTACGAGGGCACCACCCTGCGCGACCACCTCGGCCTCGCCCACCCGGACGACATCCGCCACGAGCGGGCCGCGTCGTGAAGTTCCTCGCCATCACCCTGATCGTGCACCGCCCGGACCCGGTCACCGGCGTCCTGAAGTCCACTCAGGACCGCTTCCGCGAGGTGCTCGACAACGCCCTGCTCGCCGAGGAACTCGGCTTCGACGGCTTCGGCGTGGGGGAGCGGCACGAACGGCCGTTCATCTCCTCCTCGCCGACCGTCGTCCTCAGCCATGTCGCCGCCCTGACCCGGCGGATCCGGCTGTTCACCGCCGTGACCACCCTCAGCCTCCTCGACCCGGTCCGCGCCTACGAGGACTACGCCACCCTCGACCATCTCTCCGGCGGCCGCCTCGACCTGATCATCGGCAAGGGCAACGGCTCCGCCCAGCGCGACCTGTTCCACGTCACCCCCGAGGACCAGTGGGAGCGCAACGCCGAGAGCTACGAGGTGTTCCGGCAGATCTGGCGCCACGACAAGGTCACCGCGGCCACCCGCTTCCGGCCCGAGCTGAAGGACGCCGAGGTGTGGCCCCGGCCCTACCAGCGGCCGGTCCGCGTCTGGCACGGCAGCGCCACCAGCAAGGAGTCCGTGGACCTGGCCGCCCGCTACGGCGACCCGCTGTTCTCCGCGAACGTCACCCACCCCGTCGAGCCCTACGCCGAACTGGTCCGCCATTACCGCGAACGCTGGGAGCACTACGGCCACGACCCGGCGGACATCGCGGTCGGCGCCGGATCGGCCGGGGTGTACGTGGCCCGCACCTCGCAGGAGGCGCGCGAGACGTACCGGCCGATCTTCGAGAGCAACCTCGACTTCCAGCGCCGTACCGGCCTGCCCGTCGTCTTCGAGACGCTGGAGGACTTCGTCGAGCGCAGCTCCGCCCTGATCGGCAGCCCGCAGCAGGTGATCGACAAAGTCCACCGCTACCACGAGCAGTTCGGGCACTCCGTGCTCCATCTGCAAGCGAACGCGAGCGGACTGACGGACACTCGGCACCGCGACTCGCTGGAGCGGTTCCAGGCGCAGGTGGCGCCGGTGCTGCGCAAGGAGATACCCGACCCGCCGTTCGCCTGGGGCCCGGTGCTCCCGGCGGCGCCCGCCGAGGAGGAGCCCGCCCGTGCCTGAGACACCCCTCGGCGTCCTCGACCTGGTCCCGGTCCCGGCCGGGGCGACGGCCTCCGATGCCCTGCGCAACTCCCTCGACCTCGCCCGCCGGGCCGAACAGGTCGGCTACAGCCGCTACTGGTTCGCCGAACACCACCTCAACCCCGGCGTCGCGGGCACCTCACCCGCCGTCCTCCTCGCCCTCACCGCCGCCGTGACCGACACCATCCGGCTCGGCTCCGGGGCCGTTCAGCTCGGTCACCGCACCGCGCTGAACACGGTCGAGGAGTTCGGGCTGATCGACGCCCTGCACCCCGGCCGGCTCGACCTCGGCGTGGGCCGCTCCGGCGGCGGACCCTCCGGCCGCCCGGCCGAACCGCCGCCCACCGCCACCCCGGTGGTCGACGGCCGGGCGCCCAACGGGCTGGTCGTCCCGCCCCGGTTCTCCTTCGAGAACCTCCTCGGCTCCCCTCGGATCGCCCTCCAGCTCAGACTGCTCAAACTGCCCGGCGCCGAGTCCCAGGACTACGCCGAGCAGATCGACGACCTGCTCGCCCTGCTCGCCGGCAGCTACCGCTCCCCGGAGGGCCTGGAGGCCCATGCCGTGCCCGGCGAGGGCGCCGACGTCCAGGTGTGGATCCTGGGCAGCAGCGGCGGCACCAGCGCCGAGGTCGCGGGCGCCCGCGGACTGCGCTTCGCGGCGAACTACCACGTCAGCCCGGCCACCGTCCTGGAGGCCGTGGACGGCTACCGGGCCCGCTTCAAGCCCTCGGCGACCCTCGACCGGCCGTACGTGAGCGTCTCCGCCGATGTCGTCGTCGCCGAGGACGAGGACGGTGCCCGGGAGCTGGCCGCCGGATACGGGCCGTGGGTGCGCAGCATCCGCACCGCCGAGGGCGCCATCGCCTTCCCCACCCCGGAGCAGGCCCGCGCCCTGCCCTGGACGGACGAGGACCAGGCCCTCGTCCAGGACCGGCTCGACACCCAGTTCACCGGCACCCCGGCCCAGGTCGCCGACCGGCTGGAACAGCTCCAGGAGGCCACCGGCGCCGACGAGTTGCTCATCACCACCATCACCCACGACCACGCCGACCGGGTCCGCTCCTACACCCTGCTCGCCGACGAGTGGCGCCGCCGCGGGCATCTGCCCGAGGCCCCCTGACACCGGCCGCGGGACGCCGGTGCGGCCGGGATCACGTCACCCTCCCCCGAGGGGACGTGATCCCGGCGCTTCCCCCGGCGCCGGACTGCGGTATCGAGGGCGGCCGTGGCCGGTGTCACCAGCACATGACCGCCGTACGGCCCGACCCCCACCCGGAGTAGAGCCGCACCCGGACGAAGTAGCGGCGGCCCTTGACCAGGCGGGCCCGGATCGTGGCGTTGTCCGGGGTGCCGCCGTCGTCGCGGCCCGCGAGGAAGCGGGGCACGCCGTCCCGCTCCTCGAACACCACCACCACGGCGTCCCCGTCGCCGAAGGTGCCGACGGTGTACTCGCGGGTCTCCGGCGGCTCCACCGCGAAGTCGGCCTGCCCGCCCGGCCCCAGCGACAGCGGCACCGACCGGAACGGCACCAGCTCCGGCGGCGGCGCGGCCGCCGACGGATACCAGCGCAGCACGAACTCCTTGTCCAGCGCCGACAGTTCACCGCTGGGATGGACACCCCCGCGGAACTGCTCGGGCTCCAGGATCAGTCCGGCGGAGAAGGGGTACTCCATCACCGAATGCGGGTCCCACACCGAGCCGTTGACCTCGGCAGGGTCCAGCTTGCGCAGGATGTTGACGTAGGTGCGGTCCCGGCTCCAGTGGTTCGGCGGGCCCGCCAGATCGGCGTACACCGCCTCGTCGTCCCAGTGGATCCCGGCGAACGGGCTCTGGTGCTCGTGCTGCATGCCGAGCGCGTGCCCGATCTCGTGCAGGGCCGTGGCCCGTTCACCGGGCGCGGTCAGATCCCAGCCGAAGTTCATGGTGCGCTCGGCGAGTCCGGCGAACAGCGCGTCACGGCCCACCGCCGACCAGGAGCCGTCGCCCTGCTGGAAGCCGATCCGCAGCTCCGCCTCCGAGCGGTCGGCGACCTCGGCGAACGACACGCCGATGCCGAGCCCGGACCAGGCGCCGAAGCAGTCACGCACCACGTCCCGCTGGGCCTCGTCGCCCACCCAGGACACCCACCGGGTGCCCGCGGAACCCGGCACCGCGATGACCGACCCGTCGCCCTCGCCGTCGAAGAAGTGGTAGTGCAGGACCGTGCCGTTGACCCACATCCGGCGCCCGCTCAGCAGCGCGCCGAGCCGTTCGGCGGCCAGCCCCGGGGCGAACACGGGGGCCGGCTGCCGCGGCAGGGAGCAGTAGCGGGCCGTCATGCCCCCACAGTGCCGCGCCCCGCCGCCCCGGCGCCTGAGTCGGGGGCTACTCAAGTCGCCCTGTATCAGGCGTGAGTACACCGACTCCACATGGTGTGACTCCCCACGCCGTGACACCTCGTGCCGTGACGTCCCCTGCCGTGACCCCGCTTCGGGCGGTCACCGTCGCACCGCGCGCCGAGACCCTGCGCCCGCCCTGGCCGTTCACCGGACGGGAGGAGGAACTCGACCTGGTGCGGCGGTCGTTGGCCGCGGGACGGCCCGGGATCGTGGTGACCGGACCGGCCGGCTGCGGCCGCACCCGGCTGGCCGCCGAGGCGGTGCGCGGCACCGACTGCGTCCGGGTGTCCCCGACCCCCGAGACCCGGACCACCCCGTTCGGCGCCTTCGCCCCCGTGCTGCCCGAGTCCGTCACCCTCCACCGCGCCGTGCGCCTGCTGTCCGGGGTGCGGCTGCTGTGCGTCGACGACGCGCATCTGCTGGACGACGCCTCCGCCGCCCTGCTCCACCACCTCGCCGTCCAGGGCCGCACCCGGCTGCTGGTCACCGTCACGGACGGCGCGCCCGCGCCCGCCGCGGTGACCCGTCTGCGCACCGGCGAGTCACTGCCCCGGCTCGCCCTCGCGCCGCTCCCCGACGACGCCACGGACCCTCTCCTGGAGGCCGCGGCGGGCGGCCCCCTGGACGCCCTCACCGCACACCGGCTGCGCGGGCTGTGCCGGGGCGACCTGCGGCTGCTGCGGGACCTGACGGCCGCCGTCCACGACGCGGGCCTGCTCACCCGCCTGCCCGAGACCGGCCTGTGGGCGTGGCGCGGCCCGGTGCCGCCGACCCCGGCGCTGCGCGAGCGTGCCGCCGCCGTCCTGACCCGCCCCTGCCCCGAGGAGCGCGAGGCCCTGGACCGCCTCGCCTTCGCCGAACCCCTGCCGCTGCCCGCCGGCACCCTGGACCTGCGGGCCCTGGAACGCCTGGAGGCGGACGCCCTGATCGAGGTGGCCGACGACGACACCGTGCGCCTCGCCCACCCCCTGCACGGCCCGATGCTGCGCGCCACCGCCGGACGGCTGCGCGCACGGCGGCTGTCCGGGCTGCGCGGGCCGCTCACCGACGCCCTCGACACGGAGGCCGCCGCCCTGCTCGACGGCATCGCCCGCGACGACGTCCGCACCGCCCGCACCCCGGTGGGGGAGTGGCTGGTCGCCGAGGGCGCGCCCGTCCCGGCCGGGTACGCCGCCGTCCGCGCCCGCTTCGCCCGGCTGCGCGGCGAACTCCGCGAGGCCGCGGCCTGGGCCCGCGAGGGCCTGTCCGAGACACCCCGGCACCCCGCCTGCCACCGCGAACTCGCCCTCACGGCAGCCCGGTCGGGCGAACCCGGCCCCGACGAAGGCGCCACCGACGACGGCGTCACCGACGACCCCGACGCCTACGACGCCGTACGCCTCGGTGCTCCCGAGCGGGCTCTCGAACTGCTGCCGCCGGACGGGGTGTTCGCCCGGCACGCGCGTGCGCTGGCCCGTGCCGACGGGGCCGCCCTGGACCGGGTGGCCGCCGAACTCGGCGAGCGCGGCTTCCTGTTGTACGCCGCCGAGGCGTACGCCCAGGCCGCCTCCGCGCACCGCGATCCCACCGCGGCCCGTACCGCCCGTACCCGCGCGGCCGCGCTCGCCCGCCGCTGCCAGGGCGCCCGCACCCCGGCCCTGTCCGGACCGGCGCTGGGCGAACTCACCGCCCGCCAGCGCCAGATCGTCACCCTCGCCGCGTCCGGCCTCACCAACCGGCAGATCGCCGAACGCCTCACCCTCTCCGTCCGCACCGTCGGCAACCACCTCTACGGCGCCTACGCCCGCCTCGGCACCGCCGACCGCACGACCCTGCCGTGGCTGGTGGAACAGCCCGCCTAGGAGGCCCAGTCAGTGGTCAGGCCGCCCCGAACGCGGTGAACGCCCAGCCCGTCGCCCGGTGGACGGAGTCGCCGGGCAGGGCGGCGCGCGCGTCGCGCAGGGCCTCGGCCAGGGAGAGGCCGCCGCTCAGGCCGCGGTGCAGCGCCAGCATCAGGGGGACCACGGCGGCGTCGTTGACGGGCGCGCTGCTCGCGACCACGCCCGCCGTGCCCAGCGGCAGCAACGCGGTGACCAGGCCGAGGAGTTCGTCGGCGCCGGCCGGGGCGAGCCGGGCGGTGTCGCAGCTCGACAGGATGATCCGGTACGGGCTGCGGGCGAGGCGCTCGAAGTCGTGCACGATCAGCGGGCCGTCCGCCATCCGCAGGGACGAGAACATCGGGCTGTCGGCGCGGAAGGTGCCGTGCGCCGCGATGTGCGCGAGGGTCGCCCCGTCCAGTTCCTCCAGCACCCGCGGCACGCGCGCGTCGGCGTGCTCCAGCACCGTGGGCCGACCGTAGCGTCCGGCGACCTCCGGCACCTCGGCCCCGCCGGTGGCGAGGCCGGGCCCGCGCACCAGGACGTGCCGCCGGCCGGGCGGCGGTTCGGTCTCGCGGGCGCGCAGCCAGCCGCTCGCCGACGGCGACACGCTGACCACCCGCTCCCGCAGCGACGGCAGCAGCGCCCACGGCACCCGGTGCAGCCGGGCCGGCGGGACCACGACCACCGGTCCCGGCCCCAGATGCCCCGCCGCCGCGCCCAACAGCAGTTCCTCCAGGCGCCGTCCGGCCGCCTCCGCCAGCGGCAGCCGGCCCTCCGCGCCCGGATGGGCCAGCCGGCGCAGGGTGGCCTGGACGTACTCGGCCTCGTGCTCGGCCTCCGCGAGCAGTCCGCCCGCGAACCGCCGCACCCTGCCGCCCCCGCACAGCAGCACCTGCACCCGCCCGTCCAGGACGGCGAGTTCGACGAGCCGGGTGTCCCCGAGCCGCTCCAGGAGCCGCTTCGCCTGGAACCGGGCGCCGTCCCCGGGCGTGTCCCCGCGGCTGTGCAGGGTCCGGGACCGGATCTCCCGCTCCAGCCTGCGCTGTTCGCGCTCCAGGGCGGGCACCGGCCGCCCGTCCATGCGGGCGCTCTCCGCGCGGGCCGCGATCTCCCGGAAGGCCGTCAGCCCGCTCACCAGCTCCGGATCGGCGGGCGGCCGGGTCGGCGGCGTGGACAGCGCCGTCGCCCGCCACCGCTCGCTCCAGCCCAGCAACTGCCGGGGCCCGCCGCGCTCCAGGCTCACCTGCTGGGCCAGCGCCGCCAGTTCGGCGCCCTGCGCGGTCGCCCGCGCCCTCAACTCGGAGGCGCCCAGCGTCATCCGGTGGTCGTCGAGGACGTCCAGGCCGCGCCGGCACGCCTCCAGCACACCGCGCCCGGAACCGGTGGCCCGCGCCCACAGGGCCTGCGCCGCCCAGCCCGTCATCCGGGCCAGCGGCGGCCCGCTGCGCCGGCTGCGCGCCGCGATCTCCAGATAGCGTTCGGCGTCCGCCGTCCAGTCCAGGCCAAGGGCGATCCGGCCCGCCAGCAGCCACGCCTCCGGCGCGGCGGGCGCCCCGAACGCCGCCAGCCGCTCCGCCAGCCGGGCCGCGTCCGCCACCAGCCGGCCCGAACCCCGCCCGGTCGCCACCCGCGCCTCGATCAGCACCAGCCGGGCGTGCGTCTCCCACCAGCCGCGCCGCTGCCCCGCGAAGAGCCGTTCCGCCACCGCCGCCCGCGCGATCGCCGTCCCCGGATCGCCCGCCAGCCGCGCCGCCCTCGCCGCCATCAGCAGCAGCTCCGCCTTGAGCGTGGACTGTCCGCCGATCCGGTCGAGGACCGCGATCGCCGCGTCCGCCTCGGCCAGCGCCTCCGGCGCGAGCCCGGCCGCCATCAGCACCTCGCAGCGCCGGATGTTGAGCATGAACGTCGGTGTGCCGAGCTTGGCGTACCGCTCCCCGGCCTCGTCCAGCAGCCGCAGCGCGGCCGGGACGTCCCCGGAACGGAACGCGGCCAGCCCCCGGCTCTCCACCGCGTCCGCCTTGTCGTGCTCCTGGCCCGTGGTGTCCCACAGCGCCTCGGCCGCCGTGAAGTCCGCCTCCGCCCGCTCCACCGACCCGAGCGCGAGATGCACGGTGGCGCGCAGGGTGAGGGCGCGCGCCGTCCAGATGACGTCGTCCGCCCCCCGCAGCACGGGAATCGCCCGCCGTACGTCCTCCAGCGCCGCGCGGTGGTGCCCGAGCACCCACCAGGAGTAGGCCCGCCGGTACAGCACCCGCGCGCGGGTGTGCCCGCTGCCGCGCTCCACGCCCCGCTCGAACGCCGCCAGGCCCTGCCGGGTGCGGCCCGCGTGGATCAGCGCCACCCCCAGCGTGGCCAGCACGTCGGCCTCGCGCTCCGCCGAGTCCGCACGGGCCGCGAGGTCACGGGCGCGCCGCAGATGGTCCAGGGCGATCCGCAGGTCGCCCCAGTCCCGCTGCCAGATGCCGATCACCTGATGGGCGACCGAGGCGTGCAACGGCGTCGGGTCGGTGTCGAGGACTCCTTCCGCCCGCGACAACGCGTCGTTGGGGGCGGCGAACACCATCGGCAGCAGTTCAAGAACCGATTCGTTGCCCGTTGTTCCCGCTGTCACTCCACGGATGGTAGTGCTCCGGCCGGTACGCCACACCCGTTCGGTGCCGTATCCGGGGATATCAATTGGACATCATGTCAACGTACTTGGCGGCGTGCGCACGGCGTGCACGCCCGGCGCCCGGAGGACGGCCGGGGCGCACGCGGACGAACGCGCCCTCGGTGCCCGCAACCGCACCCCCCGTCCCGGCCGTCGCAACTGCTGTATCAGGACCGGGCCTCGCGGCTCAGACTGACGACATCGGCACTGGGGAGGACACGCCATGGCACCACAGCGATTCCACGAGCAGTTCGACCAGATCCAACGCTCGCTGCCCGACGTCCCGTTGGCGATGGGGCCGGACGACTCGGCCGAGTTCATCTACGAGCGGGGCGTGGTCCTCGCCCGCGACGGCGAGGAGGCACAGGTCGTCGAGGACGCCGTGCGCGACCACTTCACCGCCACCGCCGGCCTGGTAGGCGAACACGTCCGGCGCGCCGGACCGCGGACCAACCGCTCCGGCATCACCCGCATCCAGGTCGGCGACCCCGCCGACCGCGGCCCGGGGATCCGCGGCGGCGGGGACGACGCCGTCGCCGGCGCCCTGCGCGCGCTGCGCACCGCCGAGGGCCGCACCGGCCACCGGCTCGTCAGCCGCAACCACGTGGTGTCCATCGCCGTCAACGCCTGCCCCGGCGACGAACCCGTGCCCGTGGCCCACACCGAGCAGCCCAACCCCTCCCCGGCGCCCGGCGCCTACGACCCCGCGAGCGCGGTCGGCGTCCTGGTCGTCGACACCGGCCTGATGCACGACTACCGCTCCTACCCGCCGCTCGCCCACACCGACGGCGACCTCCAGATCCGCGAGACGGACGACGACGGAGTCCTCCAGCAGTACGTCGGACACGGCACGTTCATCGCCGGACTCGTCGCGGCCGTCGCGCCCAACACCGCCATCACCGTGCGCGGCACCCTCAACGACGCCGGAGCCATCCTGGAGGACGCCTTCGGCGAGGCGCTGTTCGACGCCGTCGAGGAGAGCGGCTGGCCCGACATCCTCAGCCTCTCCGCCGGCAGCTCCAACGGCCGCGTCGACGGACTGCTCGGCGTCGAGGGCTTCATGCGCGCGCTCAGGGGACAGCGCACCCTGCTGGTCGCCGCCGCAGGCAACAACGCCAGCGCCACTCCCTTCTGGCCCGCCGCCTACGCCACCCAGCCCGACTACGCCGACGCCGTCCTGTCCGTCGGCGCGCTGCGCGGCGACGGCGAGTACGGCGCCTGCTTCAGCAACCACGGCGGCTGGGTCCGCGTCTACGCCCCCGGCGAGCGCCTCACCAGCGCCCTCACCGGCTTCGACAGCCCCGTCCCGTACGTCTACCAGCACTCCACCTACGACGCCTGCCGCTACGGCTTCGGCTACGCCTGCACCTGCCGCGCCCCGCGCCACAACGGCGTCCTCAGCGACGGCTCGGGCAAGCCGGACCAGGTGATGTTCGAGGGCTACGCCTCCTGGAGCGGCACGTCCTTCGCGACGCCCGTCGTGGCCGCACTGGTCGCCGCCCACATGACGGCCCACCAGGAGACCGACCCGCGCGCGGCGGCCCGGCAACTGCTGGAGAAGAACGCCGAGTTCGCCGAGGTGCGCGGCGCGCACGTACCGGCCCTGCTGCCCGCCACCTGGCGCCCGGTCCCGGTCGGGCCGGCATGAGGAAGAGGCCATGAGGAAGCGGTCATGAGGACACCGTCATGAGGTCCGAGCGATGCCCCGCCACGGCGTACGATGACAGGCCGTACACGAGGGGTGGGGCCGTGGACCGTACTGATGTCGGCGCGCTCGTCCAGTCCGCCGTCGACGGTGACACGGCGGCCTGGAAGGCACTGGTCGAAGGGCTGAGCCCGCTGGTCTGGTCGGTGGTGCGCTCGCACCGTCTGTCGGACGCGGACGGGAGCGAGGTGTACCAGACCGTCTGGTTCCGCTTCGCCCAGCACCTGGGCCGGATCCGGGAACCGGACAAGGCGGGTTCCTGGCTCGCGATCACCGCGCGCAACGAATGCCTGAAGGTGATCAAGAGCGCCCGACGGCTCACACCGACCGACGATCCGCAGCTCCTCGACCGCGCCAGCGAGGACCGTACACCGGAGGAATCGGTACTGGACTCGGAGGAGGCGGCCGCGCAGAGCGAGCGGGTCCGCTTCCTCTGGCAGGAGTTCGAGGCGCTGGGCGACCGCTGCCGGCAGTTGCTGCGGGTGCTGATCGCCTCACCGCCGCCCAGCTATCAGGAGGTGTCGGCCGCCCTGGGCATCGCCGTGGGCAGCATCGGACCGATGCGCCAGCGCTGCCTGCGCCGCCTGCGGGCCCGACTCGACGCACGGGGAGCACTGTGAACGGCATCGACGACAACGACGGCCCCCGGCCGGGGGAAGACGCCTTCGACGACGAGGAGTTCGACCTCGGCGCCCTGGAGGAGGAACTGCGGCAGGCCGCCGCGATCCTCGACCCGGTCCCGGCCGAACTGCGGCGGACGGCGGTCGAGGCGTACGCGCTGCACGACCTGGACGCCCGGATCGCCGAGCTGACCTTCGACTCGCTGACCGACGCCATCCCGGTGCGCGGCGCCGAGGACGCGCCGCGGATGCTGACCTTCCACTCCGGCGACCTCACGGTGGACGTCGAGGTGACCGGGGACGGGCTGATGGGCCAGCTCCTGCCCCCGCAGACCGCCTCCATCGAGGTGCTGCACGGCCCGCGCGCCGGCGCCCCGCTCACCGCCGACGCGCTGGGCCGCTTCACCTGCGACAGACCGTCCGGCGGCCCGTTCGCGCTACGGCTGCGCACCGGCGGCGAGGTGGTCGTCACGGAGTGGCTGCGCGCGTAGGGAGGTCCGCGGGCCGGCCGGTCAGGACACGGCGTCCACCAGATCCGCCAACGCCCGTGCCGGCACGGTCAGTCCGGGGCGCGCGGGGCCGCCCGGCTCGGTCATGTAGGTGTCCCGGCGGATCTCCACCATCAGCGCGGACACCCGGGCGTCCGACCCGTAGTACTCCAGCGGGACGTACGTCCCGGCGAACGGGCTGTCGAGTCCGGTCTCACCGACCGGCGCGAACGCCTTCCGCGCGGCGGCGAGCAGCTCGGGCGGGGTGTGGAAGGGGTCCGTGCCCAGGCACACCGGCGGCCGCGGCCCGGTCCCGTGCAGCTCGTAGGGCAGCGGCGCGGACGGATAGGAGTGCACGTCGATCACGACGGCCCGCCCGACCGCGGCCAGCCGGTCGGCCACGGCCCGTGACACGGCCCGCGCGTACGGCCGGAAGTACCGTTCGACCAGCGGCTCGTGGTCGACGTAGTCCGCCCGCAGCACCTCGCGGTGCGTGGTCCGCGTGTAGACGGCGCCCATCCCGACGGCCCGCATCTCCTCCCGCTCGTCCGGGAACCGCTCCGGGTCGACGACCAGCCGCGACAGCCGGTTGACGAACCGCCACGGAGCCAAGGCGGCCAGCCCGGCCGCCGCCTCCGCGATCTCCGCGGTGTGCGCGTCAGTGATGTGGTCCAGCTCCCGCTCCAGCGCCCCGTCGTCCAGTACGATCCCGGCCCGCACGGCGTCCGGTATCGCCCGCGCCGAGTGCGGCACATGCAGAATCACCGGCGAACCGGCCCCACCGGGCAGCAGCTCGAAGGACGGTGCGTCGGCGGAGGACATCGGGCGGCTCCCGGGGCGTTGTCAGTGGCGTGGTGCATGATCGAAGGAGGTCGGCGGAGGTCGACGGAGCCATCACAACACGACGGGTCGGAAACGGGGAATCGGGCATGGCCGTGACGAACGAGCAGGTGACGGGGCACCCGTTCCTGAAGGCGCTCTACCGGGACGACTACTACCCGGACCGGGTGGTGGACCGGGGCCGGGACATCCTGCTGCGCCTGTGCGAGCGCGTCGAGACCGAGCGGCCGGCCGACGTCGACGCCCTGTACGTGCTGACGCATGCCGCCACCGAGGAGTTCAACACCCTCCAGGACGCCTTCTGGGAGGCCGGCAGCGACATCGAGACGGTCGCCCGGGAGGCGATAGCGGAGGAGTTCTGGTTCGTCGCCGGGGCGTACGGCTTCCCGGACGCCGACATCGAGGAGCTGATCGCGCCTCGGGACTGGTGAGGGCGGTTGTCGCCTCAGCCGAGGATCTCGTGGACCAGGGTGGCGACCTGGGCCGTCTCGATGAGGAAGCCGTCGTGGCCGTACGGGGATTCGATGAGCCGGGGGTGGTCCGCGGAGGGGATGAGGGCGGCCAGTTCGGTCTGCTGGGGTGGCGGGTAGAGGCGGTCGGAGTCGACGCCGGCCACCAGGGTCCGGGCCGTCACGCGGGCCAGCGCGGCGCGGGTGCCGCCTCGGCCGCGGCCGATGTCGTGGGCGTTCATCGCCTCGGTCAGCACCACATAGCTGCCCGCGTCGAACCGCCGTACCAGCTTGGCCGCGTGATGGTCGAGGTAGGACTCGACCTGGTAGCGGCCGCCCCGGAAGGGCTCCTCGGCGCCCTGGGCGGTCCGGCCGAAGCGCAGCGCCAGCTCCGGTTCGCTGCGGTAGGTGATGTGGGCGAGCCGGCGGGCGAGCCCCAGACCGGCGTGCGGGCCGTGCCCGGTGTCGTGGTAGTCGCCGCCCTGCCAGTGCGGGTCGGCGCGGACGGCGTGCAGTTGCACGTTCGCCCAGGCGATCTGCTCCGCGCTCGCCGCCGCCGTCGTGGCGAGCAGGAGCAGGGCGTCCACCCGGCCGGGGTGGGACACCGCCCACTCCAGCGCCCGCATGCCGCCCATCGAGCCGCCGACGACCAGCGCCCACCGCTCGATGCCGAGCGCGTCCGCGAGCCCCGCCTCGGCCGTCACCTGGTCGCGCTGGGTGAGGAACGGGAAGGCGCCGCCCCAGCGGCCGCCCGAGCCGGGCCGCGCCGAGGCCGGCCCGGTGCTGCCCTGGCAGCCGCCGAGCACGTTCGGCGCGACCACGAACCAGCGGTCGGTGTCCAGCGGCCGCCCCGGTCCGACCAGGCCGTCCCACCAGCCGGGCGTCGGATGCCCGGGCCCGGCCGGGCCCACCACATGGCTGTCCCCGGTGAGCGCGTGCAGCACCAGCACCGCGTTGGAGCCGTCCGCCGCGAGCCGCCCCCAGGTCTCGAACGCCAGCCGCACGCCCGGCAGTTCACCGCCCGCCTCCAGCGCCAGCGGCCGCTCGGCCGCGTACCACCGGCGCCCCCCGGGCGGGTCCCCCTCCCGCCATGCCCCGGTGGCCGGCGGGAGCGGGACCGTCACCGGCAGCGTCACCTCTATGCGCCCTTGGCCGCGCGGAACCCGGCCTCCAGGTCCGCCTTGAGGTCCGCGACGTTCTCGATGCCGACCGACAGACGCACCAGACCCGGTGTGGTGCCGGTCGCCGCCAACTGCTCCTCGTCGAGCTGGCTGTGGGTCGTGGACGCCGGGTGGATGATCAGGCTGCGCACGTCACCGATGTTCGCGAGGTGGCTGAACAGCTCGACCGCGTCCACGAACCGCTTGCCCGCCTCGACACCGTCCCGCAGCTCGAAGGAGACGATCGCGCCCGCACCGCGCGGCAGATACCGCTGCCCCGCCTCGTACCACGGGCTGGACTCAAGGCCCGGGTAGTGGACGGCGGCGACCTCGTCGCGCCGCTGGAGCCACCGGGCCAGCTCCAGCGCGTTGGCCGAGTGCCGCTCGATCCGCAGGCTCAGCGTCTCCACGCCCTGGAGCAGCAGGAACGCCGAGTGCGGGGAGAGCGCGGGGCCGAGGTCGCGCAGCAACTGCACCCGCAGCTTGACCGCGAACGCCCCGGGACCGAGCGCCGGCCAGTACTGGAGGCCGTGGTAGCTGGGGTCCGGCTCGGTGAAGTCGGGGAAGCGCTCGGCGTGCGCCCCGAAGTCGAAGGTGCCGCCGTCGACCACCACACCCGCGATGGCCGTGCCGTGGCCGCCGAGGAACTTGGTCGCCGAGTGCACGACGACGTCCGCGCCGTGCTCGATCGGCCGCAGCAGATACGGCGTCGGCACGGTGTTGTCCACGATCAGCGGCACCCCCGCCGCGTGGGCGACGTCCGCGACGGCACGCACGTCGAGGACGTTGCCGCGCGGGTTGCCCAGCGTCTCCGCGAACAGCGCCTTGGTGTTCGGCCGGATCGCGGCCCGCCACGCCTCCGGGTCGTCGGGGTCGTCCACGAACGACACCTCGATGCCGAACCGCGGCAGGGTGTGCTTGAGCAGGTTGTGCGTGCCGCCGTACAGGGAGGTGCTCGACACGATGTGGTCGCCCGCGCCCGCCACCGTCAGGATCGCGAGGGTCTCGGCGGCCTGTCCCGACGCCAGCGCCACGGCCGCGACCCCGCCCTCCAGGGCGGCGACGCGCTGCTCGAAGACGTCCTGGGTGGGGTTGTGGATCCGGGTGTAGATGTTGCCGGGCTCGGCGAGCGAGAACAGGTCGGCGGCGTGCTGGGTGTCGCGGAACACGAACGACGTCGTCTGGTAGATCGGCGTCGCGCGGGCGCCGGTCGTGGGATCGGGTGCGGCGCCGGCGTGGATCTGCCGGGTCTCGAACGACCATGCCGAGGTGTCGGGCTGGGTGCTCATGGTGCTCCTCGTGCGGGGAGAGCGCGAACGTGCGACGAGGTAAGCACAACGGGACAGGCCCCGACAGGCCCGCATGAACCATGACATGAGGACGTCACAAACGACATGCGTCGGCAACGGGAGGCAACGGGGGGACACAGGTGAACCGCCCCGGCCGGAGAGTCCCGGCCGGGGCGGTTCGTCGCGCGAGGAGGGCGCGAAGTGGGCGCGAGGCGTGTCAGCTCAGGGAAGCCAGCGCCGTGTTCCAGGTGGCGGAGGGACGCATGACCGCCGCCGCCTTCGCCGGGTCGGGCTGGTAGTAGCCGCCGATGTCGGCCGGCTCGCCCTGGACGGCGTTCAGCTCGTCCACGATGGTCTGCTCGGCCGCCGTGAGCGTCTCGGCGAGCGGCGCGAACGCCTTGGCCAGCTCGGCGTCGTCGGTCTGCCGCGCCAGCTCCTGCGCCCAGAACAGGGACAGGTAGAAGTGGCTGCCGCGGTTGTCGATGCCGCCGAGGCGACGGGTCGGGGACTTGTCCTCGTTGAGGAAGGTCGCCGTGGCGCGGTCCAGGGTGTCGGCCAGCACCTTGGCGCGGGCGTTCCCGGTCGCCGTGGCGTACTGCTCCAGGGAGGGCACGAGCGCGAAGAACTCGCCGAGGGAGTCCCAGCGCAGGTAGTTCTCCTTGACGAGCTGCTGGACGTGCTTGGGCGCGGAGCCGCCGGCGCCCGTCTCGAACAGGCCGCCGCCCGCCATCAGCGGGACGACCGACAGCATCTTGGCGCTGGTGCCCAGCTCCAGGATCGGGAAGAGGTCGGTCAGGTAGTCGCGCAGCACGTTGCCGGTCACCGAGATGGTGTCCTCGCCGCGGCGGATGCGCTCCACCGACAGCTTGGTGGCCTCGACCGGGGCGAGGATGCGGATGTCCAGGCCCTCGGTGTCGTGCTCGGCCAGGTAGTCCGTGACCTTGGCGATCAGGTTGGCGTCGTGGGCGCGGGTCTCGTCCAGCCAGAACACGGCCGGGTTGCCGGTGGCGCGGGCGCGGGTGACGGCGAGCTTCACCCAGTCCTTGATCGGCGCGTCCTTGGTCTGGCAGGCGCGGAAGATGTCACCGGCGGCGACCGGCTGCTCCAGGACGACGTCCCCGGCCCGGTCGACCAGGCGGACCGTGCCGGCCGTGGCGATCTCGAAGGTCTTGTCGTGGGAGCCGTACTCCTCGGCCTTCTGCGCCATCAGGCCGACGTTGGGGACCGAGCCCATGGTCGACGGGTCGTAGGCGCCGTGGGCGCGGCAGTCGTCGATGACGGCCTGGTAGACGCCGGAGTAGGAGGAGTCCGGCAGGACGGCGAGGGTGTCGGCCTCCTGGCCGTCCGGGCCCCACATGTGGCCGGAGGTGCGGATCATGGCCGGCATCGAGGCGTCGACGATGACGTCGGACGGCACGTGCAGGTTGGTGATGCCCTTGTCGGAGTCGACCATGGCCAGGGCCGGGCCCTCGGCCAGCTCGGCGTCGAAGGACGCCTTGATCGCGTCGCCCTCGGGCAGCGCGTCGAGGCCCTTGAGGATGCCGCCCAGACCGTCGTTCGGGGAGAGACCGGCGGCGGCGAGCGTGGCGCCGTACCGCTCGAAGGTCTTCGGGAAGAAGGCGCGGACGACATGGCCGAAGACGATCGGGTCGGAGACCTTCATCATCGTGGCCTTGAGGTGCACGGAGAACAGCACGCCCTCGGCCTTGGCGCGGGCGATCTGCGCGGTCAGGAACTCACGCAGCGCGGCGACGTGCAGCACGGAGGCGTCGACGACCTCACCGGCGAGGACCGGTACGGACTCGCGCAGCACGGTGGTGGTGCCGTCCTCGGCGACCAGCTCGATGCGCAGGGAGCCGGCCTCGGAGATCACGGCGGACTTCTCGGTGGAGCGGAAGTCGTTCTCGCCCATGGTCGCCACGTTGGTCTTGGAGTCCGGGGACCAGGCGCCCATGCGGTGCGGGTGGGTCTTGGCGTAGTTCTTGACCGAGGCGGGGGCGCGGCGGTCGGAGTTGCCCTCGCGCAGGACCGGGTTCACGGCGGAGCCCTTGACCTTGTCGTAGCGGGCCTGGATCTCCCGCTCCTCGTCGGTCTTCGGGTCGTCCGGGTAGTCCGGCAGCGCGTAGCCCTGGGCCTGGAGCTCGGCGACCGCGGCCTTGAGCTGCGGGACCGACGCCGAGACGTTCGGCAGCTTGATGATGTTGGCCTCGGGCGTCTTGGCCAGTTCGCCCAGCTCGGCCAGGGCGTCCGGGATGCGCTGGTCCTCGGTCAGGTACTCCGGGAACACCGCGATGATGCGCCCGGCGAGCGAGATGTCCCGCGTCTCCACGGCGACACCCGCCTGCGAGGCGTACGCCTGGACGACCGGCAGGAAGGAATACGTCGCCAGGGCCGGGGCCTCGTCAGTGTGGGTATAGATGATGGTCGAGTCAGTCACCGGGTGCTCCGCTCCACGTCCACGTCTGCAACATTGCTCGACATCAAGATATCTCGTGACCGGGCCGGGCTCGACAGCGGTCCGCGGCCCATGGGCGGGGCGCATACGGAACCCCTGTGATCCGGCCATGCGCGGGAACCGGCCATACACCCGTCCGGAGCAACCGAGCCCGCCGCTTCGTCCGTCAAGGAGGTAGATCGTCGACTCATCCGACGGCCGGACCGACCACCCGGCCGCCCGATCGAAAGCGGACCATGAGATATCGCACCAGAGTGACGGCACCCGCGGCCGCCCTGCTCGGCACCGCCGCCGCCCTGACCGGCCAGAACGCCGCCCACGCCACGACCACGGCGCCCGGCGCGGACGGCACGGCCGGCGCGGCCGCCCGGACCGGTGGGGGCGGTCCGGCACCCGCGCCCGAGACCCTCGGGGACCCGGTCTACCCGGACCTCGGCAACGACGGCTACCGGGTCCGCGCCTACCACCTGGACCTCGCCTACGACGCCGGTACGGCGCTGGTGGACGCCACGGCCACGCTGCGGATCCGGACCACCCGCCGCCTCACCCGGTTCTCCCTGGACGCCCTGGGGCTCGACGTGCGCTCCGTGAGCGTCGACGACCGCCCCGCCGAGTTCGAACAGGTGGCCGAAAAGCTGCGGATCACCCCGGCCTGGGCGCTGCCCGACGGCGCCAAGGCCCGCGTGCGCGTGACCTACGGAGCGGACCCGCGCCGCACCCTCCCGCACACCGCCTGGGTGCCCACCCCGGACGGCTTCGCGATCTGCCCGCAGCCCGACTCCGCGCACACCGTCTTCCCCTGCAACGACCACCCCTCGGACAAGGCGGACTTCAGCTTCCGCATCACCGTCCCGGCCGCCCTGACGGCCGTCGCCAGCGGCTCCCTGGTGCGCACCGAGGCCCTGTCCGGCGACCGGACCGCGTACACCTACCGCTCCCGCTCGCCGATCGCCACCGAGGTCGTCCAGATCACCGTCGGCGACTACGTGGTCAAGGAGCGGCAGGGCCCGCACGGGCTGCCCCTGCGCGATGTCGTCCCCGTCGCCCGCGCCGCCGCCCTGGAACCCGCCCTCGCGCTCACCCCGGCCCTGGTGGACTGGGTCGAACAGCGCCTCGGCGCCTACCCCTTCGAGACGTACGGGCTGCTGCCCTGCAACAACGACGCCCCGGACGCCTTCGACTTCACCGGCCTGGAGACCCAGACCCTCACCCTGTACAAGCCGAACTACCTCCTCCAGGAGGAGCCCAAGATCGGCTCGCACATGATGCACGAGCTGGTCCACTCCTACTTCGGCAACAGCGTCAGCCCCGCCACCTGGGCCGACCTCTGGCTCAACGAGGGCCACGCCGACTTCTACGGTCTGCTCTACCGCTACGAACGCGGCTGGCCGGACTCCCTGGGCCTGACCACCCTGGAGGCCCGGATGCGGGCGACGTACGCGCTCGGCGACCAGTGGCGCAGGACCTCGGGCCCGGTCGCCGCGCCCACGGCGGCCACCCTCTTCGACTCCCAGCGCTACCTGGGCGGCGTCCTCGTCCTGTACGCGCTGCGGCAGTTGATCGGCGAGGACGCCTTCGGCGCCGTCGAGCGGGCCTTCCTCGCCCGGTACCGCAACGCCTCGGCGTCCACCGACGACTACATCGCCGTCGCCTCCCGGGTCTCGGGCCAGGACGTCTCCGGCTTCCTGCGGGACTGGCTGTACGGCACGACGACCCCGCGGATGCCGGGCCACCCCGACTGGACGGTCACCCCGGTGCCGCCGTCCCTCGTCGCCCCGCACCGGCGCCCGACGGGCGCGCGCCGGCACGAGAACTCCGCGACTCTCTGAGGCAGTTGACGAACGATCAGGTGTCGAGGCGGGCGGCGGCGAACAGGTCGCCCGCCTCGTCCGCGGTGCGCTGCTGCGGGATGACCACCGCGGCGCCCGGCTGGAGCGAGACGTTCCGGGCGGGCGCCGGGATCCGGATGCCCTCCTCCCGGAAGCGGCGGTGCAGCCGCTTGATGAACTCGTGCTTGATCCGGTACTGGTCGCTGAACTCGCCCACGCCCAGGATCACCGTGAACCCGATCCGGCTGTCGCCGAACGTGTGGAAACGCACCGCCGGTTCATGCTCCGGGACCGCTCCGGTGATCTCCGTCATCACCTCGGCGACGACCTCCGTCGTCACCTGCTCCACATGCTCCAGATCGCTGTCGTAGGCCACCCCGACCTGCACCAGGATCGTCAACTGCTGCTCGGGGCGCATGAAGTTGGTCATGTTCGTCTTGGCGAGCTGCCCGTTGGGGATGACGACGAGGTTGTTGGACAGCGCCCGCACCGTCGTCTGACGCCAGTTGATGTCCTCGACATAGCCCTCCTCGCCGCTGCTCAGCCGGATGTAGTCACCGGGCTGCACGGTCTTCGAGGCGAGGATGTGGATGCCCGCGAAGAGGTTGGCCAGCGTGTCCTGGAGGGCCAGCGCCACGGCCAGACCGCCGACGCCCAGGGCGGTGAGCATCGGCGCTATGGAGATGCCGAGGCTCTGGAGCGCCACCAGGAAGCCGATCGCGAGGACCAGCACCCGGGTGATGTTCACGAAGATCGTGGCCGACCCGGCGACCCCGGACCGTGAGGAGGTCACGGACTGCACGAGCCCCGCGACCACCCGGGCCGCCGACACCGTCACCGCGAAGATCAGCAGCACCGTCAGGCACTGGTTGACGGTGTGCTGGACCGCCCGGGTCAGCGGCAGCACCGCCGCGGCCGCCGCCGCGCCGCCCGCGATCGCGGACCACGGCACGACCGTGCGCAGCGCGTCCACCACCACGTCGTCGCCGTTCCACTTGGTGCGCTTGGCGTGCTTGGCCAGCCAGCGCAGCACCCCGCGCGACAGGAAGGCCACCAGGAGGCCCGCGGCCAGCGCGATACCGGCCAGGACACCGTCGTCCAGAGTGAGCGCGCGGTTCACCGGCCGCCTCCGGAGGACCGCCGTGCCGCGAACCGGGCCGCCGGGGGCCGGATGTGAAGACTCGTCACCTTGTCACCTGCTCGTTTCCGGGATGTGCGGTCGCGCCTCCGCCGAACACGGGCGCGACCGTTCATCCTGCCGTATCCGGCAGGGCTGTTCGTACCCCGCGGCCCCGACGGGCGGACGTCTTCGGCCAGTTCACAGCCGTACCGGGGTCGGCGCGCGCGTCGCTCAGATCACCTTCAGCCGCACCAGCGCCCCCAGCGTCAACGCCCCCGGCAGCAACGGCAGCCAGACGGTGACCGCCCGGAAGGCGAGCACCACCGCCGTCGCCGGTGCCGCGGGGGCGCCCGCCGCGACCAGCGCCAGCACCAGCGCCGCCTCCACCGAGCCGATCCCGCCCGGGGTGGGCACCAGCGCCACCGCGACCGTCGCCGCCAGATACGCCACCGCCATGTGCGCCACCGGCACCGGAAGCCCCAGCGCCAGACCCACCGTGACCAGCGCCGACGCCTGGAGCACCGGGAACGCCAGCGCACCGCCCCACAGCGCCAGCGCCCTGGCGGGACGGCTGTGCACCGAGCGCGCCTCGCCGAGCGCCGTCCGCAGGAACGACCACACCGCCCGCCGCAGCCGCCGTACGAGGACCAGCGCGGTGGCCGCGAGGAGCACGGCCGCCGCCGCGGCGGCCAGGAGCGGGCCGAACGCCGACTCCGGCAGCAGCGCGCCGAACCGCAGCGCGTCCGGGAAGGACAGCAGCAGCACCGCCAGCAGGCCGACCCGGGCGACACCCTCGGCCAGCAGATACAGCGCGAGGGCCGCCGAGGAGCGGGCCAGCGGCACCCCGCACACGGTCATGAACCGCAGATTGACGGCGCTCGCGCCGAGCCCGGTCGGCAGCAGATGGTTGGCGGCGCCCGCCGCGAACTGGGTGGCCAGCAGCCGCAGCCGGGGCAGCCGCTCCACCACGGCGCCCTGCCGGGTGACGGCCGCCGCCACCCACGTCAGACAGGTGACCGCGGCCGCCGCCAGCAGCCAGGGCCACTCGGCGGTGCGCAGCCGGCCGAGGCCCTCGGCCAGCACCGCGTGGTGCCGCACCGCGACCACGGACACCAGCAGCACCGGCACGAGACACAGGACCCGGCGGACGGGGAACCGCCGGGGAGCACGGGGGAGCGGGACGGTCGTCACACTCGCAGAGGGTCGCCGCACCGGACCAACCAGGGGTTGCGGCAGCGGGGACGGGACGTTTCGTACGGTCATCGGATCCTTCGCACGGGGAGACACCGGGCCGGCACCGGGCTTGACCTCAACATTGGTCGAGGTTCTACGTTCGCTGCCATGAGCATGGACGCCACGGCGTGGACGCAGTTGTACAGCGTCATGAACGCCCAGCAGGAACGCCGCCCCTTCGACCCCGCCACCCTGCGCCGCATCGGCGCGTTCGCCCGGCCGCACCGCCGCCGGATCACGCACTTCGTCCTGCTCGGGGTGGTGTCCGCGCTGCTCGCCGTCGCCACCCCCGTCCTCGCCGGACGGGTCGTCGACGCGATCGTGTCGCACGGCGACGCGGACACGGTCGTACGCCTCGCCCTGCTGATCGCGGGGATCGCGGTACTGGAGGCGGCGCTCGGCATCCTGGGCAGGAGGCTGTCGGCGACGCTCGGGGAGGGGCTCATCCTCGATCTGCGCACGGCCGTGTTCGATCATGTGCAGAAAATGCCGGTCGCGTTCTTCACACGTACCCGTACGGGAGCGCTCGTCTCCCGACTCAACAACGACGTGATCGGCGCTCAGCGCGCGTTCAGCAACACCCTCTCCGGAGTCGTCGCCAACCTGGTCACCCTGGTCCTCACCCTCGCCGTCATGCTCACCCTGTCCTGGCAGGTCACCCTGCTCGCGCTCGTCCTGCTGCCGGTGTTCGTGATCCCGGCCCGCCGGATGGGCCGCAGGATGGCCGGGATGCAGCGCGAGGCGGCCACCCTCGACGCCGCGATGGGCACCCGGATGACCGAACGGTTCTCCGCGCCCGGCGCCACCCTCGTCAAGCTCTTCGGCCGCCCCGAGGACGAGTCCGCCCAGTTCGCCGAACGCGCCTCCCGTGTCCGTGACATCGGCGTACGCACCGCGACCGCCCAGTCGGTGTTCATCACCTCCCTCACCCTCGTCTCCGCCCTGGCCCTCGCCCTCGTCTACGGCCTCGGCGGCCGGCTCGCCCTGGACGGCACCCTCGACCCCGGCGCCGTCGTCGCCCTCGCCCTGCTCCTCACCCGCCTGTACGCGCCCCTCACCTCGCTCGCCGGAGCCCGCGTCGAGGTGATGAGCGCCCTCGTCAGCTTCGAGCGGGTCTTCGAGGTGCTCGACCTGACACCGCTCATCGAGGAGAAGCCCGACGCCCGCGAGGTCCCCGAAGGACCCGTCTCCGTCGAGTTCGAGGACGTCCGCTTCGGCTACCCGTCCGCCGACAAGGTCTCCCTCGCCTCACTGGAGGAGGTCGCCGGCCTCGACACCCGCGGCGGCGCCGAGGTGCTGCACGGCATCTCCTTCCGCGCCGAACCCGGCCGGACCGTCGCCCTCGTCGGCTCCTCCGGCGCCGGCAAGTCCACCGTCGCCCAGCTCCTGCCGCGCCTGTACGACGTCGACGCCGGCGCCGTCCGGATCGGCGGCGTCGACGTCCGCGACCTGACCGCCGCCTCGCTGCGGGCCACCCTCGGCATGGTCACCCAGGACGGCCACCTCTTCCACGACACCGTCCGCGCCAACCTGCTGCTCGCCCGGCCGGCCGCCGACGAGGACGACCTGTGGGACGCGCTGCGCCGCGCCCGCCTGGACGACCTGGTCCGCGCCCTGCCCGACGGCCTCGACACCGTCGTCGGCGAACGCGGCTACCGGCTCTCCGGCGGCGAACGCCAGCGCATGACCATCGCCCGGCTGCTGCTGGCCCGCCAGCGCGTGGTCATCCTGGACGAGGCGACCGCCCACCTCGACAACACCTCCGAGGCGGCCGTGCAGGAGGCGCTCACCGAGGCCCTCAGCGGCCGTACCGCCGTCGTCATCGCCCACCGGCTGTCCACCGTGCGCGCCGCCGACCTCATCCTCGTCGTGGAGAACGGCCGCATCGTCGAACGCGGCACCCACGACAGCCTGCTGGCCGCCGACGGCCGTTACGCCGAGCTGTACCGCACCCAGTTCGAGGAGCCGGCGGCGCCCGCCCTGCCCTGAGGTCAGGTGATCTCCTTCGTCACGTCCCACACGCGGGGCCCGTCGTCGTAGCCCGCGGTGACGATCAGAGGAGGGCCCTCGGCCGGACGGACCTGGCAGGCGCCGCGCACCCAGCCGTGACCGCTGATCAGACCGGCCAGGTCCAGGCCCAGGGAGGCGGCGCGTTCGCCGGTGGCGGGGTCCCAGACGGCGGTGCCGGGGCCGTCGCCGCCCGCCACCAGCAGGGTCCGCCCGCCGACGTCCGCCCGGCACAGGGCGAACACCGGGCCGGTGCCCGACGTGAACGCCCGTACCTCGCGCCGCCCTTGAAGGTCCCACAGCCGGATCAGCCCGTCCCGGCCCGCGGAGGCCAGCAGGGCGCCCTCGCCGCCGGACACCTCGCCGCCGGACACCTTGCCGTCCGGGACCTTGTCGTCGGGTACCTCGCACAGCGTCCACACGAACCCGCGGTGCCCCGTCAGCTCCACCTCCGGCTCACCGGACTCCGCGTCCCACACCGTCACCGAGCCGGTGCCGTGCCCGGCGGCCAGCAGGGTGCGCCCGCCCGTCCGCACCGAGGTCAGCGCGAAGATCCAGCCACGGCCGCGCCCCGTGTCGACCGCGCGCACCAGCCGGCCGTCGACCGGGTCCCACAGCCTGAGCACCCGGTCCCGGCCCGCCGACGCCAGCAGCTCGCGCCCCGCCACCTCGACCGTGCACAGGGCGTTCACCCAGCCGCGGTGCCCTCGCAGGTCCGCCACCCGGGCGCCCCCGCCGTCCAGGTCCAGCAGCCGGACCACACCGTCCCGCCCACCGGACGCCAGCAGCGGCCTGCCGTCCGCCCGCACCTCGCACAGCGCCCGCACCCAGGTGCGCGGCCCGGAGAGAACGGCCACGTCCTCGCGGGCCACCGGATCCGCCAGCCGGATCACCTTGCGATGCCCCGCGTACGCCACGAGCACGCGGCCGCCCACCGTGACCTCGCAGACCGCCTCGTACACCGGTCGGAACCGGAACCTGCCCACACCGTCCTCCTCGTCCCCCGCGTCCTGCCCCGCCGTGCCGGAGCGTGATCCTTCGCGACGCGGCGGGCCGTGACGACCGTGGTGTTACGTAGGCCGGTTACGTAATCGCCGCCCGGCGGCAGGTACTTACCCCCGAGGCGCGAGATCCGGCCGTCGCACGACGGGACGGAGGGGACTGTCCGTGACGTACGACAGAATGACCGGACAGACCACCACGGGGCGCGGGGGCGTGAGGGATGACGACGGAACGGACACCGCTGATCGGCAGAGACGCCGAACTGGCGCGCGTCGACCGTGCGTTGGCGGACCTGGTGGGCGACGCCGACGGACGCCCGGCGGTGCTCGACGTCAGCGGTGAGGCCGGCATCGGCAAGAGCCGCTTCGTCCACGAACTGTGCCGCCGCGCCGCCCGGCTCGGCGCCGGTGTGCTGCGCGGCCGGGCCACCGAGTACGAACGCCACATCCCCTTCCAGCCGTTCACCGACGCCTTCGCCGACCTCGACCCGGCCGTACGCGAGTCGTTCCCGGCGGCCGCCGAGGCCGCCCCCGTCCTCACCGGCGCCCCCCGCGGCGCCGACCGCTTCGGCCTGCACCGGGCCACCGCCGCCCTCCTCACCCACGCCGCCGCCGACCCCCTGGTGATGGTGCTGGACGACATGCACTGGGCCGACCCCGCCTCCCTGGAACTCCTCGACCACCTCGTACGGCATCCCCCGCGCGCCCGCGTCCTGCTGGTCGTCGCCCGCCGCGCCCGGCAGAGCCCCGCCCCGCTCACCGCCACCCTGGTCCGCGGCACCGACACCGGCGCCGTGCACCGCACGGTCCTCGGACCGCTCGCCGAACGCGACTGCGTCGAAGGGCTCACCGCGGGACTCCCCACCGACCAGGCCGTACGGCTCTTCACCGCCAGCGAGGGCAACCCGCTCTACCTCCTCGCCCTGCTCCAGGCCCACCGCGAGGGCGCCTCCGTCAGCCGCCTGTCCACCACCGGCCTCGGCGCCCTGCTCCTCGACGAACTCACCCCGCTCACCGCACCGCAGCGCCGGCTCGTCGAGACGGTCGCCGCGCTCGGCGACCACGCCACCCCCGCCCTGCTCGCCCCCGTCACCGGCCGCACCCCGGCCGACCTCGCCGCCGACCTCGGCGAACTCACCCGGCGCGACCTGCTGCGCCCCGGCCCGCACGGCCGCCTCGCACTGCGCCACCCCGTCCTGCGCAGCCTCGTCCACGACGGCACCGACACCTGGCAGCGCACCGAGACCCACCGGCTCGCGGCCACCGAACTGGCCCGCGCCGGCGCCCCGTTGGCCGAGCGCGCCCACCACGCCGAACGCTCCCTGTCCGGCTACGACCCGGCGACCGTCGCCGTCCTCACCGAGGCCGCCGAACAGGCCGCCCACACCGCGCCCGCGAGCTGCGCCCACTGGCTCGACGTGGTCCTGCGCCACCTCCCGCACACCCCCGACCACGCCGTCGAACGCCGCTCGCTGATGCTGTCCCGGGCCCGCGCGCTGGGCGCCTGCGGCCAGCTCAGGGAGAGCCGCGACCTGCTCCACCAGGTGATCGCCATGCCCGACCCCGGCGGCGACGGCGCCGGATCCCGCGCCTCCGCCGTCGTCCTGTGCGCCGTCATGGAACGCCACCTCGGCCGCTACTCGGAAGCGGTCGCCCTGCTCCGCCGCGAACTGCACCGCGACGACCCCGCCCCCTCGCCCGCCGACCAGGTCGCCCTCGGCCTGGAACTCGGCTCCTCCGCCCCGCACGACACCTCCTACCCCACCGTGCGCGCCGACGTCGCCCGCACCCTGGAGGTCGCCCGCGCCCTCGGGGACGAGGTGGGCGTGGCGGGCGCCCTGTCCGTCGCCGCGCTGGGGGAGGCGTACGAGGGCGAGATGGCCGCCGCCGACCGCTACGCCCGCCAGGCCGCCGACCTCGTCGACTCGCTGCCGGACGACGACCTCACCGGCCTGTGCGAGCAACTGGCCCGGCTGGGCTGGGCGGAGGCGTTCCTCGAACGCCACGCCGACGCCGAACGGCACGCCGACCGGGGCCTCGCCATCGCCCGCCGCACCGGCCAGCTCTACCTGCTGCCCCATCTGCTGCTGTGCAAGGCGCACGTCCACGTCCAGATCTGCCGGCCGGTGTCGGCGGTCGAACTCTCCGACGAGGCCGAGGACATCGCCCGCGGCATCGGCAGCGACGAACTCCTCGCCTTCGTCCTCGCCACCAAGGCGCACGCCGTGGTCGCCGCCTGCCCGCCCGGCGACCCCCGCCCCCTCGCCGTCGCCGAGGAGGCCGTCGCCGCGGCCGGTCTCGGCGGCAACTGGTGGGCCTCCATCGCCTGGTGCATGCTCGGCTACGCCGCCCTCACCGCCGGTGACACGGCCCGCGCCCGGGAAGCCGTGCTGTACGCGGGCGGCCCCGGACTGCGGCGGCTCCAGCCGTCGATGCGCCCGCTGTTCCTGGAGGTCCTGGTGACGGCCGCCGTCGCCGGCGGGGACCTGGAGTCCGCCGAGGAGTGGGCCGAGCGGGCCCGCGAGGAGGCCGAGCGGCTCGACCTGCCCGCACAGCGGGCCTCGGCGATGCGCAGCGCCGCGCACATCCCGCTCGGCCTCGGCGACACCCGCGCGGCGGCCGAACTGTTCGTGGCCGCCGCCGACGAGGCCGCCCGCAGCGGCGCCCTGTTCTGGGAGGCGTTCTCGCTGCTCATCGGCGCGCCCCTGCTCGCCGCCGGCGGCCCGGAGGGACCCCGGCAGGGACAGGCCGCCTGGCAGCGCGGACTGCGGCTGGCCGCCGCCGGGGGAGCCGAGATGCTGACCGGCCTGGCCGAGGCGATCCGCCCCGCGGTGGCCGACGCCCCCGAGGGCCCCGAGCGCCGGCTCGCCGAACTCACCGCCCGCGAACGGGAGATAGCCGGCCTCGTCGCCGAGGGCCTCACCAGCCCCTCCATCGCCGACCGGCTCTGCCTCAGCCGCCGCACGGTCGAGACCCACGTCTCCCGCATCTACCGCAAGACCGGCGTCTCCTCACGGGCCGCCCTCGCCGCACTGATGGCGGGCCGCCCCTCGGGCCACCCGTTCACGGGCTGACCTCACCGGCCTCCGACGCGGTCACGTCCCGGCAGGCACCGAGACCTCGCCTGCCTTCGACGCGGCGGCGTCCCGGTGCGCACCGAGCCGGTGGGCCGACCCGTCCTCACCCGGTGGCGTCCCGGTACTCACCGAGCCAGCGGAAGCCGCCCCCGGTCGCCCGGAACAGATACATCGCGTCGGTGTAGCGGTAGGCGGCCGCGTCGTAGCGCAGGCGCTTGGTCACGCCCCGGTGGTCGGTCTCGCGCAGCCGCCCGGTCACGGCGGCCCGGTCCGCGCGGGACGCCCCCAGCGCCGTCATCGCCCGGGCGACGAACAGCGCGGCGTCGTACGCCTCGGCCGCGTACCAGCCCGGGGCGCTCCCGAAGCGTTCCCGGTGCGCGGTCACGAACGCCCGCGCCGCCGGCACCCGGACCGGATCGAGGAACGCCGCCGCGAACACCCAGCCCTCGGCCGCCGCACCCGCCGCGTCCAAAAAGCGGGGGTCCAGGGCGCGTTGGGTGGCCAGCCGCGTCCCGGAGAAACCGGCGGCGGCCAGCGCGCGGGCCAGCCGGGCCGTACGCGCGTACCCGCCGGAGAACACCACCGCGTCCGCCCGGTCGGCGGTCACCGACGCGGCCAGGGCACGGAACGCGGCGTCCGAGTCGTCCCCGGCGGCGAACGTGCGCCGGACCGTGGTGCGTTCGGCGGAGCGCACCGCGTCGTCCACCAGCCCGAGGGTCTGCCAGCCCGCGTCGCCCACGGCCGCGTCGTCCACCAGCACCGCCCGGCCCTTCGGCACGGACCGTACGAGATGCGCGGCGATCGGCGCCGCCAGCGTCATGTCGTCGGGCCGCAGCGCCGCGTACGACCGGTCGGCGACGGGCGACACCCCGACCAGCCCGACCGACACCGAGACCATGGGCAGCCGGGCCTTCCCGTAGAGGGAGAGGACGGCCTCGGCGCAGGCGTCGCCGGTCGGCCCGATCACCGCGCGGACCTGCTCGTCGCCGATCAGCCGCCGGGCGACCCGCCGCGCCCGCTCCGGACTCCCCGCGTCGTCGTGCACCTGGAGCGCCAGGTCGAAGGCGCGCCCGGCACGGGAGTTGAACCGTTCGACGGCGAGCCGCACCCCGTGCTCCTGGGCCCGCCCGGCGGCACGGCCCGCGCCGCTCAGGTCGGCGTGCACGGCGAGACCCAGCCGCGGCAGCCGCGCCCCGCCGCCCGCAGCGGGACTCCGTCCGGGCCCACGCGCCGTCCACCAGGCGGCCGTTCCGCCCGCCCCCAGGACCCCGGCGACCGACCCGAGCACCAGCAGACGACGCCGCGTGCCGCCGCCCGACGGCCCGTCCCCGCCGGGCACGGTGTCGGCCGACGGCGTGCCCGGCACCTCGGTCGCCTCGACGGCGGGCAGCGCGAGGACGGCCGTGGAGCGGCGGGCGATCAACCGGGCGACGGATTCCGGGAGTTGCCCCACGTCGTCGCTGTCGCCCTGAAGGGCCGTGCGCACCTCGGCCAGGTCCGGGCGGCCGCCCGGCTCCTTGGACAGACAGCTCCGCAGCAGCGGCAGCAGGGGCGCCGGGACACCGTCCAGATCCGGGTCGTCGTGGACCGTACGCATCAGCACGCCCGGTGTCGCGCCCGCGCCGAAGGGGCGCTCGCCCGTCACGGCGTACGCCAGCAGACAGCCCAGCGCGAAGACATCGGCGGCCGGACCGATCTCCCGCCCCCTGCCGAGGGCCTGCTCCGGGGCGAGGAAGCCGGGCGAGCCGACCACCGCCCCGCTCGCGGTGAGCGCGGTGTCCTCCGGGGCACGGGCGATCCCGAAGTCGATCACCCGGGGGCCGTCGACCGCGAGCAGCACATTGCCCGGCTTGACGTCCCGGTGCACAAGCCCCGCCGCGTGCACCGCCGTCAGCGCCTCGGCGAGCCGCGCGCCCAGGAGGCGGACCGAGGCGTACGGCAGCGGCCCGCACTCCGCCACCGCCTCCGACAGGGCGGGGCCCGGCACGAACGCGGTGGCGAGCCACGGCGACCGCGCGTCCGGATCCGCGTCGAGCAGCGGCACCACCCACGGGCTGACCACCCGGCCCGCCGCCGTCACCTCACGCCGGAACCGCGCCCGGAAGCCCGGGTCGTCGGCGTGCGCCGCGCGGATCACCTTCACCGCGGCGAGCGCGCCCCCGGCCGAACGGCCCAGGTACACCACGCCCATACCGCCCGCACCGAGCCGGCGCAGCAGCCGGTACCCCCCGATCGCTGCCGGATCGGCACCGCGCAGCGGCTCCATCGACACCCCCTCAGGCGGACACCTGGAAGGGTGCCACGCCCTGGTACGCGAACCGGCCGCCGACGACCTTCCACAGATGGACGCCGGTGCCGTCGATGACCAGCGTCCCGGTCTTCGCGTCGAACGCGAACTTCTTCGTGATCCCCTGATAGGGCGCCGAGCGCAGCGCCGTCGCCAGGTGCGCGCGGGTCGCCTTCCCGGCGCCCAGGGCGCGCAGCCTGTCGGCGACCATGCGGGCCACGTCGTAGGTCTCGACGGCGTACGGCTCCGGCGGCGCGCCGTACCGCTCGCGGTGGGCGGCGCTGAACGCCTCTGCCCCCGGGGCGGCGGAGGCAGCGGCTGTGTCGGATGCGGTGGACGTTGCGGAGGCAGTGGACGTGGCGGAGGCAGTAGACGTGGCCGAGGCAGTGGACGTGGCCGAGGCCGCGGCGGGGTCCATGACCGTGGCGACGATCACCCACCCCTCGGCCGCGTCCCCGGCGGCGGACAGGAACCGGGCGTCCAGCACCCCTTCGGCCGCGGTCCGCGCGCCCCGGAAGCCACGCCGGGTCAGTTCCCGGGCCAGCAGGGCGGCCCGGTCGTGGTACCCGGCGAAGACCAGGGAGTCCGCGCCGCCGTCGGCGAAGGCGTCGAGGGCGGGCCCGAAGTCGGACCGCAGCGCGCTGACCACCTTCGGCACGGCGGGCAGCCGGGCCTTCTGCCGGATCCGGGTGAGCGTGCTGCTGATCTCCCAGGCGTAGGCGTCCGCCGCCCGGTCGTCGACGATCCCGACGCTCCGCGACCCGGCGGTGCCGCGCAGATACACGTCGAGGTAGAACGGCAGGACCGTGTCCGTCACCCGCGCCTGGAGGAACGACCGGCTGCCCGCCGCGCCGAGCGCGCTGCCGCCGGGCGCCACCGCGATCAGGGGCAGCGACGCCGCGTCGTAGGCGGCCAGCGAGGCGAGGGTGGTGGCGTCCGTGGTGGCGCCGATCACCGCGAGCACGGAACGGTCGGCGACCAGCTCCGCGGCCGCCGCCCGGGACCGGCCGGGGTCCCCGCCGTCGTCCACGGTCCGCACGGCGAGGGTGAACGGCCGCTGCGCGTCGGCGTTGAACTCCGCGACGGCGAGCCGCAGTCCACGCTCCTGGGCCCGGCCGACGGTCCGATGGTCACCGCTCAGATCGGCGTGCAGCCCGATGGTGCGGACGGGCTTCCCGGAGTTCCTTGTGCTGCCCGGGCCGCCGCCGTCGTCGTGGTCGGAGAGGGCCGCCCACACGGCCGCACCGCCGCCGACCGCCACGGCCGCGGCACCGACGCCCACGCCGAGCAGCAGGACCCGGCGCCTGAGCGGCCCACTGGCCTTGCCCCCGGCGTCGACCTCGGTGTCGTCGACGCCGGGCAGCGCGAGGGAGGCGGCCGAACGCTCGGCGATCAGCCGGACCAGGGGCTCGGGCAACCACCCGTCGTCGGTCGCACGCTCCTCCGGTACGGCGGTCCCGTCGGCGTCCGTCCGCCACGCCACCCGGGGATCGGGCGGTGTGGCGTCGGCCGGCCGGCCAAGGGCGTCGGCGAGGTCCTCGGCCGTCGGCCGCCGGGCCGGTTCCTTCGCGAGGCACCGCCCCACCACCTCGGCCAGCTCCGCCGGGACCCCTTCCAGATCCGGCTCGTCGTGCGCGGTGCGGTAGAGCAGTCCGTCCACCGCTCCCGTGCCGAACGGGGGCCGCCCGGTGGCCGCGTGCGCCAGCACACAGCCCAGCGAGAAGACGTCACCGGCCGGCACCGGCTCCCGCCCGCCCCCGGCCTGTTCCGGAGGCAGATAGCCGGGCGTGCCGACGACGACCCCGGTCGACGTGAGCGAGGTGTCCTCCGGGGCCCGGGCCACGCCGAAGTCGATCAGCCGGGGCCCGTCCGGGGCGAGCAGGACGTTGCCCGGCTTGACGTCCCGGTGCACCAGACCGGCCGCGTGCAGCTCCCGCAGGGCCTCCGCGAGCCGGGTGCCCAGGACGCGCAGACTCCGTACCGGAAGCGGACCGTGCGCGGCGATCGCCTCGGCGAGCGAGGGGCCCGGCACGAACACGGTGGCCAGCCAGGGCTGTACGGCCCCCGGATCCGCGTCCACGAGACCGGCCACCCAGGGGCTGTTCGTCCGGCGGGCGGCGTCCGCCTCGCGCCGGAACCGCTCCCGGAACGCCCCGTCCTCGGCGTACTCGGCCTGGATCACCTTGAGCGCGACCAGCGTCCCGCCGGGCGAGCGCGCCAGGTACACCACGCCCATGCCGCCGGCGCCGAGGCGCCCGAGCAGCCGGTGTCCCGCGATCCGGGCGGGGTCGGTGGCGAGCAGCGGCTCCGTCACTTGGCCTCCAGCCGCTGCCGGACGCGCTCCAGCATCCGGGCGAGGGCGTTGCCGCCCAGTTGGTCCAGTTCGGCCTGGGGGTGGTTCTTCGAGCCGGTCACGGAGACGGCCACGACGACCGTGCCCAGCCGGGCGAGCATCCACCGGTACGGCTGGGCCGCGCCACCCCGCTCGGAGTACAGGCCGACCTCCAGGACCGAGTCGTCGGCGTAGTTCTGCTCACGGGCGCCGAAGGGCGTGCCCGTCGAGGTCAGCCCGGTGATCAGCTCGCCGTCCCGGGGCCGCTGCTCCGGACAGCGCAGCACCTCCTCCAGGGTGGTGACGAGCTGTCCGTCGGCGCTCAGCACGGAGGCGTGCACGGTGGCCACGGCCGTCACCGTGACGGAGCCCGCGCCCCCGGCGTCCCGCCGCACGCTGTACCGCGACAGCCCGGCCAGCACCCCGGCGGGAAGCCTCTCCCGCTGCCACCGGCAGTCGCCGTCCAGCACGGCCCACGTGCCCGGCGTGCTCTCGGCCGGCTTCCGGGCGGTGAAGCCGCGCCCCCAGTCCGCCGGCGTGAACACCACGGCGTCGACGAGCCCCCGCCCGTCCTGGACGCCGGCGGGCACGAGGGAGGGGTCCGGCGTGAAGACGGGGGAGGGAGTCGTGAAGACGGGCGAGGGAGCACCGGCGGCGGACGGCGGCCGCCCGGACCCGGACGCCGCACGGCCGTCCGCCTCGCCCCCGTCACCTCCCGGAGCCGAACACCCGCCCACCAGCACACCCGTCACCAGAAGCGGCACCCAACTCCGGCGCCGTCGGCGGGTCTTGTCGCCCACTCGATCCCCTCGTCCCCCGTACACGTCCCCGACTCCCCGAACGTAGACGGCCGATGGGCGGAGGGGCCTCAGTAGAAACACGTATCCGGATACGTATTCCGTGCGTGCCGACGCACGACGTGAGCCGCGTGGTGCCGGCGCGCGCCCGGCAGGGCCCGGCCGCTCACACCGGATAGGCGTGCGTCTGCGTGGCCTTCACCGTCGCCCAGATCTCCGCGCCTGCGTGCAGGTCCAGTTCCGCCGCTGCGGCTGTCGTGAGGTCGGCGGCCAGGGGGAGTTCGCCGGTGAGGTCGGCGCGGATCTGGTCGCCGTAGGACTCCAGGCCGGCGACCTGGCAGCGCCAGAGGTTGCGGGCGCTGGTGCCGGTCGGGCGGGCGCGGTGGAGGGTGACCGCGCTCGGTGGGAAGGCGACGAAGACGGGGCCCGTGAGGTCCTCCGTCGTGGTCACGGTCGGGCCGGAGTCCAGGCGTACCGTGTGGCCCTCGGCACGGCCCTGGTAGAGGTTGAGGCCGACCAGCCGGGCGATGTAGTCGGTGCGCGGTCGGCGCGCGATGTCGGACGGTGAGCCCTCCTGCACGGTGCGGCCGTCCTCGACGACGATCAGCCGGTCGGCGAGGACCATCGCGTCGAGCGGATCGTGGGTGACGAGGACGGCGACGGCCTCGAACTCGGCCAGATGGCGGCGGAGTTCGGCGCGTACCTCCAGGCGAGTGCGGGCGTCGAGCGCCGCCAGCGGCTCGTCGAGGAGCAGCAGCCGGGGTCGGGTGGCCAGTGCGCGGGCGAGGGCGACGCGCTGGGCCTGGCCGCCGGAGAGGCGGCGGGGCTTGGCGCCCGTGTGTGCGGACAGGCCCATGCGTTCCAGCCATACGGCGGCCTGGGCGCGCGCCTCCGCCTTGCCGACGCCCTGGCAGCGCGGCCCGAACGCCACGTTGTCGAGGGCGGTGAGGTGGGGGAACAGCAGGTAGTCCTGGAAGACCACGCCGACCGGCCGCGACTCGGGCCGGGTCCGCTCCAACGACGCCCCGTCCAGCCGCAGATGACCGTCGGTGAGCGGGACGAGGCCGGCGAGGGCGCGCAGCGCGGTCGTCTTTCCGGCGCCGTTGGGGCCGAGGAGCGCGACGACGTCGCCGGGCGCGGCGGTGAGCGCCACGTCCAGCCGGAAGTCACCGCGGTCGACGACGAGACGGGCGTCGAGACCCGCCGGGGCACCGGAGACAGTGGCCGTCATGAGGCCGCCGTCCAGCGGTCGCGCAGTCCGGCGAGGACGGCGATGGACACGGCCAGCAGCACCAGGCTGAGCGCGATCGCCGCCTCCGGGTCGCTCTGGAGGGCGAGATAGACGGCCAGCGGCATGGTCTGGGTGCGGCCGGGGAAGTTGCCGGCGAAGGTGATGGTCGCCCCGAACTCGCCGAGCGCCCGCGCCCACGCGAGCACGGCGCCCGCGGCGACGCCCGGCGCGATCAGCGGCAGCGTGACCCGGCGGAACGCGGTGAAGCGGGAGGCGCCGAGGGTGGTGGCGGCCTCCTCGTAGCGGGGGTCGGCGGCGCGCAGCGTGCCCTCGACGCTGATCACGAGGAACGGCATCGCGACGAACGCCTCGGCGACCACCACCCCGGCGGTGGTGAAGGGCAGGGTGATCCCGAACCAGGCGTCGAGCCACTTGCCGACGACGCCGTTGCGGCCGAGGGCCATCAGCAGGGCCACACCGCCGACCACCGGGGGCAGCACCAGCGGCAGGGTGACCAGGGCGCGCACCAGCCCGCGCCCGGGGAACTCCACCCGGGCCAGCAGCCAGGCCAGCGGCACGCCGAGCACCAGGCTCACAGCGGTGGCGGCGGTGGCGCAGACGAGCGACAGCCGTAGCGCCTGCCACACCTCGGGGCTGGTGAGCTGGTCCGACAGGGTGCCCCACGGCGTCCGCACCAGCAGCGCGACCAGCGGCAGCACCAGGAACGCCAGCCCCAGCAGGGCGGGCAGCAGCAGCGGCAGCGGGACACCGCGCCCCACCCGGTTGCGGGGGCGCCCGCGCCGTGGACCGCCCGTCAGGGTGTCGGCCACGGCGGCGGACTTGTCGTGCGGGGAGGTCACGGCTGGAGGAACCCGGCCCCCGTCAGGACCTTCTGGCCCTCGGGCGACTGGACCAGCGCGATGAACGCCTCGGCGGCGTCGGCGTTCGGCGCGTCCTTCAGCAGGGCGATCGGGTAGTCGTTGACGGCGTCGGCCGACTCGGGGAAGTCCACGCCCTCCACTTTGTCACCCGCGGCGTTCACATCGGTCTTGTAGACGACGGCCGCGTCGGCCTCTTTCAGCTCGACCTTGGTCAGCGCGGACTTGACGTCCTGCTCGTAGGAGACCGGGGTCAGCTTCAGCCCGCTCGCGTCGAGGGCCTTCTGCGCGGCGGCGCCGCACGGCACCTCCTTGTCGCACAGCACGACCTTCAGCCCGGACTTGGTGAGGTCCTTGAGAGAGGTGATCTTGTCGGGGTTGCCGGGGAGGGTGGCGATCTCCAGTTGGTTGCGGACGAAGGTGACCGGCTCGGTGGCGTTGTCCTTCGCGTCCGTCACGATCTTCATCGTCTTGGGGCTGGCGGAGGCGAACACGTCGGCGGGCGCCCCGCCGGTGATGCTCGCGGCCAGCGAGTCGCTGCCGCCGAAGTTGAACGTCACCTTCGTGCCCGGGTGGGCCTTCTCGAACTCCTTGCCCAGCGTCGTGAAGCTCTCCTTGAGGGAGGCGGCGGCGAACACGGTGACCGTGCCGGACAGCTTCTCCGAGCCGCCGGACGCGGACGGCGACGAACCGGCGGAGTCGGAGTCGTCGGAGGAGGAGCAGGCGCTCAGGGCCAGCAGCACGGCCACCCCGGCACCGGCGGCCCGAAGGGTACGGGGGGTGCGTCGGACGCGGCGCGCGGAAGCGGTCGTCACGGACTGACTCCTTCACATGGAACTCTTCAGGGAACGCTTTCGGAACTCACGATGCCTTCGCCGATCATACTGGCGCATATGCGAGGTGTAAGACCCTTGTCTCATTGCATGAGCCGGACCTTCTGATCTTCGGCCTGGCATGTGCGTCCGTACAGAACGGATAACTCGCTGGCGCCCGGCCCCCGCCCGCACGACCATGGCGCCCATGACCGAAGAACCCGCACGCTGGACCGAGGCCACCGTCTACCCCGACATGTGGACCGACCCGGCGAACGACCCCCGCAACAGCGACGGCGTCAGCCCGGACGGCGAACTCGCCACCCTCCAGGACTTCCTGACCAACTACCGCCACACCCTGCGGATGAAGTGCGACGGCCTGGACCCCGAGCAACTGGCCCGCCGCTCGGTCCCCCCGTCCACGATGTCGCTGCTCGGCCTGATCCGGCACCTCGCCGAGGTCGAACGCGACTGGCGCAACTGGATCACCGACGCCGAACCCCTGCCGAAGCTGTACGGCGTCCGTGACGCGGACTTCGACCAGGCGACCGGCGACCAGGCGACGGTGGACGCCGCCCGCGCCGACCTGGCCCGCGAACAGGCCGCCACCGACGCCGCCCTCGCCGCCCACCCCGACCTGGGCGAACGCCTCGGCAAGGACGGCATCGCGGTCCGCGAACTCCTGGTCCACCGCATCGAGGAGTACGCCCGCCACTGCGGCCACGCCGACCTCCTCCGCGAACGCGTGGACGGCCGAGTGGGGCAGTGACCCGGTAGGCGGTCACGAGGTGCCGCCGATCAGTACCCTCGGCGCAAGTGCTGGACGCGACTTCAGGGGCGGGCGATGGACAACGAGATTCAGCTCATCAGCGACGACGATGGGCTGATGGTCATGGGCCGTGCGGCGGACGTCGACCGCTTCCTCGTCTCGGAAGGACTGTCGCCCTCCCAGGACCTCGGATCGCATCGGCTCAAGTCCGTCCTCGACACCGGGGCCGCGGTCGCACAGGCAGGTTCGGAGCTGGCGGAGAACTCCGGCCGCTGGGTGAAGCTCACCCCGAAGTCGGCACAGCTCGTCAGCAAGTACGGGCTGAGAGAAAGCTCGAAGTCGGGCCTGGGCACAGGGGTGTTGAAGGGACAGAAGGGCCAGATCAAGGGGTTCGTGGAATTCGCGAAGGCACCCCGATCGCTCATGACCAACCCGACGGCTCTCGCCAACGCCGCGAAGCTCATGTCGCAGGTCGCGATGCAGCAGAGCATGGAGGAGATCTCCGACTATCTCGCCACGATCGACGCCAAGGTCGACGACGTGCTGCGCGCCCAGAAGGACACGGTGCTGTCCCGCATGATCGGAGTGGGCTTCGTCATCGACGAGTCCATGACCATCCGGGAGAAGAGGGGCAGGGTCGACGACGTCATGTGGTCGAAGGTGCAGGACGCGCCGACGACGATCGCGGAGACCCAGGTGTACGCCCTGCGCCAACTCGACGCGATCGCGGAGAGGATGGAGCGCCAGTCCAAGATCGGCGACCTGGCCACCGCGGTCAGGGAGGCCGAGGCCCCGGTCCGGGAATGGCTCGTCGTCCTGGCCCGCTGCTTCCAACTACAGGACGCGATCGCCGTACTCGAACTCGACCGGGTGCACGACACGTCCCCGGACGAACTGGACGCCCACCGCCTCGGCCTGAAGGCCGCCCGGCAGGACCGCCGGGACCTGATATCGCGCAGCACCGAGCGGCTGGTGGCCCGGATGAACGCGGTGGCCGGCAGGGCCAACGCGAAGGTGCTGCTCCACCCGGCCAAGTCCCCGGCCGTGGTCCAGTCGAGCAACCAGGTCGCGATCGGCGTCCACGACTTCCACGAGCGGCTCGGCATCGAGTCCGGCGGCTGGTCGTCCGACGCGAGACGCTGGGCCGACGCGGCCGCCGAGGTCCGGGACAAGGCACTCGAGACCGGAGCCAAGGGCGTCGACGCCGCCAGAAGCCGCGGCAAGGTGACCCTGGACCGCGCCGGTTCGGCGACGGGCAGACTCGCCACAGGAATCGCCGAGCGAGCCCGCCGCCTGCGCGGGGGCGAGCAGGTCTGAGCCGGCACCGCGCGATGGTGTCGCCTCGTGCGCGTTCCCGGCGGGCTGCGGACGGGACGGCCGCTGTCAGTCGTCCAGACGGACCGGCATCAGGAGTGAGAAGGCGTCCTCGTCGTCGGGGCGGCGGATCGCCAGTGGGGCCGTGGGTGCGCCCAGTTCCAGGATCAGTTCGTCCCGGGCGCCGGCGGTGAGAGCGTGCAGCAGGAAGTCGCGGTTGATGGCCACGTCGTTCTGGCTGTCGTCACCGTCGTCGCACACGATCACGGACCCGTTCTCCGTCACGCGGAGCACGCTGAGGTCGTAGGGTTCGCCGTTGCGCTCAGGCGTCTCGCTCGCGCGGACCGGACCGGTCTCCAGGGTCTGCCGGAGGGCTGCCGTGTCGACGTGGGCCCGGCGGCCGGCCGGGAGCCGGACGAGGCGGCGGTAGTCGGGGAACTCGTGGCCGAGGCTCTGGCCGGAGGTCTGACGGTCTCCGGCCTCCAGCGTCACGCGGTCGCCGTCCACCGTGAGCTGGACGGGATCCTCGCCGGTCAGCAGCGCCCGGATCGCGTCGGCGAGGGGAAGGGGCACGATCACCTGCGTCCGGGGCCCGTCGTACCCGGTCGAGCGTGCCCGTGCGACGGCCATCCGGTAGCGGTCGGTGGCCACCAGGCGGAGTGCCTCTCCCTCGATGTCGAACAGGATCCCGCCGAGCGCGGGCAGTTCCCCGTCGGTACGCGCGGCGAAACGGACCGTGTCCAGGGCGGCGGCCAACTCCGGTGAGGGGACGGACAGTCGGACGGAAGCGGTGCGGAGCGAGGTCATGGGGTCGGTCTCCCTGCGGTCGAGTAGGGCTCGAAGCGTGGAGAACTCGCTGCGGGCGTCGGACAGATCGAGTTCCAGGCGGCGCAGGTGCGCCTCAAGGAGACCGCGCACCAGATCCGTGTCCGTGCCGGCCCAGCCGGCCAGCACCAGCCGGATGTCGGCCAACGGCATGCCCGCCCGCCGAAGCCGGGCCAGCAACCGCGCCTCCTCCAACTGCCCCGGCTCGTACCAGCGATACCCGCTGACCGGATCCACCCAGGCGGGCACCAGCACACCGGCACGGTCGTAGAACCGCAGCGCGCTCACGCTCAGTCCACCGTCCCGCGCCATCTCCCCGATGCTGCGCATCTCGTTCTCCACACCCAGAACTCTGGGCCCTCGACAAGGTCGAGGGTCAAGGACCTGTACGTTCAGGCGATTCAGGCGTACGGCGCCGTCCGTACGCTGCGTCAGCGTACGGGCACGTTCTGTGGACGGTACGGGGGGATTGCCGTCACTCTGGGTGCAGTCGATCGCGGAGATGCCGCAGAGGACGTACGCACCGGAGGTGGCCGCGTATGACGGACCGTAGCGATGTGAAGGCTTGCGCGGGGGAGCGTGAGCCTGATCCGTCCGACAGTCTGCGGACGTTCGGGGCGGTCGTCCAGGCCCTGCGGGAGCATGCCGGGTTCAGTCGCGTCGAGTTCGGGACGATGGTGCGGTACTCCAAGTACACCGTGGAGTCGGTGGAGTTGGGGCGCCGGATGCCCGACGAGCGGTTCGTGGAGCGGGCGGAGGAGGCGCTGGGGAACACGGGTGCGCTGCGGAAGGCGGCGGGGCATCTGACGCGCGGCGAGCCGGGGTTGGCGGCGTGGTTCCGGCGGTGGGCCCGGCTGGAGAGGGTGGCGGTGAGCCTGTGCACGTATGAGTGCAGGCTGGTGCCGGGGCTGTTGCAGCCCGAGGGGTACGTGCGGGCCGTGTTCGACAACAGCGTTCCTCCGCTGTCGGACGACCAGTTGGAGGCCCAGGTGTTCGCGCGGCTGGAGCGGCAGAGGATGCTGTACGAGCGGCCGAACGTACCGTTCAGCTTCATCGTCGAGGAGCATCTGTTCCGGCGTCGGCTCGGCGGGACCGAGGTGACGCGTGGGCTGCTGGACCATGTGCTGGAACTGACGGCGCCGCGCAACGTGACCCTGCAAGTCATGCCGCTGGACGCCGAGTTCCACGCGTGCCTGGACGGTCCGGTGCGGTTGCTGGAGACCCCCGAGCGGCGACGGCTCGCGTACTCCGAAGGGCAGCAGAACGGGCGCCTGATCTCCGACGCGAAAGAGGTGAGCCTCCTCTACCAGTGCTATGACACACTGCGCTCGCAGGCCCTGAACCCCAAAGACTCGCGGGACCTGCTGGAGCGACTGCGAGGAGAGCTATGAGCACGACGGAACTCGCCTGGTTCAAGTCCAGTTACAGCGGCACTCAGGGGGACGACTGCGTGGAGGTCGCCGTCGGTGAACAGGGTGTCCACGTCCGCGACTCCAAGGACGTGACCCGGCCCCACCTCGCCGTCGGGCGTGACGGGTGGGCCCGGTTCGTGGGGTTCACGGCGCGCGGAGCACGAGCAGAGTGATCTCACTGGGGGCGAAGACGCGGAACGGCGGCCCCCAGAACCCCGTACCGCGGCTCGTGTAGAGCTGCGTGCGGGCGCCGTGGCGGCTGAGGCCGGCCAGGGCGGGCTGGTCGAGGCCGACCAGGTGGTGGAAGGGCCAGATCTGGCCGCCGTGGGTGTGACCGGAGAGCTGGAGGTCGATGCCCGCGGCCGCCGCCCGGTCGACGAACTTGGGCTGGTGGGCCAGGAGCAGGACGGGCAGCTCGGGATCGGCGCCGTCCAACGCCCCGGCGAGGTGGGCGCCGTGGCCCGCGACGCCGGAGGACTCGGCGGTGACGTCGTCCACACCGGCCACCACGAGCGTGTCGCCGCCGCGTTCGAGCAGGAGGTGGCGGTTGCGCAGCGGCTCCCAGCCCAGCTCGTCCATCAGGTCGACCCAGCCCTGGGCCTCGCTGTAGTACTCGTGGTTGCCGGTGACGTACACCCGGGCACGGGTGGCGCGCACGGTGCCGAGGGGGAGGGCCTGGGCGCGGCGGCGTTCGGCGGTGCCGTCGGCGATGTCGCCGGTGTGGCAGACGAGGTCGGCGTCCAGGGAGTTGACGGTCTCGCACACGCGCTCCGACCAGCGGGCGCGGTCGAGGGGGCCGTAGTGGGTGTCGGTGATGAGGGCGACGCGGGTGCCGTCCAACCCGGCTCCCAGTCGCGGCAGTTGTACGTCGAGTCGGCGCACGCGCGGCACGCGGCGGGCCTCGGCGTATCCCCAGACGAGCAGGACGGCCGTCACGCCGAGGACGGCCCAGGTGACGATCCGGGCCCGGTCCTGCCCCTCGCCGACGCCGGCCACGGTCAGCGCGAGCCGCAGGAGGACGCCGAGCAGCACGGACCAGGTGAACAGCACCCAGCTCGCGCCGAGCAGGGTCGCACCGACGATCGCCGCCCCGTCCTGCTGACGCCGGCCGTGCCCGCGCGCCATCGCGAGCGGCATGACGACGAGCCCGAGCGCGAACAGGGCGCTGCCGGCCAGCGTCACCGGCAACGGCCAGTGCTGACCGCCGAACAGCAGCACCCAGCAGGGCACGGCCCACAGCAGGACGGGCGCGATCAGAGGGACGTACCGCATCACGCGGCGCAGCAGCCCCCTCCGCGGCGCATCCGTCCCCGCCTCCGCCTCCGCCTCGCCGTCGACGGGCCGGGCATCGCTGGTGTCGGTCACGCTTCCCCTCCTGACCGGGTGCCGTCTCGCGCGTCGCGCGCACTGTATCCACCCCAACGCCGGCGACCCCGACGGCGTTCCCCGCCCGCCCCGCCCGCCCGAGTGACGGTGATCACGGACACCTCCCGGGGCGTGCTGCGTAGGCTGGTGTCGTCGTAAGGTGTGGAAACAGCCCTTGACCTGCATATACGCAGGCAGGGAGCCTACTTTTGGGAGTGTCCCGATGTTGCGCACCATGTTCAAATCCAAGATCCACCGTGCCACCGTCACCCAGGCCGACCTGCACTACGTGGGATCCGTGACCATCGACGCCGATCTTCTCGACGCCGCCGATCTCCTTCCGGGGGAGCTGGTGCACATCGTCGACATCACCAACGGCGCCCGGCTGGAGACGTACGTCATCGAGGGGGAGCGCGGGTCCGGGGTGGTCGGGATCAACGGTGCCGCCGCGCACCTCGTGCATCCCGGTGATCTGGTGATCATCATCAGTTACGCTCAGGTGACCGACGCCGAGGCGCGGGCGCTGGTGCCGCGGGTCGTGCACGTGGACCGCGACAACCGCATCGTGACGCTGGGCGCCGATCCCTCGGAGCCGGTACCGGGCTCCGACCAGCAGCGCAGCCCGCAGGCAGTGACCGCCTGACCGGGACACCGTACGCATCGCACCGGGAGCATCCATGAGCGACCCCAAGAGCGGCATCGAGATCCGGGACGACCGGGCGGCGGGGCGCCTCGAAGCCGTCGGGGACGGCGGTGAGGTCGTCGGCCGCATCGAGTACTTCGTCCTGGAGGCGCCCCGGCCGGCGCTGGTCCCGGTGCATACCGTCGTCGAGCCCGCGCACGAGGGGAAGGGCATCGCCGGATCCCTCGCGCGCGAGCTGTACGGCATCTCCGCGCGCGAGGGTGTCCCCGTCGCGCCGCTCTGCCCGTACGTCGTCAAGTGGGCCGCCCGGCATCCCGAGGAGGCACCGGCCGCCGATCCCGAGCTGCTCGGCGCCGCGAAGGACTGGCTGCGGGCGCATCCGGGGCGGTTCTGAGCGGCGATGCTTGCGCTGCTGCACACCTCGCCTGTCCACGTCCCGGTGTTCGATGCCCTGCGGGACGACGCCCACCCCGGGTTGGAGTTGCGGCATCACGTCGACGAAGGGCTGCTGTCGCGGGCGCGTGAGCATGGGCCGGACGCGGTTGCCGACGAGGTCCGTGCCGTTCTTGCGGGGGTGGCTGCGGGGGGTGCGCGGGCCGTGCTCTGTACGTGTTCGACGATCGGGGCGGTGGCGGAGGCGGCGGGGGCTGCGGTCGGGGTGCCTGTCCTGCGGGTCGATCGGCCGATGGCTGCGGCGGCGGTGGCTGCGGGGTCGCGGATCGTTGTGCTGGCGACTGTGGAGAGCACGGTTGCGCCTACGACCGAGCTGATCGAGGAGGAGGCGGTGCGGGCCGGGCGCCGGCGCCTGGTCACGGTCCGTACCGTGCTTGTTCCCGGTGCCTTTGAGCGCTTCGCGGTGGGGGACGGGGAGGGGTACGTCCGGCTGGTCGCGGACGCGGCGGATGCGGTGACCTTTGCGGATGCCGACGTGATCGTCCTTGCCCAGGCGTCGATGGCACCGGCCCGGGAACTGACGACGACGTCCGTGCCTGTGCTGTCCAGTCCTGGGGTGGGGCTTGCGGCGGGGGTGAGGTTGTGGTGGCTGCGGGCCGGTGGGGGTTGAGCGCGCAGTTCCCCGCGCCCCTGGGGAGTGGGGGTGGGCGTTGCCTGAGGGGTCCCGTGGTGGCGTCACAGGTGGGGCGGGTGCGGGCCCGGTGGGGGCTGATCGCGCAGTTCCCCGCGCCCCTAGGGGGTGGGTGTGGGCGTTGGCTGAAGGGTTCGGTTGCTGCTGTGGTCCGGTGTGCGGGTGCGGGTTCGGTGGGGGTTGTTCGCGCAGTTCCCCGCGCCCCTAGGGGGTGGGTGTGGGCGTCGGCTGAAGGGCTCGGTGGCTGCTGTGGCCCGGTGGGGGCTGATCGCGCAGTTCCCCGCGCCCCTAGGGGGGTGACAGTTGGCGTTAGGTGAGGGGTGGGCCCGGTTCTGGGGGCGGGGTTGGTTCCGGGCCCGGGGGGATGGGGTCCGGGGGGACCGGGGGCTGGGGGATCGGGTCAGGGCCTGGGGGAGGTGTCGGGGGTGGGACCGGGGTGGGGTACGGGTCCGGGGTCGGTCCGGGGGGTGGGGTTGTCATCGGGGGCTCCCGGCAGGATCGCGGTGTCGGCTCTGGACTATTCCCCCGCGTACCCGGCGACGCTTCGAACACTCACCCACTCGGCCCCACCGACTCAGCCGACGCCCACCCCCACCCCCTAGGGGCGCGGGGAACTGCGCGATCGGCCCCTGCCGGGCCCGCAGCCGCAGACACCGGGCCGGCAGCCACCGAGCCCTTCAGCCGACGCCACGCTCACCCCCTAGGGGCGCGGGGAACTGCGCGATCAGCCCCCGCCGGGCCCGCAGCCGCAGACACCGGGCCGGCAGCAACCGAACCCTTCAGCCGACGCCCAGCGTCACCCACCTAGGGGCGCGGGGAACTGCGCGAGCACCCCCCACCGGCCCGCCGCCGTACACTCGCCGCCCGCCGAGCGCTACGCCTCCGCCTCCCCCCGGTCCCCGCCCCACAGCGTGTGGAACGAGCCCTCCCGGTCCACTCGCCGATACGTGTGCGCTCCGAAGAAGTCCCGCTGGCCCTGCGTCAGCGCCGCAGGCAACCGGGGTGCCCGCAGTGCGTCGTAGTACGCGAGCGCCGCCGCGAAGCCGGGTGTGGGGACCCCCTCGCGGGTCGCGGAGACCAGGACCTCGCGCCAATCCGCCTGCGCCGCCGCGATCTCCTCGGCGAACGTCTCGTCCGACAGCAGGCTCGGCAGGTCCGGGCGGGCGTCGTACGCCGCGCGGATCCGGTCCAGGAACGCCGCGCGGATGATGCAGCCGCCCCGCCAGATCGACGCGACCGCACCCAGGTCGATGTCCCAGCCGTACTCCTCGCTGCCCGCGGCGATCTCGTGGAAGCCCTGGGTGTAGGACACGATCTTCGAGGCGTACAGCGCCTGCTCCACCCGGTCCGCGAAGGCCGCCGCCTCCTCCCCGCCGAGCGGCGTCGGCGTCGGCCCCGCCAGCTCGCGCGAGGCGTCCCGCAGCGCCGCGTGCCCCGACAGCGACCGCGCGAACACCGCCTCCGCGATGCCCGACACCGGAACCCCCAGGTCCAGGGCGATCTGCACGGTCCAGCGTCCGGTGCCCTTCTGCTCCGCCCGGTCCACCACCACGTCCACGAACGGCCGCCCGGTCGCCGCGTCCACATGGGACAGCACCTCGGCCGTGATCTCGATGAGGTACGAGTCCAGCCGCCCCCTGTTCCAGGTGCGGAAGATGTCCGCGATCTCCGCCGGCGTGAACCCGCCGACGTCCCGCAGCAACTGGTACGCCTCGCCGATGAGCTGCATGTCGGCGTACTCGATGCCGTTGTGCACCATCTTCACGAAGTGACCGGCGCCGTCCGGACCGATGTGCGTGACACAGGGCGCGCCGTCCGCCGCCTTCGCGGAGATCCGCTCCAGCATCGGCCCCAGCGAGTCGTACGACTCGGTCGGGCCGCCCGGCATGATGCTCGGCCCGTGCAGCGCGCCCTCCTCACCGCCGGAGATGCCCGCGCCGACGAAGTGGATGCCCTGTTCGCGCAGCTCGCGCTCCCGGCGCCGGGTGTCGGCGAAGTGCGCGTTGCCGCCGTCGATGATCATGTCGCCGGGTTCCAGCAGCGGGGCGAACTCCTGGATCACCGCGTCGGTCGGCTCACCCGCCTTCACCATGACGACCAGGCGCCGGGGCCGCTCCAGGGCCTCCACGAACTCCTTCGCCGTCTCGGCGGGGACGAAGACGCCCTCCTCGCCGAACTCCTCGACCAGGGCGTGCGTCCGCGCCGCGGTCCGGTTGTGCAGCGCGACCGTATAGCCGTTGCGCGCGAAGTTGCGGGCGAGATTGCGGCCCATCACCGCGAGTCCCGTGACGCCGATCTGGGCTGACGTGGAGGTGGTCATACGACTGGCTCCTCAAGGCTGGAGAGGGATCCGGCTGCGAAAGAAATCCCGTACCCCATGGTGCTCCATCCAGCCCGTCCCCACATGGCCGTACCGCTGTCAGGGCGGCTGATTGCCGCCTTGTCCCGGCCGGTCGGCGGCCCTTATTTTTGCCCCTCCTGACGCATGTCGAGGGGGATCTCCATGGCCGTACGCGGCCGGCACCGCCGGTATCAGCCGAACAGGATCAACCGGGCCTCGCTCACCGTCACCGCGAGCGGCGCCGGCATGGCGATACCGCTCATCGGCACCGGCGTGGCCCAGGCGGCCGACGTGGACACCTGGAACAAGGTCGCCGCGTGCGAGTCCACCAACAACTGGCACATCAACACGGGCAACGGCTACTACGGCGGGCTCCAGTTCTCCCAGTCGACCTGGGAGGCGTACGGCGGCAAGCGGTACGCGCAGCGCGCGGATCTGGCCACCCGGGATCAGCAGATCGCGGTGGCCGAAAAGGTGCTGGAGGGGCAGGGGCCCGGTGCCTGGCCGGTCTGCTCGGTCCAGGCCGGTCTCACCCGGGGCGGCGACGCGCCCGCCATCCACCCCGACGGCCAGAACCCGTCAGGGGCCAAGAAGACCACCAAGAGCACCAAGACCTCCCTGGAGGACGTACGGCCCCAGGCCACCCCCCAGTCCCGCGCCGGCAAGGCGGAGATGTACACGGTGGTCCGCGGCGACACCCTCTCCGGCATCGCCGAGGAGCAGGACATCCGCGGCGGCTGGCGCGGCCTGTACGCCGCCAACCGGACGACCATCGGCGGCGACCCCGACCTGATCATCCCGGGCCAGCGGCTCCGCGTGGACGCCCCGGCGAAGAAACAGAGCACACAGAAACCGAGCACACAGAAACCGAGCACCCCGAAAGAGACCAAGCAGAAGGCCAAGCCCAAGGAAAGAACCGAAACCGGCCATTCCCTCGTCGCCCCCGTCAGCGCCGCCACCGGTACGCCGTACCACGCGAGCGGTTCCTCCTGGTCGAAGGGCTATCACACGGGCGTCGACTTCCCCGTGCCCACCGGCACCTCCGTGAAGGCGGTCGGCGCGGGCACCGTGGTCAGCGCGGGCTGGGGCGGTTCCTTCGGGTACCAGGTCGTCATCCGGCACGGCGACGGCCGCTACACCCAGTACGCCCATCTGTCCGCGATCTCGGTCCGGGACGGGCAGTCGGTGAGCGGCGGCCAGCGCATCGGCAGATCCGGTTCCACGGGCAACAGCACGGGCCCGCATCTGCACTTCGAGGTGCGGACGGGGCCCGGATTCGGTACGGATGTCGACCCGCTGGGCTATCTGCGGGCCGGCGGCGTCAGGATTTGACCCGCACCCGATGCCGGTCGACGACCGGCATCGGGATGTACGCGCCGCCGTAGAGCGAGCCGTGGAAGAAGACCGGCGCGTCCCCGTCGGGGTCGTCGGGGGTGTCGTCGCCGTGGACGGTCTCCCCGGCGGCCGCCGCGACGAGCACGTCCGCGGCCGGCACCAGGGCGCCCTTCCGCAGCACCACGGGCTCGGGCTCGGCGGTCACCGCCGTCTCCTCAAGGCCGTCCTCGGACGTCTCCACAGCGCCCGCGTCCGCGGTCTCCGCCCGCGCCGCCTGCAACCGCTCCGTCGTCAGCAGGATCAGCCCGCCCGCCGCCACGACACCGCAGCCCAGCGCGAGCAGCGTGCCCGTGCTGCCGTAGCGGAACGTCTCGCCGAACATCGTGATGCCGACGGCGGCCGCGACCACCGGGTTGACCACGGTCAGCGTGGCCAGCGGGGCCGCGAGGCCCGCGCCCCGGTAGGACGCCTGGGAGAGCAGGATGCCGGCGGTGGCGAGGACGCCGATCACGGCGAGGGAGGGCACGTCGGCCGCCGAGACGCCGCCGGTCCAGTCGACCGCGACGGTCTTGGTGAACACCGAGGACATGCCGAACGCGATACCGGACGCGGTCGCGAGCAGCACGCTGCGCACGGCCGGGTGACGGTGCGCGGCCCGGCCCGCGGCCATCAGCGCCACCACCGCGCCGGCGGTCACCACGGCGACCGTGATCCGCTGCGGGGTGCTCAGGGACTGCGCGTCGGAGGCGCCGACCAGGGACAGCAGACCGGCCAGACCGACCGTCGCCATGATCGCGCCGCGCCAGGCCGTCGCGCCGGCCCTGCGGCCGACGAACAGCGCCGCCATCGGCAGCGCGAAGACGATGGTCAGCGCGCCCAGCGGCTGGACCAGGGACAGGGGGCCGTAGGCGAGCGCCACCACATGGAGCAGACCGCCCAGGCCGTTCAGCGCGACCGCCGCCCACCAGCTCGCGCGGCGCAGCGGGGCGTACTGTTCGGCGTCCGGGGAGGACACCGCGACCCGCTCCTGCACGATCGCGCCGCCGGCGTACGCCACGGCAGACACCAGCGACAGAACCACGGACAACGCGAGGGCGCTCATGAGCTGCTCCTCTGCGTGAGGGCGGGGCGCGGGGCCCGGCGTGGCGAACGGTCGGCTTCCATGAGCAACACGATGCCCTGTCGATCTGTTCCCGTCGTCGTCCCTGAGCACGCATTGGGTCCTACTGCCGATGGAGTACGACCGGCCCCCGGTCCTCCCTCAGGTGGGTGACCCCTGGGGGATCCCCCCGATCCCCGGCCCCGGCCTCCTTGGTACTACTGCACGTCGTGGACCTCGACCCCGAACTCCCGGCCCTCCGCCCGCTCGGCGGCTTCTTCGTCCTACGCCCGGCCGGAGTTCCGCCCCGCCCGCTGCCCACCCTGGCGGAGGTGTACGAGAACCGAACATGGGATGTTTACCGGGATCCGCTGACTTTCCGTGTCCGGAAGGTGGGGCGGGCGCTGCGCACGCCCGAGGAGCGGGTGGCCGCCTCGATCGCGCAGCAGGGGCTCGCGGCCCGTCTCTGGTCGGTCACGCTGGGCTGCGCGGTCCTGTACGGCCGGATCCCCGGCCTCGATCCCCGGTCGCTGCGCTGGGACCCGGACGGCAGCGCCCCCGACGACCTGTGGCCGGCCGAGATCCGGCCGGGACCGGCGGACGCGGCGTCGCTCGCCGAGACCGTCCTCGACGCCCACCTCGAACCCCTGGCCGCCGCCCTGCGCGCCCGCCACCGGCTCGCCCCCGGTCTGCTGCGCGGCAACGCCGCGTCCGCGCTGGCCGGGGCGTCCCGGCAGCTCCAGCAGTGGGCCCGCGCGCACGGCCGCCCCGATGCCGCCGCACACGCGCGTGCCCTCACCGCCGACCTCTTCACCCACCCCCTGCTCGCCCCCACCGGCACCCTGACGGAACCGGGCGCCGCCTTCCGCCGCCGTAGCTGCTGCCTCTACTACCGGGTGCCCGGCGGAGGCGTCTGCGGCGACTGTTGCTTCACACGGCCGCCGGGCCCTTCCGCGCACGGCCGGTCTGGGTGACCATGTGAGGAACCGGCCAAGGAGAACGGGGGGTTCCGGGTGCGTGTGGGACTGCTGACTCGGGAGTACCCCCCGGACGTGTACGGCGGGGCGGGCGTCCATGTCGAGTTCCTCGCCCGCGAGGTGCGACGGCTCGTCGACCTCGATGTGCACTGCTGGGGCGAGGGGACCGTCAAGGAGCGGGCGGAGGGCGTCCGGCGTCACCGGCCCTGGTCCGCGCTGGACGGCTCCAACGACGCGCTGCGCACCTTCTCCGTGGACCTCGCGATGGCCGCCGCCCTCGAAGGCCGCGACCTCGTGCACTCCCACACCTGGTACGCGGCGCTCGCCGGCCATCTCGCCAAGGAGCTGTACGGCGTCCCGCACGTCGTCACCGCGCACTCCCTGGAGCCGCTGCGGCCCTGGAAGGCGGAGCAACTGGGCGGCGGCTACGCCCTGTCGAGCTGGGCCGAGCGGACCGCCGTGGAGGCCGCCGACGCGGTGATCGCCGTCTCCTCGGCCATGCGCGAGGACATCCTCGCCTGCTATCCGACGCTCTCGCCGGACCGGGTGCGCGTCGTGCACAACGGCATCGACACCGGCCTCTACCGGCCCGACCACGGAACCGACGCGCTCACCCGCATCGGGCTCGACCCGGACCGGCCGTTCGTGCTGTTCGTCGGCCGCATCACCCGGCAGAAGGGCGTCCCCCAACTGCTGCGCGCCGTACGGGACATCGACCCGGCGGCCCAGGTGGTGCTGTGCGCGGGCGCCCCCGACACCCCGGAGATCGAGCAGGAGTTCCGCGATCTGTTCGCCGCGCTGAGCCGGGCCCGGGACGGCGTGCACTGGATCCCGCGCATGCTGCCGCGCCCCGAGGTCATCCAACTCCTCACGCACGCCGCCGTGTTCGTCTGCCCCTCGGTGTACGAGCCGCTGGGCATCGTCAATCTGGAGGCGATGGCGTGCGGGACGCCCGTGGTGGCCTCCCGGGTCGGCGGGATCCCGGAGGTCGTCGAGGACGGCGTGACCGGCACGCTCGTCACCGTGGACGAGGAGTTCGAGACCGGTCTCGCGCGGGCGCTGGACGCGCTCATCGGCGACCCGGAGGCCGGGCGCCGGATGGGCGAGGCCGGACGGGCGCGCGCCGTCGGGGAGTTCGGCTGGGACGCCGTGGCCCGGCGCACGGTCGCCCTGTACGAGGAGATCCTCAAACAGGCTTAGTTTCGGCCGCCGGGGGCAACCATGGTTCTACCAGGGTGAGGGGAGCGGCCCATGCGTCGTGGTGGACCTTCGGTGCTAGGGATCGTGCTGGCGGGCGGCGAGGGCAAACGCCTGATGCCCCTCACCGCGGACCGCGCCAAACCGGCGGTCACCTTCGGCGGCACCTACCGGCTCGTCGACTTCGTGCTGTCCAACCTCGTCAACGCCGACATCCTGCGCATCTGCGTGCTGACGCAGTACAAGTCGCACTCGCTGGACCGGCACATCACCACCACCTGGCGGATGTCCAGCCTGCTGGGCAACTACATCACGCCGGTCCCGGCGCAGCAGCGGCTCGGCCCGCGCTGGTACCTCGGCAGCGCCGACGCCATCCTCCAGTCGCTGAACCTGGTCCACGACGAACGGCCCGAGTACGTCGCGGTGTTCGGCGCCGACCATGTGTACCGCATGGATCCGCGCCAGATGCTCGCCCAGCACATCGACAGCGGTGCCGGGGTGACCGTCGCCGGGATCCGGGTCCCGCGCGCCGAGTCCTCCGCCTTCGGGGTGATCACCCCGGGTTCCGACGGGCAGACCGTCCAGCGCTTCCTGGAGAAGCCCGCCGACCCGCCCGGGCTCGCGGACGACCCGGACCGGGTGTTCGCCTCGATGGGCAACTACGTCTTCACCACCAAGGCCCTGATCGAGGCCCTCCAGCGGGACGCCGAGGACGAGCAGTCCGTGCACGACATGGGCGGCTCGATCCTGCCCCAGCTCACCGCGCGCGGTGAGGCCCGGCTGTACGACTTCAGTGCCAACCACGTGCCCGGCGAGACCAGCCGCGACCGCGGCTACTGGCGGGACGTCGGCACCCTCGACGCCTATTACGACGCCCATATGGACCTGCTCGCCGAGCGGCCCGCGTTCAACCTGTTCAACCGCGACTGGCCGATCTACACCCACGCCAACCAGTTGTCGCCCGCCCGCTTCAACTCCGGCGGCATGGCCAGCGAGTCGATCATCAGCGCGGGCTGTCTGATCCGGGGACAGGTCACCCGCTCCGTGCTGTCACCGGGCGTGGTGGTCGATCCGGGCGCGGTCGTCCAGGGGGCGATCCTGCACGACAACGTGCGCGTCGGACGGGGCGCGGTGGTGCGCGGCGCCGTCCTCGACAAGAACGTCGAGGTGCCCCCGGGTGCGACCATCGGTGTGAACCCGGAACGGGACGCCGAGCTGTACTCCGTGTCCAAGGCCGGGGTGATCGCCCTGGGCAAGGGGCAGCGGGTGCCCTGAACTTAATCCGCTGTTAACTGTGCGTAGCATGAGCGTGCTTGACCGTAATCGCCCGTGCGGGGTTGACTGACGGTCCACCTGTCGTCGACGCGAGGCAAGCCCGTGACTGCTGATGATCTGCTGGCACCCCTCGACCTGGCGTTCTGGAGCATCGACTCGCCCGAGCACCCCATGCACCTCGGCGCCCTCGGGGTGTTCTCGGCGGACTCGCCCGCCGCGGCCGCCCACGCCGCCGACCTGCTGGCCGCCCGCGCGGCCGCCGTCCCCGGGCTGCGCATGCGGATCCGGGACCAGTGGCGGCCGCTCGGCTTCGGGCGGGCGGTGCGCGAGAGCGACCCGGACTTCGACCCCGCCCACCATGTCCGCCTGCACCCGGCGGCCGCCGACTTCCAGGCCGAGGCCGGCCGGCTCATGGAGTGCCCGCTGGAGCGCGGCCGCCCGCCGTGGGAGGCCCACGTCATCCCGGGCGAGCACGGCGGGCCGTCCTTCGCCGTGCTCTTCAAGTTCCACCACGCCCTCGCCGACGGACTGCGCGCCCTGACCCTGGCCGCCGCCGTCCTCGACCCGCTGGACATGCCCGCGCCCCGGCCCCGCCCCGCCGAGCCCGCCCGCGGTCTGCTGCCCGACGTGCGCCGGCTGCCCGGACTGCTGCGCGGCGCCGTCTCCGACGTGGGCCGCGCCCTCGACATCGGCGCCTCCGTCGCCGTATCGACGCTCGGGGTGCGCTCGTCGGCGGCGCTCACGGCCGAGCCCACGGGCACCCGCCGTACCGCCGGGGTCGTCCTCGACCTGGACGACGTGCACCGGGTCCGCAAGGTCGTCGGGGGCACCGTCAACGACGTCCTGATCGCCCTGGTCGCCGGCGCGCTGCGCCGCTGGCTGGACGAGCGCGGCGACGGCAGCGACGGCATCCGGCCCCGCGCCCTGATCCCGGTCTCCCAGCGCCGCCCGCGCACCGCCCACCCACAGGGCAACCGGCTCTCCGGGTACCTGATACGGCTTCCGGTCGACGACCCCGACCCGCTCGGCCGGCTCGCGCAGGTCCGCACCGCCATGGACCGCAACAAGGACGCAGGACCCGGCCGGGGCGCGGGCGCCGTCGCCCTGCTCGCCGACCATGTCCCGGCGCTCGGCCACCGGCTCGGCGGACCGCTGGTCGGCCAGGCCGCCCGGCTCTGGTTCGACATCCTGGTCACCAGCGTCCCGCTGCCCGGCATCGGTCTGAGGCTCGGCGGCCACCAGGTGGACGAGGTCTTCCCGTACGCCCCGCTCGCCGCCGGACAGTCCCTGGCGGTCGCCGTCTCGACGTACCGCGGCCGGGTCCACTACGGGCTGGTCGCCGACGCCGAGGCCGTACCGGATCTCGACCGGTTCGCGCACGCCCTGACCGCCGAGATGGAGACACTCATCACGGCCTGCCGCCCTTGACCTGAACGGGTTTGGAGGAGGGGCCCGGCGCTCCGTAGACTTCCCCGTTCGAAAGCGGGCGCGGTCGGAGCGCCGCACGGCGATCAGGGAACGGCAGCGCGATGACGGTGACAGAGGACGGCCCGGCGGCCATGGACGAGACGGTCTACGGCCCCGGCATCGACCCCGAGCGGCTCGCCGTCTGCCTCGCCGTGCTCGACGAACTCGACAAGCTGGACGTCGACCACCCCGACGCGATCGCGGTGCGCCGGGCGACCGCCGGTATCTACCGCACGGTGAAGCAGCGCCGTCGCCAGGAGCGCCGGGCCGCCAAGACCGCCCACGACAAGGCGGTCACCGAGGCCACCGCGACCGGCTCCGCGCAGCGCATCGACGACGAGACCGAGGGCATCCTGCCGTCCTCCGTCACCGAGGCGGGCAGGATCGCGGGGATACTCCAGCGCCCGCGCTCCTGCTACACCTGCAAGACGCGGTACGTCGAGGTCGACTACTTCTACCACCAGCTCTGTCCGGAGTGCGCCGCGCTGAACCGCGCCAAGCGGGACGTCCGCGCCGACCTCACCGGCAAGCGCGCGCTGCTCACCGGCGGCCGCGCCAAGATCGGCATGTACATCGCGCTGCGGCTGCTGCGCGACGGCGCGCACACCACGATCACGACCCGCTTCCCCAAGGACGCGATCCGCCGCTTCACGGCGATGGACGACTCGGGGGACTGGATCCACCGCCTGGAGGTCGTCGGCATCGACCTGCGCGACCCCGCCCAGGCGGTCGCCCTGGCGGACCAGGTGGCCGAGCAGGGCCCGCTCGACATCCTGATCAACAACGCGACGCAGACCGTACGCCGGCTGCCCACCGCCTACGCCGCCCTGGTCGAGGGCGAGAGCGCCCCGCTGCCCGCCGGTGAGCTGCCGGCCCACCAGGTCATCGGCGCCTTCAACTCCGGCGCGGTCGACGGTCTGGCCGCGCTGCCGCTGGGCACCAGCGGGCTGGACGCCCAGCAGGTCGCCGACCTCGCGCTGGTCGCCGGCAACGCCAGCGTGGCCCGGCACCTCGACGGCACCGCCATCGACGCGGGCGGTCTCGTCCCCGACGTCGTCGACACCAACACCTGGGTGCAGACCATCGAGCAGATCTCCCCGGTGGAACTGCTGGAGACCCAGCTCTGCAACTACACGGCGCCCTTCATCCTCATCAGCAAGCTCCGCCCGGCCATGGCCGAGGCCGCGCGCCGGGCCGGCAGCAAGCGCGCCTACGTCGTCAACGTCTCCGCGATGGAGGGCGTCTTCGGCCGCGGCTACAAGGGCGCCGGACACCCCAACACCAACGCCGCCAAGGCCGCGATGAACATGGTCACGCGGACCAGCGCCCAGGAGATGTTCCAGACCGACGGCATCCTGATGACCTCGGTCGACACCGGTTGGATCACCGACGAACGCCCCCACTACGACAAGCTGCGCCTCGCCGAGGAGGGCTTCCACGCCCCGCTCGACCTGGTCGACGGCGCGGCCCGGGTCTACGACCCCGTGGTCCGCGGCGAGACCGGCGACGACGTGTACGGCGTCTTCCTCAAGGACTACGTACCGGGCAAGTGGTGACGGACAGGGGTATTTAGGGGTCAATCCACCGCCCTCAGACGGGCGTTGCGCGCGGCGACCAGCTCCACCACCGTCCGCCAGTCCTCCAGCACCCCGGCGTCGAACCTGGCGGCCCTGCCCTCCTCGGCGGCCTGACACAGCCGGAGCAGATCGTCGTCCGCCGGGCCGCCGCGCCACGGGTGCAGCCCGACCAGACGGGCGACCCGGGCGCCCAGCAGCGGACGCACGGCCCCGGCGGCCCGCCCGGCACGGCCCGCGGGGTCGGTGGGGCGCAGCAGTCGGCCTATGGGCTGGACCAGCCCGGTGAGCTGGAGTTCCTTGTCCGCGGGGCGGCTTCGGCGCAGCAGCGCGGCCGTGCGGAGCGCGTGCTCGTGCAGATCGGGCCCGGAGCGCCCGGACTCCCGGGGTGTCCCACACACCCCGGCAGGCGTACAGCAGGTCGTCGCCGGGTGCTCCCGGAGCCGCCCCGTCGTGACACGTGTACGCCGGACGGGTGAACACGGTGGGTGCTTTTACTGGGATAAAGGTTCAATTCACCTGCGGGGACATACGGGTGACGTGCCATGGTTACCCCAAATTTTCAGCCCTATCGAGCGACCCCCCGCTCATCTGGTTACTCTGTAGCCGACGGACAGCAGGACGGAGTGCCACCCACACCCACCGTCCGTCTGGGACAAGCCGGTTCACAACGGCCAGCTCTCCTCGGAGCCACCGGCACCACAGCGTCGCCACCGGCTCCAGCCAGACCCCAGGGAGCGTTCAGCGCCGGATCGCAGACTGACCGGCACGCCCCGAGGGTGACCCGACACATAAGGAGTGCGCGGTGACACCGGAGAAGACGAATCGCGAGCAACGTCCCAAGGAACGCCCGGAGCGGGCCGGCCGCAGGCCCGGCGACATCCGCAGCCTCGACGTGTGGGCCCGCTCCGCCCCGATCCGCCTCGCGGGCTACGAGGACGACCTCGCCGAGCCCCACATCCTGCCCAGCGTGGACTGACCCTCCCGGCCGGATCCCGCCCCGACGAGGCGCCTACTCCAGCGGGGCGGTCCGGTGCCACGGACGCAGTGACTCCAACTGCTCCGCCACCCGCAGCAGTTGCCCCTCCGACCCCGGCCGCCCCACGAGCTGTACGGCGGCCGGCGCACCCGACGGCAGCGTGCCGAAGGGCACCGCCATCGCCGGCCAGCCGGTCAGGTTCCACGGCGGGGTCATCGGCGAGTAGTTCGTGTTCGCCAGGACATTGCGCAGCCAGCCCCGCTCGTGCCACGGCCCGGACCGCGGCGAACGCCGCGCCAGCGCCGGGGTGAGCAGCACGTCGTACTCCGCGAAGAACGGTTCGAGCCGGCGCCGCAGCCCCTCCCGCGCCGCGCCGTCCCGTACCCGGTTCACGAACCGCCGGCCGATCGCCGCGTGCACCCGGGTGCGCCGGGTCAGCAGCCGGCTGTCGAGACCCGCCGCGTCCACCGCCGTGCCCGCCGTCCAGTGCGCCAGCGACGTCACCGACAGCGACAGCGGATACGGCGGCTCGGCCCGCCGCACCTGATGACCCGCCCGCATCAGCACCCCCGCCGCGTCCCGCGCCGCGCCCGCGTACGGCGCGCTGACCCGGACCCCCGCCAGCGGACTGCGGGTGGAGACGGCGATCCGCAGCGCCCCGGGCTCCTCCTCGGGCGCTGCCACGTCGGCGGCCGCAAGCACCGACAGCATCAGCCGGACGTCCGCCACCGTCGTGGCCAGCGGGCCGTTCTCCGACATCCCGAACCAGTCGCCCTCGCCGATCCCCGCCGGCACCACCCCGTGGCCCGGCTTGATGGTCACCAGACCGCAGTTGGCCGCCGGGATCCGCAGCGAGCCCATGCCGTCGTTGCCCAGCGCCAGCGGCACCATCCCGGCGGCCACCGCGGCCGCGCTGCCGCCGGACGAACCGCCCGCCGTGCGCGAGGTGTCCCACGGATTGCGGGCGGTGCCGTGCACCCCCTCGGTGGTGCCGAAGACACACAGCTCCGGCACGTTCGTCAGCCCCACGACCACCGCGCCCGCCGCCCGCAGCCGGGCCACCGTGACATGGTCGTCGCCGGCCGGCGTGTCCGGCGTCGCGGCCGACCCCACGCGCAGGGACTCGCCGCGCACCGCGAGATTGTCCTTGACCGCCACCGGCACCCCGGCCAGCGGCAGTTCGGCCAGGTCCGGGCGGGCGGCCAGCTCGTCGGCCTCGGCCGGCGCCGCCTCCGCCCGCACGACACGGAACGCCCCGATCCCCCCGTCCAGCCGCTCGATCCGCGCCAGATGCTCGGCCACCACCTCCCGGGGCGTGGCCTCCTTCGCGCGTACGGCGGCGGCGATCTCGACGGCGGTCCGGCCGGCCCAGTCGGTCACGGCGACTCCCTCGGTGTGCGTGGCGTTACTGACGAGTACCAGGAGAACTGTGCCGCGCCGCCGGGCCCACGTCGAGAGGCCGTCAGGGCGCCGGTTCCGCGCTCGTGGCCGCCAGCCGGGTCGGCGGCAGGTACTCGCGCACATACGTCCGCTCCCAGCACGCGCCCGTCTCCCGCAGCTCGCGCCAGCTCGTGTACCGGTACCGGAAGAGGCGGGCCCGGACGTGCCGGGGCGGCCGGTCCGGCGGGAACGGCGAACGGCGCAGCAGCCTCAGCGTGTCCCGGTCGTTCTCCAGGAGCCGTTCCACCAGCACCCCGAACCAGGCGCCCGCGTAGGAGGGGGAGAGCGCGGCGAACCACATCATCCAGTCGAGCCGCAGATGGTACGGCGCGAACTGGCGCGGCCAGCGCCGTGGATCACCCGGCTTGCCCTTGAACTCGTACTCCCGCCAGTCCGAGTCCTCGCGCGGGACCTCGTCGAGCGTGCCCTCGACGACCACCTCGTGCCGGACCCGGCTCACGCTGCCGAACGCGCCGTAGGTGTTGACCAGGTGGAGCGGGTCGAAGGAGCGGTTCATGACCTGGCGGCGGGAGAGCATGTTCCGCACCGGGCCATGGCTCAGGAAGACCAGCAGCGCGGCCACGGCGCACACCACCACCTCGTACCAGAGCGGGGTGGCGGGGAAGGAGCGGTCGCCGGAGGGCAGGGCCAGGGCGGAGGAGGCCAGCACGATCGTGATCCAGTTCAGCCAGGAGAAGTTCCCGGAGAGCACCAGCCAGAGCTGGGTCAGGATCATCAGGGAAGCGGCGGCCGTCGCCAGCGGCTGCGGGGTGAAGAGCAGGAACGGCACCGCCAACTGGGTGACATGGTTGGCGGCCACCTCGACCCGGTGCAGCGGCTTCGGCAGATGGTGGAAGAACCAGCTCAGCGGGCCCGGCATCGGCTGCGTCTCGTGATGGTGGTCCAGACAGGTGAGCCGGCGCCAGCACGCGTCGCCGCGCATCTTGATCAGCCCCGCCCCGAACTCCACCCGGAACAGGATCCAGCGCAGCAGGAACAGCACCAGCACCGGCGGGCCCACCTCGTCGTTGCCGAGGAACACCGCGAGGAACCCGGTCTCCAGGAGCAGGGACTCCCAGCCGAACGCGTACCAGGTCTGGCCGACGTTGACGATCGACAGGTACAGCGCCCAGGGCAGCGCCCACAGCAGCATCGCGGCCCACAGCGGAAGCAGCCCGTCCACCCCCGCGAGCAGCGCCGCCGACAGCGCGCACCCCGTCCAGGCGCAGCCCGCGAAGAGCCGGTCGGAGTAGCGCCAGTGGAACAGGCTCGGCGCCCGCCGGAAGCCCACCCGCGCGGTGAACCGGGGCACCGGCAGCATCCCGCGCTCGCCGAGCAGCGCCCGGAACTGGAGGGCGGCCGTCAGGAACGCCACCAGGTACACGGCGGCCAGCGCCCGCTGGAAGACCAGCCGGCTCAGCCCGTACTCGGGTGCGGTGAACCACTCCACGGCCGTGCGCTCCTTCGTTCCATTCTGGACCCGTCACCCAGGGTGTCCGCGTCCTCCGTTTGCGTAACCCTGAAGGGTGAAGCAGACAATAAGGGACGAAGTTCCACCGATTTAACACCGGGCGATACGGGAGAACGCGGTGCGACTACCCACGACAGTCCTTCTCACCGTCGCCGCGATCGCCGCGACGGTCCTCGCCGCCGGGCGCGGCGACGCCGGTACGGATCCGGTGCCGGGCACCCGTCTGGTCGTCCCGGCCGGGGAGGCGTGCGACGCGCTCGCCGAGCCCTTCGGCTCCGACCTCGAATCCGGTCTCTCCACCGAGGGCCTCTCACCCGACGGCCTCTCACCCGACGGCCTCGGCCCCGAGACCGTCCCGGAGGTGCCGGACCTGCCCGACGGTGGCGGCCTCGTCCCGGACGGGCCCGACGAGTCCGGCACGGCCGACGCCGACGGACTGGTCCCCGAGGGGCCCGACACCGGACTCCAAGGACTCCAAGGACTTCAGGAGGCCGGAGTGTCCGCCGACACCGTCTTCGCCAGTCCCGTCGACGCCCTCACCGGCGGACGGTGACCCTCGGCCGCTCCCCGGTCGAAGAATCGGACAAACCCTGGCAAGGTGGGCCCATGGTTGATCGGGGAGCGAGCGCCCTGTCACTCCCGGACGACTGGCCCGCCCACCCGGATCCGATCCTGGCGCTCAACCGCATGGGCAGCTTCGACTGGGACCTCGACTCGGGGCAGTTCCACATGGACGCCCGGGCGCACGAGATCTTCGACCTCAGGCCCGACGAGTTCGACGGCGACCCCGCCTCCCTCGGCGTGCGCGTACCGCCGGCCGAGGGCATCCGCCTGGACGAACTGGTCTCCCAGGCGATCAAGGACGGCAGCGAGAACTACGGCGCCTACTTCCGGATGCGGCTGCGCGACGGCACCCTGCGCTGGACCCACACCCAGGGCTACATCCGGCGCGACGGGACGGGCCGTCCGCGCCGGATCGTCGGCATCGTCCGTGACGCCACCGACGAGCTGAGCGCCCTCGCCGCCCGCGCCGACGACGCCTCCCTCGACGACGCCCGCCGCGAACAGACCAACGTCGTTCAGCTCACCACCGCCGCCCTGGCCCACGCCCGGACCGTGCAGGACGTCATCGACGTCCTCAAGGACACCCACGGCCTCACCCACCTCGGCGCCACCAGCCTCGTCATGGGCCTGGTCGAGGCGGGCCGCATCCGGCTGGTCGCCGAGGGCCCCGAGGGCAGCTTCGTCCCCGGCACCCTGGTCACCCGGATCGACGAGCCGTACCCGATGAGCGAGGTGGTGCGCACCCTCACCCCCCGGTTCATCGAGTCGCCCGAGGAGTTCGCGGCCGGCTACCCCGTGCTCTGGCCGCACATCACCGACCTGAAGATCACCTCGGCGGCCTATCTGCCGCTGATCGTCCAGGCCCACCCGATCGGCGCGATGGGCCTGCTCTACAGCAACCGCGCCGGGTTCACCCAGGAGGAGCGCAACATCCTCGTCGCGCTCGGCAGCAGCATCGCCCAGAGCCTCCAGCGCGCCATGTTCTACGAGCAGGAGAAGGACATCGCGCAGGGCCTCCAGCAGGCCATGCTGCCGCGCACCATCCCCGGCGTGCCCGGCGCCGACATCGCCGTCCGCTACCGCGCCGCCACCATCGGCGGCTCCCTGGGCCGGGACATCGGCGGCGACTGGTACGACGTCATCCCGCTGCCCGGCGGCCGGGTCGGCGCCGTCATCGGCGACGTCCAGGGCCACGACACCCACGCGGCCGCCGTCATGGGCCAACTCCGCATCGTCCTGCGGGCCTACGCCGCCGAGGGCCACACCCCGGCCACCGTGATGGCCCGCGCCTCGGTCTTCCTGCACGAACTGGACACCGACCGCTTCGCCACCTGCCTGTACGCCGAGGCCGACCTGTCCACCGGCGTCGTCCAGCTCGTCCGCGCCGGGCACATCGACCCGCTGCTGCGCGCCCTGGACGGCACCTGCCGGCGCGTCTCCGTCCCCGGCGGGCTGCCGCTCGGGCTCTCCGCCGAGTTCGGCAGCCTCGAATACCCCGTCGGCACCATCGAACTGGACCCCGGCCACACCCTGCTGCTCTGCACCGACGGCCTGGTCGAACAGCCCGGCGCCGACGTCGACGACGGCATGCTCAGCCTCGCCGCGCTGATCGCCGCCGGCCCCGAGGACGTCCGCGGGCTCGCCGACCGGCTGATCGAGGTCGCCGAGGAGCGCGGCGGGGACGACGACGTGGCCCTGCTCCTGCTGCGCCGGCGCGGCCAGGACACCCCGCGCACCGGCGGCCGGCTCCAGCAGCACGTGGCACCCGGCGACCCGGAGGCCCTCACCGGGGCCCGCCACATGATCCGCGCCGCCGTCCGTGCCTGGGGCGCCCGCGACCACGCCGACGAGATCGAGCTGGTCGCCGACGAACTGATCACCAACGCCCTGATGCACACCGAGGGCGCCGCGATCGTCACCCTGCGGGCCTTCACCGGCGCCGACCGGCGGCTGCGGGTCGAGGTCGAGGACTCCTCCAGCGCCCTGCCGCGCCGCCGCGAGGCGGGCGAGTCGGGGGTCTCCGGACGGGGACTGCTCCTGGTGGACCTGCTCGCGGACGTCTGGGGCGTGGAGGCGCGGGGCGGCGGCAAGTGCGTGTGGTGCGAGTTCGTCGTACCGGACGAGACCTGACACACCGCCGCCGCTCCGCAGCCCCTGCCGTCCCGCGAGCCCCCGGCGTCCCGCGTGGCACTCTGGACGTATGCCGGAACTCCCCGAGGTCGAAGCGCTCAAGGACTTCCTCACCGAGCGCGTCGTCGGCCGAGAGATCGTGCGCGTCCTGCCGGTGGCGATCAGCGTCCTGAAGACGTACGACCCGCCGCTCACCGCCGTCGAGGGGCACGAGGTCACCGCGGTGAGCCGGTTCGGGAAGTTCCTGGACTTCCGGACGGAGGGCGGACCGCATCTCGTCACGCATCTCGCCCGCGCCGGCTGGCTGCACTGGCGGGACCGGCTGCCCGACGGACCGCCCCGGCCCGGCAAGGGACCCCTCGCGCTGCGGGTCGCCCTGGAGACGGGCGAGGGCTTCGACCTGACCGAGGCCGGCACCCAGAAGCGGCTCGCGGTGTACGTGGTCCGGGACCCGGCGGAGGTGCCCGGGGTGGCCCGGCTCGGCCCCGACCCGCTGGCCCCGGACTTCGACGAGGCGCGGCTGGCCGCACTGCTGGCGGGGGAACGGCGTCAGCTCAAGGGCGCCCTGCGGGACCAGAGCCTGATCGCGGGTGTCGGCAACGCCTACAGCGACGAGATCCTGCACGCGGCCCGGATGTCGCCGTTCAAGCTGGCCGCGTCGCTCACCCCGGCGGAGATCCACACGCTGTACGAGGCTTTGCGCTCCACGCTCACCGGGGCGGTCGACCGCTCCCGGGGCCTGGCCGCGGGGCGGCTGAAGGCGGAGAAGAAGACGGGGCTGCGGGTGCACGGCCGGACCGGGGAACCGTGCCCGGTGTGCGGGGACACCATCCGCGAGGTGTCGTTCAGCGACTCGTCGCTCCAGTACTGCCCCACCTGCCAGACGGGCGGGAAGCCGCTGGCGGACCGCCGGATGTCCCGGCTGCTGAAATAGACGCCGACCTGAAGTAGACGCTGACCTGGAACAGGCCCTGACCTGGCGGATCGCTTCGGCGGCTAGTCCACCGGCAGGGTCACGAGGTGTTCGCCGGTCGCGGTGCGCAGCTCGTAGCGGACGATCTCCTCGGGGTGCCAGGCGGCACCGCCGTGCATGGTGTTGGGGCGGGCGTCGTGCAGCGGGACGGTCCAGCTCGTGACGGTCTGCTCGGAGCCGTCCTGGCCGATGGCGACCAGCCGGCAGGGCCGGGGACCGGCGCCGTCCTTCACCTTCAGCTCGATCTGGCTGCCCCAGGCCGCGTCCTCCACGGTGACCTCGGCCCACACCCCGGACTTCTCGTCGGTCGCGGTGACCCGGACCGGGTCGTCGCCGCCGTCCCCGCCCGCCATCATCGCGACCGCGGGTCCGGCGAGGGCCACGACCACCGAGGCGGCGAGGGCGAACATCAGCCGGCGCCGGGCGGCTCGCCGCCTGGTCGCCACCTCACCGAGCAGCCGGTCGAGCAGCCGCGGCCCGGGACCCGCGAAGGGGTGCACCGTGCGCGGGGTGGCGCGGCGGTAGAGCATCATCTGCCGTGCCGTAGGGCCGAATTCGGTCACCTGCGCGGTGCAGCTCGCGCACTCCATGAGGTGGTCCTCGAAACGGAAGGCTTCCGCCTCGTCCAGCACGCCGAGCGCGTACGCGGCGACGTCGCGATGCCTTTCCAGGGACCTCATGCCGAAACCTCGTGCCTTTGGGTGCCAGTGGGGTTACTCCTTGCTCCCACCGGTACGGACCAGGCACCCGAATCACTCAAGCCACGTACCGAATCGTGACCCAGGTGTTCGGAGCGGTCGCGCGCGCGGATTGGTGTGAATCTAGAAAAGATGAATCGCCAGGTGGCCGAGGGGCAGACCGAGCTGCCAGGCGGGTGTCCACACCTTCGGACCCTCGTCCTCGCCGGCCGGCGCGCCGCCCGGAACCGCGTTCAGATCCGGCGCCAGCAGCTCGGTCTCCTCCAGCCAGCGCCAGGCGGCCTCGGCCAGATCGAGATCGGGGGCGGGGGAGTCCGACCGGGCGGCCTCCGCCTTCAGTTGAGACATACGTTCCGCGACCCAGTTCTGCCACGGCTGGTCGTACGCCGTGAGCGAAAGCCAGGTCTCCAACTGAGTCACGACCCGGATGCCGGGCAGTTCCCCGTCGGTGTCCGAGAGGAAGATGGTCAGGGCCAGCGCGTCGCGCCCGGCGCGGAACTCGAAGGACGTCGGCGGCATGAGATCGCCGGTCCGCAGCAGTTCGTCGGCGATGTACTCGGCGTACAACCAGGCCATGGGAACGGTGAGTTCACCGCCGCCGTGGCCGTCCGTGCTCCGATGACCTCTGTGCAGCATCCCTTCCTGCCTTCCTCCGGTGCGTGCGCGTCGCCCGATGCCGGGATCGCCGGTCCGGAACACGGATAAGGACACCCGACTGCTCAACCGAGGTCCACGGCAAGGCACTTTACGGAGGTTTGACTCGACGCCGGGTTTCAGCCCAGGTCGGGCGCGTAACCGGGAAGCACCCGGCGCAGGGCGCGCAGCGCGTAGTACGCGCGCGACTTCACGGTACCGGGCGGGATGCCGAGGGTCTCGGCGGCCTCCGCCACACTGGCCCCGCGGAAGTACACGAGCACCAGGACGTCCCGGTGTTCGGGAGTGAGTGTCTTCACAGCCTCGCGCACATCGAGGGTCGCGGCGGCCCGTTCGGCGTGGTCGGCACAGACCGGCGCGTTCTCCAGGACGGCGTCCCCGACCTCGGCGGGGCGCGCCTGCCGGGCCCGGCGCGCGTCTATCGCGAGCCGCCGGCCGACGGTGAGCAGCCAGGGCCGTACGGAGTCGAAGGCGTCGGCGCGCAGCGCCTCGGGGTTCTGCCAGGCGCGCACCAGGGTCTCCTGGACGAGGTCCTCGGCGCGCTGGCGGTCGCCGTCGCAGAGCCTCAGGAGCAGCGCGAAGAGCGGCCGTCCGTGCTCGCGCTGGAGTGCGGCCAGCTCGTGCTCGGCGGTCGTCGTCCTGGTGGTGAGGGCGGTCCCGGCGGTCATGCGCGTATGGCATCGCAAGGGACGGTTTCGGGACAGGGCGCGCACGCGGGCGTGCGGCGGACGGTCGATCGCGTCGGCGAACGGTACGACGAACGGTCGGACCGCGCCGACCGCGCCGACCGCGTCTAGGCCGATCGCGCGCATCGGGCCGGGCGACGGGAGTGCCGGGGCGTCCCCTTCGCGTCGATGAGCTAAAGGTGGTACGTGCGTAAATATGACAATGCGTCAGAATTGAGGTGAACCGGTGTTCCTCGCCCGCAGACACCAGGTGGCGCTCGCCATGACCGCGATCCTCGCCGCGGCCGCCGCCTGCCAGGCCCGCGACGACCGCCCGGCGGACCGGGCCGGGAACCCGGCGCCGGCCGCCGGCCGCGGCTTCACGCTCGTCGCCTCCGGTGACATCGTCCCGCACGACTCGGTCATCGACCGGGCGCGCTTCGACGCCGGCGGCGCGGGCTACGACTTCCGCCCGATGTTCGAGGGCATCCGACCGGTCGTCTCCCGCGCCGATCTGGCGCTGTGTCACATGGAGACCGTGTACGGCGCGGACGGCCTCTACACCGGCTACCCGGTGTTCAAGTCCCCGCCCGAGATCGCCCCGGCCGTCGCCGCGACCGGCTACGACGGCTGCTCCACCGCCTCCAACCACAGCCTCGACGACGGCGCCGCCGGAGTGCAGCGCACCCTCGACGCGCTCGACGGCGCCGGCGTGCGCCACGCGGGCACCGCACGCACCCAGGCCGAGGGCAGCGCGGTCACGCTGCTGCGCGCCGGTCCGGCCCAGGTCGCCCACCTCGCCTACACCTACGACACCAACGGCATCCCGCTGCCCGAGGGGCAGCCGTGGACCGTCAACCTGATCGACGAGGGCAGAATCCTCGCCGACGCCAAGGCCGCCCGGCAGGCGGGCGCCGACGTGGTCGTCGTCTCCCTGCACTGGGGCACCGAGTGGCAGGACGCGCCGGACGACCGGCAGTTGACCCTGGCCCGCGCCCTCACCGCCTCCCGCACCGGCGACCGCCCCGACATCGATCTGATCCTGGGCACCCACGCCCATGTCCCGCAGGCGTACGAGAAGGTCAACGGCACCTGGGTGGTCTACGGCATGGGCGACCAGGTCGCCGGCGAGATGTTCAACAACGCGGGCGCCCGCGACCCGCGCGGCAACCAGTCCACCGTCGCCCGCTTCACCTTCGCCCCGCCCGCGAAGGCCGGCGGCCGCTGGGAGGTGCGCAAGGCCGAGTTCGTGCCGCAGATGTACGACGTCGACGCGGGCCGGGTGGTCAACCTCAACCAGGTCCTCTCCCAGGGCGCGGCCGTCGAGGGCGTGCGCGACCGGATCCGGGACGTCGTGCTGAGCCGCGGCGCCGCCAAGGACGGCCTGGTGATGGGGGAGTAGGGGAGCGGGAGCGGCGGATGCGGGGGCGGGCGGTCAGTCGTCGACGTCGACGTGGTCGAACGTCCTCAGCATCTCCCGCAGCACCCGTACGCAGGCCCGTACCTCCGCGTCGGTCAGATCGCCCCCGACCTGGCGGTTCAGGGTGTGCTCCCGGTCCAGGACGGTGGCGATCAGGGTCCGGCCCTCCTCGGTGATCCGGATGAGCGACGACCGCTGGTGCGCGGGGTTGGGGAGGATCTCCACCCACCCGTGCGCCGCCGCGTCGTTGACCATGCGCTGCACGAACTGCCGGCTCAGCGCCTGGATCCGGCTGAGCTGAGGGACCGTCAGATCGCCTTTGCGGCGCAGCAGATCGAGCACCGAGCGGACCCCGACGGACGCGCCCTCCACGGCCTCGCCCTGTTCGACCTTGCGCAGCGCGCGCCGGTAGAGCGGGCCGACCAGATCGAAGACCTCGGTGAGCCGGTGGCCGAGTTCGTCGGGTGGGAGGGGGCTGTCGGCGGGAGGCGGCGGGGCGGTGTCGTTCACCCCCACATCATGCACCCCCGGCAACATGACACCTTGGTTGCCAAATTCCTCGCAGGATGACACCTTGGTTGTCATGACTGTCGTTGCTTCGGACATGACGTACTTCGCCTCCGCCGACGGGGACCTCGCCTACCGCGAGGCCGGATCCGGCGATCCGCTGGTCCTGATCCACTCCGGATTCGTCGACCACCGGGTCTTCGACGACGTGATCCCCGCGCTCGCCCGCACCCACCGGGTGATCGCGCCCGACGTCCGCGGCCACGGCGCCTCCGCCAACGCCACCCGGCCCTTCCGCTGGCCCGACGACCTCGCCGCGCTGCTGCGCCACCTCGACGCGGGGCCCGCCGTCCTGGCCGGTGTCTCGATGGGCGGTGTGATCGTCACCGACACGCTGCTCGAACACCCGGAGCTGGTGCGCGCCGCCGTGGTGGCCGGCGCCTCCACCGGCGAGTTCCGGGACACCGACCCCTGGCACCGGGAGATCCAGGCGGAGACCGCCCGCTGCCTGGCCGCCGGGGACGTCGAGGGCTGGCTGAAGGCGTTCCTGAGCTTCGTGCCCGGCCCGCACCGCACGCTCGACGAGGTCGACCCGGACATCCCGCGGCGGCTGACCGAGATGGCCCTGAACACCCTCTCCAAGCACACGCCCGGAGAGAAGGACCGGCACGTGCGGGTGACCGACACCTGGTCCCGGGTGCCGAAGATCGACGTCCCGGTGCTCACCCTGAACGGCGCCCTGGACACCCCCGACGTGCTCGCCGCGGCGCAGCGCCTGGCCGACACCGTCCGCGACGGCCGGTCCGTGCTGATCGAGGGCACCGCGCACTACCCGATGATGGAGAAGCCCGAGGAGTTCACCGCCGTGATCACGGACTTCCTGCGCACCCTCTGACCGGCCGAGTCGGCCCGCGGCGGGCTACGGCACCACGGTCACCGGCCATCGCCCGGCCTTGACCAGCCGTACGGCCACCGATCCCACGATCCGGTGGCCGGCCTGCTCGGAGGCGCCCACCACCACCGCGTCGGCCTTCAGCTCGTCCGCGGCCTTCACCAGCCCGTTGTACGGGTCCCCGCGGAAGGTGTGGAACTCCCAGCGCACGTCGAATATCCCGCGCGTGCGCTCGGTCGCCTCCCGGATCTGCGCGACCAGGTCCTCCGCGATCTCGTCGGTCGTCTCCGCGACCGACACCCCGAGCGCCGCGCCCGCCGTCATCACGGGCTGGACGTACACCACCGCGAGGAGGGCGTTCTGGCGGCGGGCCAGACCGCCCGCGTAGGCCGCGGCCCGGAGCGACGAATCGGAGCCGTCCACCCCGACGAGGATCACCTTGGGGCCGTCCGTACCCCGTTCGAACCGGTGCGCGGGCTGCGGCGCGTGCTGTTCCGTCACCCCCCGAGGCTACCGAAACCCCCGGTGGCGCCCACCGCCCCCCACCCTTTCGACGGGCGCCACGGCCCCGCTGTTCCTACAGTCGGAACATGAGTGCCACCGTGGCGAGTACCTCGGCCAAGGGCGGTACGGGTCCGGGTGCCCGGTCCGCGGGGCGGCTGCTGAGCCGTGTGCCGCAAGGCTTCGCGGTGTTCTTCGGCGCCCTCGGCCTGCTGTGCGTCCTGCTCGCCCTCTTCCCGCCGCTGCGCCGGCTGCTGCGCCCGGTCGTCCGCTTTCTCGACCTGGTGATCGTGCCGGTCAGCGCCAACCTCGCCTACGCCGTCTTCCTCTTCCTGCTGGCCGCCGCCACCGCCGCCCGCAAGAAGATCGCCTGGTGGCTGGTGGTGGTCTACCTCGGCCTGGTCGTCCTCACCGACCTCGCGGGCGTCGCCGTCGGCCTGTACGCCGCGTCGCTCCCCTCGCTCGTGGTCTGCGCCCTCGCCCTGGCCCTGCTGGTCGTCGCCCGCGGGGAGTTCTACGCCGTCTCCCGCAAGGGCGCGGTCCGCCGCGCGCTGCTCGTGCTGGCCGCCGGGCTCGCCCTCGCGATCCTCGTCGGCTGGGGTCTGGTCGCCCTGTTCCCCGGCACCCTGCCCGCGGGACAGCGGCTCGGCTGGGCCGCCAACCGCGTCCTCGGCGGACTGGTCTCACCCGGCTCCTTCGACGGCCGGCCCCCGCACGCCCTCTACTTCCTGCTCGGCCTCTTCGGCGCCCTCGCCCTGCTCAACGCCGCCGCCACCCTGTTCCGTTCCCAGCGCATGGAAGCCGCCCTGCACGGCGACGAGGAATCCCGCATCCGCGCCCTGCTGAGGACCTACGGCGGTCAGGACTCCCTCGGCTACTTCGCCACCCGGCGCGACAAGGCCGTCCTCTTCTCGCCCAGCGGCAAGGCCGCCGTCACCTACCGCGTCGAGGCCGGCGTCTGCCTGGCCGGCGGCGACCCCGTCGGCGACCGCGAGGCATGGCCGCACGCCATCGCCGTATGGCTGGACGCCGCCCGCCGGCACGCCTGGCAGCCCGCCGTCATGGGCGCCTCCGAGGACGGCGCCCGCGCCTACGCCCGCTCCGGCCTCGGCGCCCTGCAACTCGGCGACGAGGCGATCCTGCACGTGGCCTCCTTCGACCTCTCCGGCCGTGACATGCGCGTCACCCGCCAGGCCGTCAACCGGGTCCGCCGCACCGGCGCGAGCTGCCGGGTCCGCCGCCACTCCACCCTCACCGACCAGGAGATGGAGGAGATCGTCGACCGCGCCGACGCCTGGCGCGACACCGAGACCGAACGCGGCTTCTCCATGGCCCTGGACCGGCTCGGCGACCCCGCCGACGGCGACTGCCTCCTCGTCGAGGCCCTCGACGGCGACGGCCGCCTCCTCGCCCTGCTCTCCTTCGTCCCCTGGGGCACCGAGGGCATCTCCCTGGACCTGATGCGCCGCGACCGCGAGGCACCCAACGGCGTCATGGAGTTCATGGTCGCCGACCTGTGCGCCGCCGCGCCCAAGCTCGGCGTCCGCCGGATCTCCCTGAACTTCGCCGTCTTCCGCTCGGTCTTCGAGGAGGGCGCCCGGATCGGCGCCGGACCCGTGCTGCGGCTGTGGCGCAGACTGCTCCTCTTCCTCTCCCGCTGGTGGCAGCTCGAAGCCCTGTACCGCTCCAACGCCAAGTACCGCCCCGAGTGGTACCCCCGCTTCCTCTGCTACGGCGACGCCGGCTCCCTGGCCCGGGTGGGCCTGGCCTCCGGCATCGCCGAGGGCTTCGTCTCCGTGCCCTCCCTGCGCACCCTGTGGGGCCGGCGGAGCCCGAAGGACGGGCCCCCGCCCGCCGGAACCGAGGGACCGCCGCCGTCCGCGGAACTCGGCCTCGACGGAGGGGACGAGACCGGGACCGGCGGGGCGGACGCGGGACTGCCCGAACAGGTCCGCGTCCGCCGCCACACCCTCGAACGGCTGCGCGCGCGGGGCACCGACCCCTATCCGGTCGGCGTCCCGGCGCGCACCCACGCCCTCGCCGACGTCCGCACCGGCGACACGGCCACCGTGGCAGGACGGATCATGCGGGTCCGGGACTTCGGCGGCATCGTCTTCGTGACCCTGCGCGACTGGTCCGCCGACCACCAGCTCGCCCTCACCCGCGAGGCGCTCGGCACCTTCCGCGCCGACACCGACCTCGGCGACCACATCCTCGTCACCGGCACCGAGGGCACCAGCGACCGCGGCGAACCGACCCTCTTCGTCACCTCCTGGCAGCTCACCGCCAAATGCCTGCGCCCCCTGCCCGACAAACGGCGCGGCCTGACCGACCCCGAGACGAAAGTCCGGATGCGCTATCTCGACCTCGCCTCCAGCCCCGCCGCCCGCGAGGTGATCCGCGCCCGCTCCACCGCCGTCCAGGCCCTGCGCCAGGGCCTGCTCACGCGCGGCTACCTGGAGGTCGAGACACCGATGCTCCAGCAGATCCACGGCGGCGCCAACGCCCGCCCCTTCACCACCCACATCAACGCCTACGACCTCGACCTCTATCTGCGGATCGCCCCCGAGCTGTACCTCAAGCGGCTCTGCGTCGGCGGCCTGGAGAAGGTCTTCGAACTGGGCCGCACCTTCCGCAACGAGGGCGTCTCCTACAAGCACAACCCCGAGTTCACGATGCTGGAGGCGTACCAGGCGTACGCCGACTACGACGTCATGCTCACCCTCGCCCGCGAACTCGTCCAGGGCGCCGCCACCGCCGCCTACGGCGCCCCGCTCGCCCACAAGGACGGCGAGGAGTACGACATCTCGGGGGAGTGGCCGGTGCGCACGGTCTACGGCGCGATCTCCGACGCCCTCGGCGAGAGCGTCGACGCCGACACCCACCTCACCGTCCTCCAGCGCCACTGCGACCGGGCCGGCGTCCCGTACACCCCGGACGACGGGCGTGGCGACGTCGTCCTGGAGATGTACGAACGGCTCGTGGAGGAACGCACCCTCCTCCCCACCTTCTACAAGGACTTCCCCACCGACGTCTCCCCGCTGACCCGGCAGCACCGCACCGACCCGCGGCTCGCCGAACGCTGGGACCTGGTGGCCTTCGGCACCGAACTGGGCACCGCCTACTCCGAACTGACGGACCCGCTGGAACAGCGCCGCCGGCTCACCGCACAGTCCCTGCTCGCCGCCGGCGGCGACCCCGAGGCCATGGAACTCGACGAGGACTTCCTCGACGCCCTCGAATACGCCATGCCCCCCACCGGCGGCCTCGGCATCGGCGTGGACCGCCTCATCATGTTCCTCACCGGCCTGACCATCCGCGAGACCCTGCCGTTCCCGCTGGTCCGCCGCCGCTGACACGGATCCGCGCCCGCCGCCACCGGCCTGCGCCCGCCGCCACCGGCCTGCGCCCGCCCGGGTGGAATCGTGCCGCCGGACCGGTGTCGCTGTGGTGCGTCGGGGCCGTGACGGGCGACTGATGTCTTCATGAAGAAGGATCAGTTGTTCACGCGGCGCCGCGTGTTGCTCGCCGGCGCCACCGCCGTCGGAGCGGCCGGCACGGCCGGACTGCTCGCGTGGGGCTCGGGCGACAAGCCGGTCCGAGCCGCCGCCCCGGCCGCCGGCGCCCCCGCCCGCGGCGTCCCGCTGAAGCCCTCCGCCTACCGCCTCCAGCCGCTGACCGGATACGGTCCACCGCGCACCGCGCCCGGCCGCACCCCGGTCCGCAGCGAACCCATGCTGAAGATGACCGGCCGCGGCCGCACCATGGTCCTCACCTTCGACGACGGCCCGGACCCCCGCTACACCCCCGGAGTCCTCGACACCCTCGCCGAGTACGACGTACGCGCCATGTTCTTCGTGTGCGGGGAGATGGCCACCGACCACAAGGACCTGCTGGCGCGGATGGCCGACGAAGGGCACGTCGTCGGCAACCACACCTGGTCGCACCCCCTGCTGACCTCGCTCACCCGCCGTCAGATCCGCTCCGAGATGACCCGCACCAGCGAGGTCATCGAGGACGGCTACGGCGAGCCCCCGCGCTGGTTCCGCGCCCCCTACGGCGCCTGGAACCGCACCACCTTCCAGCTCGGCGCCGAACTCGGCATGGAACCCCTGGCCTGGACCGTCGACACCCTCGACTGGACCGCCCCCGGCACCGGCACCATCGTCTCCCGCGTCCAGGACGGCGCCGGACCCGGCGTCGTGGTGCTCTCCCACGACGCCGGCGGCGACCGCTCCCAGAGCGTCGCCGCCCTGCGCCGCTATCTGCCCCGGCTCCTCGACTCCGGCTACCACATCACCGTGCCGCGCCGGCAGTACACCTAGCCACCGCGGCCCCCCGCCCGGCCGGGGTCCGTCAGCGGACCTCGGCCAGGCGGGCGAAGGCGACCACGTTGCCGTCGTAGCCGTTCGCCTTGGAGAAACCGCCGCCGCAGGTGATCACCCGGAGTTCCGGGGTGCCCTTGGAGGCGTAGACGCGGTCACCGGGAAAGTCGTTCTTCGCGAAGACCTCGATGCCGTAGATCTCGAAGACGGCCGTCTTTCCGTCCTGCCGCACCACCTCGACGCGATTGCCCTTCTTCAGGGCCCCGAGTCCGTAGAACACGGCGGGGCCCTGTGTGTTGTCGACATGGCCGACCACGACCGCCGTGCCCTTCTCGCCGGGTGTCACGCCCCCGGTGAACCAGCCGGCCAGATTCGGGTCCTCCGGCGGCGGCGCGGCCACCCAGCCGTCCGCGTCCAGCCCCACCGGCATCACCGGCGCGTCGACCTGGATCGCAGGGATCCGCACCCGGTCGGGCATCCCGTACGGCAGCGCGGCCGGCGCCTTGCCGAACACACCCACACCGGCCCGGCTGTCCGCGGCCGCCGCGGCGGCGGGCTGCGGCGGCCCGATGTCGAATTCCCCCGAGCCGTTGCGGATGAGCGCGAGACCGGTCAGCAGCACCAGCGCTATCACCCCCCAAGGGGCCCGCTTCCGCTGCTGCCGCTCCTCCTCTTCCGCCGCCTCGGACAGCTCATACGCAGACATTCGCCAGCCCCTTTCGACATGGCCGTCGCCACGTCCTTTCGCGCATACGAGAACGCTAATTCCCCGCACGGAAACCGGCGACGGGGGCGACGGCGAACGGGTGGCGCCCCAGCCGTCCGGTGCGCCATCCGAGTTGCCGCCCAAAGTTATTTTCTGACGGTCCGTGACCTGCGGCGATATCGCCGCGCACGCTTTTCCCCCGGCGTGTCCGCTCACCAGGACGGACCATTCTCGAAATGCGGGCGCGCAGACGGCATCTGAGGGTCGTTCCGGGAGGCGCTTTCTCGCCGACACACCGGGGACGGGCCCCGGGGCGCCTTCCGCGGAGGAACACATGCGCAAGCCACGAATCGTGGCGGCCTCGGCGGTCTCGGCCGCCGCGGCCGTCGCTCTCGGCCTGGCCGCCCCGGCGGCCGTCGCCCGGGACGGCATGACCGCCAACCCGAGGAACGTCGTCGTCCAGCCCAGCGTCATCGCCCGCGGCGGCCAGATCACGGTCAGCGTCGACGGCTGCCCGGCCGGCGGTCACATGACCTCGAGCGCCTTCCCGCAGTCGAACCTGACCCCCGTCAACGGTGTCGGCCAGTCCGCCAGGGGCACCGCCACCATCAACGACAACGCCCGCCCGGGTCCCTACGACATCACCGTCTACTGCTCGGGCCAGACGCTGACCGCTCCGGCCGCCTTCACCGTCATCGGCGGTGTCCGCGGCGGCCTCGGCGGCAGCAGCTCCACCGGCGCCACCCCGACCGACATGGCCATCGGCGGCGGCCTGGTCGCCGCGGCCGCGGCCGGCGGCGCCCTGTTCTGGATGCGCCGCCGCTCCGAGCGCCGCGCCTGAGCGGTGTGCCCTCCTTCGCCCCGGAGACCTCCGTGTCTCCGGGGCGAAGCCCTTGCGTCCCACCGGCCGTCAGCCGGCGTCCTCGCCGGTGCGGCGGCGCGAGAAGTGGTACGCGGCACCGAGGGCGCCCGCGATCAGCGCGGCCCCCAGACCGATCTCCTTCAGATCGAACCCGCCGAAACTCCCGCCCTCACCGGCGTGCACCCCGTGGTACGACGGATACGGCAGCGGACTCGGCCGCCCCGAGGCGATCGTCAGATCCTTGACGGCGCTCAGCCCGCCGCAACTGAACGTCACCCGGTACGACGCCCCCGGCTTGGCGTCCCAGTCCACCTCGGCCGCCGCCGAGGACGATCCGCGCGGAATGGTGACCGCGTCGAACACCCCCGACGACACCGTCACATGACTTCTGCACCCGGTGACCTCGCGGTCCACCCGAAGGCTGACCTGCCCGCCCGGCTCCACCAGGGACGGCACCACGCTGTAGCCCGTGGACATGACGTAGTGGTCGTCGTCGCCGATCGCGACGGCGGCCGGGGCGGAGAGGGTCAGGGCGGTCACGCCCAGCAGTGCGGCCGAAGCGACGCGTATCGCGGACATGGTGGAACCTCCGGTACCCGAGGAGCGGCGACGGACCTGTTCCGTTCGCGCCGGAAATGCACCTCGATGACCGAAACGCTAGGAACAGGTGTGCGTCGGCGCGATCGGTGTCGCGCGAATGGGGCACGCGTGTGGGCCGCCCAGGGGACGAACGCTGCTGCGTCCGGGGGACGGTGACGGCGTGGCGCCGCCGTTCCCCGGACCGTCCCCTCACTTCTGCGACACCCCGGGGAAGTGGTGCAGGAAGGGTTCCGCGGAGGCGGTGACCCCCCGGCTGTAGGGCGCGTCGAAGTCCCAGATGAGGAACAGCAGGAACGCGATCAGCGCCGAGAACAGCCCGGCCAGCACGAGTTCTCTGGTGGTGCGCCGGATCTGGAGGGCGAAGACCATGCCGATCGTGATGGCCGCCCCGGCCAGCAGCCCGAACCACACCACCCCGGGCATGGTCGCCCCGGTCGAGCCGGCCCGGGCGTTGCGCGCCTGGTCGGCCGTGGCCATCTGGTCCAGCAGGGGCTGGTACGCCTGCGCCTGGAAGTCGTCCGCGGGCTCGTAGTCGGTGACGTCCTCCCGCAGCCGCGTCAGGAGTTCGTCCCCGCGCTCGGTGACCTCCCCCTTGTCGGCCATCGCCTTCCACTCGACGGTGACGACATGTCCGACGTAGGCGTTGACATCCGCCCGAATGCGGTCACGGACGTCGGGCGGATAGACCCGCACCCGCTCCGAGATCTCGTGCAGCGCCTGGGCCTCGGTCTGGACGTGGTCCTCCGCGACCCCGCGCGCCTCCCAGACCCCGGCGATGGCCAGGCCCAGGACGATGGCGTACACCACGCCGATCCACATCGTCATGTACTCGATGACGTCCGGGGTCTCGGAGGGATCCTCGTCCTCGGCCGCCGTCCGGTGCCGTACGAGGGTCACGGCGATCACCACCGCGCAGGCGGCGAGCATCGCGAAGGTAAGAACAAGCCATTCCGGCAAGAGGGGCCTCCTGGGGTTCTAGCGGGGGCGCAGTGCGGCGACGGCGATCAGGGCGGGGACGGTGATGAGGAGGACGTAGGTGACGGGGGACTGGCCGCCGCCGGTCTGCCGCGGGCGGGGCGGGGAGTGGTAGGCCGGGTAGTGCACCGGGGTCGCCGAAGGCGTGGGCGTGGGTGTCGGTTTGGGGGTGGGGCGCGGTTTCGGGGGCGGGGCGGGTTTCGGGGGTGGCGCGGGGGCGGGGGGTGGTGCCGGCCGGGGTGCCGCGCGGGGTGCGGGCGGGGGTGGTGGCGTCGGACGGGGGACGGGCCGGGGTTTCGGCGGCGGTGTCGGCTTCGGAGGTGGTGTGGGCTCGGGCGGTGGCGGCGTGGGCTTCGGCGGTGGGGGCGGCGGCGGAGGGGGTGGTGGAGGCGGGGGTGGTGGCGGTGGCGGGGGCGGCTCGGGGGGCGGCGGGCACACCGGGGGCGTCGGCTTCTTCGGCCAACCCGGGCCGCCCGAGCCGGTCCAGGCGCTCGCGCCGCCCGTCGTGGAACTGCCGGCGACGGCCACCGCCTCGGTGCCGTCCGGCCCCGTCGAGGCCCAGGCGCACGCGTCGGCCACGGCCACCCCGGCCGGTACCGCCGCGAGCAGCAGAAGGGCGGTCACCAGGGCCGACACCCGGGCGGCGACGGCGGTTCGGGTCGGTTCGGGTCGATGCACGTCGAGATCATGCGGCTTTCCGCAGCCCACCACGCCGGGCCCGGGAGGGGATTGCCCCGATCGGGGGAAGTCCGCGCCCAGGGGTTTGGCGGAAAGAATTTCGCGCCGCCTTTGAACACAACGGGCGCTCGCGTGCGTACCCAGTGCCGTGGGCGGCGCAGCAGGGCGCTGCGACACCCTTAGGACTATCGGGGAGTTGTTGACGATGAAGACCTCCTGGCGGAGCGCCTCACTCGCGGCGAGTGTGGTGGCCGTGCTGACGCTGGCGACGGCGTGCGGTCAGGAAAGCGGTACGTCCGGCTCGAGCGAGAACGTGGGCGCGACCGCCCCGGGCTCGATCGCGGGCGTGGGTGCCGGGTCCGGCGTCGGCGCGGGTGTCGGTGCCGGTGTCACGGAGAGCCCGGGCGGCTCCGACGCGGGTGCCGCGGGCGGCGCGGGCGAACTGGCCATCAGCGCCGCCACCGACCTGGGCAAGATCCTCACCGACGGCAACGGCAAGACGCTCTACCGCTTCGACTCCGACACCGCCGAACCGCCGAAGTCCAACTGCGACGGCGACTGCGCCACCGCCTGGCCCCCGGTCGCCGCCGACGACGTGACGGCCGGCGACGGCATCGACAAGTCGCTGCTCGGCGAGGTGACCCGCTCCGACGGCACCAAGCAGCTCACGGTCGCCGGCTGGCCCGCCTACTACTACGCCAAGGACGCCAACGCCGGTGACACCACCGGCCAGGGCGTGGGCAACAAGTGGTTCGCGCTGACCCCCGAGGGCAAGAAGGCCAAGGCGTCCGGCTCGGGCGGCGGCGGTTCCGAGGCCGGTCTGCCGGGTCTCTCCGTGCGCAACGACCCCAACCTCGGCAAGATCGTCGTCGACAAGAACGGCATGACGGTCTACCGCTTCCTCAAGGACAAGGCCTGGCCCGAGCCGGTCTCCAACTGCAACGGCGCCTGCCTGGACAAGTGGCCCGCCGTCGCCCCGGTCGCCACCGACGACACCAAGGGCGTGCAGAAGAAGGGCCTGATGAGCTTCACCCGCACCGACGGAATCAAGCAGATGACCGTCAACTGCTCCCCGATCTACACCTTCGCCGGTGACAAGTCGCCCGGTGACATCAACGGCCAGGGCGTGGGCGGCCAGTGGTACGCGGTCGCCCCCGACGGAAAGCTGGTCGGCGCCCCGGCGCAGTAAGAGATCACCTCCCCAGGGCTGATCCCCGCAGCCGTCGGCGTCCGACCCCCGGTCCGCCCCCTCCGCGCCGCACGGAGGGGGCGGACCGCTGTGCTGCGGGCGTCCTCCGTATGCGTAGACTTTCGCCGCCCTTCCGGCCACTTCGGAACTCTCCGGAATCCTTCGGTGCTTTTCGGGGCCCTTCGGAGGGCGTCAATTCGGCTCGCGCCGCAGGCAGTGACCGGGAACGGACGGTCAATTTCCGTTTCGGCTCGCCCCTTTGGCGGGCGATCAGTAGCCTCAGCTCGAACACCGGATCGCCTACGCCTTGGAGAGATACATGGAGCGTCCCGCCTGGGCCCCACGGAGCATCGACATCTCGGTGCCCAGTGTCTCGCGGATCTACGACTACTACCTGGGCGGTTCGTACAACTTCGAGGTCGACCGGGAAGCGGCGCGCAAGGCGATGGAGTTCATGCCGGGACTGCCCAAGATCATGCAGGCGAACCGGGCGTTCATGCGGCGCGCGGTGCGCTGGGCGGCGGGCGAGGGCGTCACGCAGTTCCTCGACATCGGCTCGGGCATCCCCACCTTCGGCAACGTCCACGAGGTGGCCCAGGCGGCCCGCCCCGGCGCCCGTGTCGTCTACGTCGACCACGACCCGGTGGCCGTCGCGCACAGCGGGGCCGTACTCGCGGAGAACGCGGACGCCGATGTCGTCGCCGCCGATCTGCGCAAGCCGCGGGAGATCCTCGACAGCCCCCAGGTGCGTGCGCTGATCGACCTGGACCGGCCCGTGGCCCTGCTGCTCGTTGCCATACTGCACTTCGTGGAGGACGCGGACGACCCGTACACGGCGGTGGCCGAGCTGAGCGCGGCGCTGGCGCCCGGCAGCATGCTGGTGCTCACCCATGCCTCGTACGAGGGAATCCCGTTGCCCACCGAGCGGGCCGGGGGCGCGGTGGACGTGTACAAGGACATCCGCAACCCGCTGATCATGCGCTCGCGCGACGAGATCGCGCGGTTCTTCGAGGGGTACGACATGGTGGAACCGGGACTGGTGCCGATGCCCGAGTGGCGGCCGGACACCGCACCGGAGGACGAGGATCCCTATGCCTTCTCCGGGTTCGCCGGCGTGGGGCGTACGGCGTGACCGCGGAGCCGGACGGGCCGGAGGACAGACTGCGCCGCTTCGCGACGATCTGGAGCCGGGCCGTGTTCCCGGTGACCTCGACCTCGCTGACCCGGCCGGAGTTCGAGCGGCAACTGCTGCCGCTGGCACGGCGGTTGCGTGCCGGACTGCTGGCGCGGTCCTTCGACGCCGACACCGGCAAGGAGGTCGGCGCGGCCCTCGTCGAGGCGCACTGCACGGACCCCGAGGCGCTGAGCCGGGCGCTGGACTGCGTGGACGCGTATCTGGTGCTGTACTGCGGCGAGGACGGCCCGCAGGAGGAGCTGCGCACCCGCGCCTCGCGTCTCCAGCACGCGATGGCCGCCGGGTACGCGCAGGCGCTGCGCGAGCGGACGCTGGCCGAGCAGGAGGCCATCGCCCGGGCCGCGTTGCAGGCCCAGGGCGTGGTGGCGCAGGCGCTGCACGCCACGGAGGCCCGGTTCCGCGCGGTGTTCGAGGGCGCGGCGATAGGGATCGGCATCTCCGACCTGGAGGGCAACCTCCTGGAGTGCAACGGCGCGATGCTGCGGATGTTCGGCGGGTCCGAGCAGACGGTGCGCGGCCGCAACGTCCGTGACTGGACGCACGCCGAGGACGCCCCGCAGGTCTGGCGGCTCTACGAGGAGCTGGTGCGCGGCGAACGCGAGCACTACCACACGGAGAAGGCGTTCTACCGGCCGGACGGCACGGTGCTGTGGACCAATCTGACGGTCTCCCTGCTGCGGGACGCCGACGGCCGGCCGCAGTACCAGCTCGCGCTGATGGAGGACACCACCGAGCGCCGGCTGCTCAACCTGCGGCTGCGCTACGAGGCGACCCATGACGCGCTGACCGGGCTGCCCAACCGCACGCTGTTCTTCGAGCGGCTGGAGAAGGTGCTGAGCGCCGGTGGGGACCAGCGGTTCGGGCTGTGCTACCTCGACCTGGACGGCTTCAAGACCATCAACGACAGTCTCGGCCACGCGGCCGGCGACCGGCTGCTGGTCGAGGTCGCCGACCGGCTCCAGTCCTGTGCGACGGCGCCCGGCGAGATGGTCGCGCGGCTCGGCGGCGACGAGTTCGTGGCGCTGACCACCGGTCCCGACACCGACCGCGAGGTGGACGAACTCGCCACCCGGATCCAGAACGCGCTGGTGGCGCCGGTGCGCATCGACGGCCGCGAGCTGACGGTGCGCGGCAGCATCGGCATCGTGGAGGGACCGGCGGCCGAGCGCAGTCCGGCGGAGGTGCTGCGCAGCGCCGACATCACGATGTACCGGGCCAAGTCGGCGGGCGGCAACCGCTTCGAGCTGGCCGACCCCGAGGCCGACGCCCGCGCGATCACCCGGCACGGGCTGACCACCGCGCTGCCGGCCGCGCTGGAGCGCGGGGAGTTCTTCATCGAGTACCAGCCGCTGGTGCATCTCGGCGACGGCGGGGTGCGCGGTGCGGAGGCGCTGGTGCGGTGGCTGCATCCGCAGCACGGGGTGCTCGGGCCCGACCGGTTCATCCCGCTCGCCGAGCACACCGGGCTGATCGTGCCGCTGGGGCGCTGGGTGCTGGAGCAGGCGGTGGACCAGGCCCGGCAGTGGCGCGAGCGGTCCGGGGACACCGATCCGGTGCGGATCAACGTCAACCTGTCGCCGTGCCAGCTCACTCATCCCGGTCTGGTGCAGGACACGGTCGACATCCTGGAGCGGGCGGGCGTCTCGCCGCGCGTGCTGTGCCTGGAGGTGACCGAGTCGGCGCTGATCGGCGCCGACGACGATCTGCTCAAGCCGCTGCGCCGGCTCGCCGAGATGGGCGTCGACATCGCCCTGGACGACTTCGGCACCGGCTACTCCAACCTCGCCAATCTGCGCCGGCTGCCGGTGAGCGTCCTCAAGCTGGACCGCTCCTTCACCCAGGGCATGCAGCAGTTTCCCGCCGATCCCGTCGACCTCAAGATCGTCGAGGGGATCGTCTCCCTGGCCCACAGCCTGGACCTCGCGGTCACGGTGGAGGGCGTGGAGACCGGCGCCCAGGCCGAACAACTCCGCCTCCTCGGCTGCGACACGGCCCAGGGCTGGTACTACGCCCGCCCGGGCCCCCCGGACCGCCTCCACGAACTGGCACTGGTGGACGCGGCGGGCTGAGACGCGGGCTGAGACGGGGCCTTCTTCAGGGTGGGTGAGGCGGGGCTTCTTGAGGAGGGGGAGTGTCCCCGCCGGGAAGCCCCCTTCCCCTCCCCGGCGTCACCGCTCCAGCAGCATCCGCTGCAACTCCCTCGCCGCTCTCGGCGGAGCCACGTCGCTGCGGTGGGCCAAAGCGATCGTGCGGTGGAGGCCGGGGCGGGCGAGGGGGGTGACGCGGAGGCCGAGGCCCGAGCGGGCGGCGACCATGCGGGGGACGACCGCCACGCCGAGGCCCGCCCGGACGAAGCCCAGGACCGCGTCCATCTCGCCGCCCTCCACCGCGAAGTCCGGCTCGAACCCCTCCGCCCGGCACGCGGCGACGGTCAGTTCCCGCAGGTCGTAGCCGTGCCGGAACATCACGAGCCGTTCGCCCTCCAGATCGGCGACATGGACCGCGCGCCGCCCCTCGCCCGGCCGGGGCGACTCGGGCGAGGACACCACGACCAGGTCCTCCCGCAGCAGCTCCACCGTGGTCAGCGCCGGGGACGGTGTCGGCAGCGGCAGGACGACCAGCGCCAGATCGAGGGCGCCGCGGGCCAGCTCCCGCACCAGGTCGTGCGAGCCGCCCTCCTCGATCAGCAGCCGGATGCCCGGATAGCGGTCGTGGAAGGCGCGCAGCACGTCCGGCAGCAGGCCCGTGCACAGACTCGGGGTCGCCCCCAGCCGTACCCGGCCGGCCCGCAACTGCACCAGTTCCTGCACCTCGTAGCGCGCGGTCTCGGTGTCCGCGAGGATCCGCCGGGCCAGCGGCAGCAGCGCCTCGCCCGCGTCGGTGAGCGTGATGTTGCCACGCGCCCGCTGGAAGAGATCGGCCCCCAGCTCCCGCTCCAGCGCCCGGATCTGCTGGGACAGCGAGGGCTGGGCGACATGGACCAGCTCGGCGGCCCGGGTGAAGTGCCGGGTCTCGGCGACCGCCACGAAGTACTGGAGCTGCTGGAACTGCATCCAGCCATGATAGGCACGGCCTATCGAAACGAGCCGGACCATGTCTTGGACCGATGGGGCCGTTCGGCCCTAGCGTCGGCGGCATGGCTCTGGCAACGCGGACGGACCGACGGCCGTCGATGGCGCGCACGGTGTGGAACTCCACCGTCGGCAAGAAGACCGTGATGGCCGTCAGCGGCCTGATCATGCTGCTGTACCTGGTCGTCCACATGATCGGAAACCTGAAGATCTTCTTCGGGGCGGGCGAGTTCAACCACTACGCGCACTGGCTGCGCACGGTCGGCGAACCGTTCATGCACTACGAGTGGACGCTCTGGCTGGTCCGGATCGTGCTGGTGGCCGCCGTCGTCGCCCACGCCGTCTCCGCCTACCAGCTCAGCCGCCGCGACATCCGGGCCCGCCCCACCCAGTACGTGCACAAGAAGGCGCGGGCGAGCTACGCCACCCGCACCATGCGCTGGGGCGGCATCATCCTCGCGCTCTTCATCGTCTGGCACGTGCTGGACCTCACGACCGGCACCGTGCACAGCGGCGGCTTCCAGGAGGGCCACCCCTACCAGAACGTCGTGGACACCTTCTCCACCTGGTACGGCAACGTCATCTACATCGTCGCGATGCTCGCCGTCGGGCTGCACGTCCGGCACGGCTTCTGGAGTGCCGCCCAGACCCTCGGCGCCGGCAGCCGCAGCCGCGACCGCGCCCTGAAGGCCACGGCCAACGTCCTCGCGCTGGTGCTCACGGCCGGCTTCATCGCCGTACCCGTGGGCGTCATGACCGGAGTGGTGAGCTGAACATGACTACCGACTACACCGCCTACACGACCGGCGCACCGGTCGTCGACACCAAGGCCCCCGCGGGACCCGTCGCCGAACGCTGGGACACGCGCCGCTTCGAGGCCAAGCTCGTCAACCCCGCCAACCGGCGCAAGCACACCGTGATCGTCGTCGGCACCGGCCTCGCCGGCGGCTCCGCGGGCGCCACCCTCGCCGAACAGGGCTACCACGTCGTCCAGTTCTGCTACCAGGACTCCCCGCGCCGCGCCCACTCGATCGCCGCGCAGGGCGGTATCAACGCCGCGAAGAACTACCGCAACGACGGCGACTCCGTCCACCGGCTGTTCTACGACACCGTCAAGGGCGGCGACTTCCGCGCCCGCGAGTCCAATGTGCACCGCCTCGCGCAGATCTCCGTCGAGATCATCGACCAGTGCGTGGCCCAGGGCGTGCCCTTCGCCCGCGAGTACGGCGGACTCCTCGACACCCGCTCCTTCGGCGGCGTCCAGGTCTCCCGCACGTTCTACGCCCGCGGCCAGACC
>NZ_JAANNX010000146.1:0-3235 GCF_013363615.1 Streptomyces sp. CAI-85 | reverse complement strand
GATGCCGGCCCCAGTGAACTCGAACCGGTTGGTTCGGGGTGGTGGGTGGCTGGTCGTTGTTTGAGAACTGCACAGTGGACGCGAGCATCTGTGGCCAAGTTTTTAAGGGCGCACGGTGGATGCCTTGGCACCAGGAACCGATGAAGGACGTGGGAGGCCACGATAGTCCCCGGGGAGTCGTCAACCAGGCTTTGATCCGGGGGTTTCCGAATGGGGAAACCCGGCAGTCGTCATGGGCTGTCACCCGCTGCTGAACACATAGGCAGTGTGGAGGGAACGAGGGGAAGTGAAACATCTCAGTACCCTCAGGAAGAGAAAACAACCGTGATTCCGGGAGTAGTGGCGAGCGAAACCGGATGAGGCCAAACCGTATACGTGTGAGACCCGGCAGGGGTTGCGTGTGCGGGGTTGTGGGATCTCTCTTCTGTCGTCTGCCGGCGACAGGACGAGTCAGAAACCGTTGATGTAGGCGAAGGACATGCGAAAGGTCCGGCGTAGAGGGTAAGACCCCCGTAGTCGAAACGTCAGCGGCTCGTTTGAGAGACACCCAAGTAGCACGGGGCCCGAGAAATCCCGTGTGAATCTGGCGGGACCACCCGCTAAGCCTAAATATTCCCTGGTGACCGATAGCGGATAGTACCGTGAGGGAATGGTGAAAAGTACCGCGGGAGCGGAGTGAAATAGTACCTGAAACCGTGTGCCTACAAGCCGTGGGAGCGTCGGATGTGTGCTTGCACATATCTCGTGACTGCGTGCCTTTTGAAGAATGAGCCTGCGAGTTTGCGGTGTGTTGCGAGGTTAACCCGGGTGGGGTAGCCGTAGCGAAAGCGAGTCCGAACAGGGCGCTTCAGTAGCACGCTCAAGACCCGAAGCGGAGTGATCTAGCCATGGGCAGGTTGAAGCGGAGGTAAGACTTCGTGGAGGACCGAACCCACCAGGGTTGAAAACCTGGGGGATGACCTGTGGTTAGGGGTGAAAGGCCAATCAAACTCCGTGATAGCTGGTTCTCCCCGAAATGCATTTAGGTGCAGCGTCGTGTGTTTCTTGCCGGAGGTAGAGCACTGGATAGGCGATGGGCCCTACCGGGTTACTGACCTTAGCCAAACTCCGAATGCCGGTAAGTGAGAGCGCGGCAGTGAGACTGTGGGGGATAAGCTCCATGGTCGAGAGGGAAACAGCCCAGAGCATCGACTAAGGCCCCTAAGCGTACGCTAAGTGGGAAAGGATGTGGAGTCGCAGAGACAACCAGGAGGTTGGCTTAGAAGCAGCCACCCTTGAAAGAGTGCGTAATAGCTCACTGGTCTAGTGATTCCGCGCCGACAATGTAGCGGGGCTCAAGCGTACCGCCGAAGTCGTGTCATTGCAGCAATACGCCCAACGGCGGCTGTGATGGGTAGGGGAGCGTCGTGTGCCGGGTGAAGCCGCGCCGGAAGGCAGTGGTGGACGGTTCACGAGTGAGAATGCAGGCATGAGTAGCGATTCACACGTGAGAAACGTGTGCGCCGATTGACTAAGGGTTCCTGGGTCAAGCTGATCTGCCCAGGGTAAGTCGGGACCTAAGGCGAGGCCGACAGGCGTAGTCGATGGATAACCGGTTGATATTCCGGTACCCGCTGTGAAGCGTCAAACATCGAACCTATCGATGCTAAGGCCGTGAAGCCGTTCCGGACCCTTCGGGGAAAGGAAAGTGGTGGAGCCGCCGACCCAAGGTGGTAGTAGGTGAGTGATGGGGTGACGCAGGAAGGTAGTCCAGCCCGGGCGGTGGTTGTCCCGGGGTAAGGGTGTAGCCCGAGTGGTAGGCAAATCCGCCACTCACATGGGGTGAGACCTGATGCCGAGCCGATTGTGGTGAAGTGGATGATCCTATGCTGTCGAGAAAAGCCTCTAGCGAGTTTTATGGCGGCCCGTACCCTAAACCGACTCAGGTGGTCAGGTAGAGAATACCGAGGCGTTCGGGTGAACTATGGTTAAGGAACTCGGCAAAATGCCCCCGTAACTTCGGGAGAAGGGGGGCCACACTCGGTGATCCGTTTTACACGGTGAGCTGGGGGTGGCCGCAGAGACCAGCGAGAAGCGACTGTTTACTAAAAACACAGGTCCGTGCGAAGCCGTAAGGCGATGTATACGGACTGACGCCTGCCCGGTGCTGGAACGTTAAGGGGACCGGTTAGTCACTCTTCGGGGTGGCGAAGCTGAGAACTTAAGCGCCAGTAAACGGCGGTGGTAACTATAACCATCCTAAGGTAGCGAAATTCCTTGTCGGGTAAGTTCCGACCTGCACGAATGGCGTAACGACTTCTCGACTGTCTCAACCATAGGCCCGGTGAAATTGCACTACGAGTAAAGATGCTCGTTTCGCGCAGCAGGACGGAAAGACCCCGGGACCTTTACTACAGTTTGATATTGGTGTTCGGTTCGGCTTGTGTAGGATAGGTGGGAGACTGTGAAGCTTGGACGCCAGTTCAGGTGGAGTCGTCGTTGAAATACCACTCTGGTCGTGCTGGATGTCTAACCTGGGTCCGTGATCCGGATCAGGGACAGTGTCTGATGGGTAGTTTAACTGGGGCGGTTGCCTCCTAAAGGGTAACGGAGGCGCCCAAAGGTTCCCTCAGCCTGGTTGGCAATCAGGTGTTGAGTGTAAGTGCACAAGGGAGCTTGACTGTGAGACCGACGGGTCGAGCAGGGACGAAAGTCGGGACTAGTGATCCGGCGGTGGCTTGTGGAAGCGCCGTCGCTCAACGGATAAAAGGTACCCCGGGGATAACAGGCTGATCTTCCCCAAGAGTCCATATCGACGGGATGGTTTGGCACCTCGATGTCGGCTCGTCGCATCCTGGGGCTGGAGTCGGTCCCAAGGGTTGGGCTGTTCGCCCATTAAAGCGGTACGCGAGCTGGGTTTAGAACGTCGTGAGACAGTTCGGTCCCTATCCGCTGTGCGCGTAGGAGTCTTGAGAAGGGCTGTCCCTAGTACGAGAGGACCGGGACGGACGAACCTCTGGTGTGCCAGTTGTTCTGCCAAGGGCATGGCTGGTTGGCTACGTTCGGGAGGGATAACCGCTGAAAGCATCTAAGCGGGAAGCCTGCTTCGAGATGAGGACTCCCACCCACTTGATGGGGTAAGGCTCCCAGTAGACGACTGGGTTGATAGGCCGGATCTGGAAGCACGGTAACGTGTGGAGGTGACCGGTACTAATAGGCCGAGGGCTTGTCCTCAGTTGCTCGCGTCCACTGTGTT
>NZ_JAANNX010000061.1:0-31004 GCF_013363615.1 Streptomyces sp. CAI-85 | reverse complement strand
AGAGCCCTAGTCTTCCAAACTAGCTACGCGGGTTCGATTCCCGTCGCCCGCTCCATGGCCCGGGCCCGGGCGGAGGTCTTCTCCGCCCGGGCCTTCGGCGTTTCCGGGGAGGGGGTCCCCGGGCGCCGTCAGAAGCTGATCGAGTTGATCGTGTCCGCGAGGGAGTCGAGGAAGCGGTTGATCGACGGGGCCATGCCGGTCGAGGCGAGGAAGAAGCCGAACAGGATGGCGACGATGGCGGGGCCGGCCTTGATGCTCCCGCCCCGGATCAGGACCACCAGGATGATCGCCAACAGCAGCACCACGGACAGTGAAATGGCCACACTGATCACACACCCTCGGTCGGTCCGCACTCCCGGCCCGGGGGCGCAAGTCCGCGCACCCCCGCCAGAGACCATCGTGCCACCAACACGGCCTCCCTATGCGGCCCCTGACACATGATTGCGTCCCGTGACGCGCACGCGTACCCCGCACGGCAATTCGAAACCCGGCCCGGCCGGGAAATTGGGAGAGATCGTTTCCATCTCCACACAACGCGCCCGCAGGGAATTCGAATTGCGGTCACGGACTCACGAACACCCCCTCCACAGAGGCCGTTATGTACCTTTTAGTCTGGATGAATCCGGACATACAGGATGGCAACTTCCTTTAATCCCGGGGTAGTCGCACCCAAAAGCAGGAATGACCTCGGCTGTTTTACGCATAGCCACAGACGACGCTAGGGTGCCTCAAATGTTCCACGCCGCTCCGTCCCCCCTGACCCGCCCGCGCCGTGACGCGTTCTTCGACAACGCCAAGTACGTGGCGATCGTGCTGGTGGCCGTGGCCCACTCCTGGGAGCCGCTCAAGGGCGACAGCCGGGTCCTCCAGGCCGCGTACATGCTCGTCTACGCGTTCCACATGCCGGCGTTCATCGTCATCTCGGGCTTCTTCTCCCGCGGTTTCGACGCGAGCCCCGGCAGGATCAGACGGCTGGTGACCGGGATCGCCGTCCCGTACGTGGTCTTCGAGGTCGGCTACTCGCTCTTCAAGCGCTACGTCGACCACTCCCCCGACCAGGAACTCAGCCTCCTGGACCCGTACTACCTGACCTGGTTCCTGATCGCGCTGTTCATCTGGCGGCTCACCACGCCCGTGTGGAAGGCCGTCCGGCATCCGCTGCCGCTGGCCATGGGCATCGCCATGCTGGCGTCGGTCAGCCCCGACATCGGCGACGACCTCGACCTCCAGCGCGTCCTTCAGTTCCTGCCGTTCTTCGTGCTCGGCCTGTGCCTGAAGCCCGAGCACTTCCGCCTGGTGCGCCGTCGCTCGGTGCGGATCGCGGCGGTACCCGTCTTCGCCTTCGCGCTGGCCTTCGCCTATTGGGCCGTGCCGCGGATGAACGGCGGCTGGTTCTACCACCGTGACTCCGCGCAGGAGCTGGGCGCGCCCTGGTGGGCCGGTCCCGTCATGCAGCTCGCGCTGTTCGGCTGCTCCCTGGTGCTGACCGCCTGCTTCTTCTCCTGGATCCCGGGCCGCACCCTGTGGTGCACGGCCCTCGGCGCGGGCACCCTGTACGGCTATCTGCTGCACGGCTTCCTGCTCAAGGGCGCCGACTACCGCGGCTGGTTCGACCAGGAGCGGCTGCACACGCCGCTCGGTGCGATCGCGGTGAGCCTCGCCGTGGCCGTCGCCGTCACCCTGCTGTGCACCCCGCCCGTCCAGCGGGCCCTCCGGTTCGTCATGGAGCCGAGGATGGAGTGGGCCTTCCGGCGGGACGCGGCCGAGCTGGCCAGGGAACGCGAACGGGCCGGCGAGCGGGCACAGCAGGAGCGGCGCGCCAAGGTCGACGCCTGATCCCCTCGGCTGATCCCCTCGGCTGATCTCCTCCGCCCCGGCTCAGCCCGGCAGACCGAGAAGTGCGCGCATCCCGGCGTACTTCTCGGTCAGCCGTCTCCGGGTCGGCTCGTCCAGGACCGCCAGGCGGGCCGGGTCCGCGTTGTGGGCGAGGTCCGCCTCCTTCACCAGCAGGGCGCCCGGCGTCGCCAGGATCCGCGCCGCGTACGCTTCGGGCGGTTCCCCGGCCCGTTTGGTGACCGCCAGCACGATCGCCTTCGTACGGTCGCTCAGCGCGGCGTCGCGCAGCCGTACGGCGCTCAGGGCGTCGTCCTCGACGGCGTCGTGCAGCCAGGCCGCGGCGATCTGGTCGTCGTCGCCGCCCCGGGACCGTACGCCCTCGGCGACCGCCCGCAGGTGCTCGGCGTAGGGGCGGCCCGCCTTGTCGGTCTGGCCCTCGTGGGCGGCGCGGGCGAGGGCTTCGACCTCGGGCAGGGTGAGCATGCGCAGTCCCCTCGGGAATCAGACGAGCGGGGCCGGCTGGGACGTCGGGCCCTCGCGGCAGACGAGCAGCAGCGCCCGGTCGTCGTTGACGTCCTTGGCGACGGCCTCGATGAGGTGCCAGGCGGCGCCCTGGAAGCCGCCGGCGACATAGCGGTCGGCCTCGCCGGTGAGCCGGTCGATGCCCTCGACGATGTCCCGGTCGGAGGTCTCCACCAGGCCGTCGGTGAACAGCATCAGCACGTCACCGGGGCGCAGCGAGCCCTTCACCGGGTCGAACTGCGCGCCCTCGTACACGCCGAGCAGCGGGCCCTCGGCGGCCTTCTCCTCCCAGCGGCCGCTGCCGGCGCTGAGCTGGAGGCCGGGCGGATGGCCCGCGGAGTACAGCTCGTAGTCCCCGGAGTCGAGGTCGAGGACGAGGTGGATGGAGGTCGCGAAGCCCTCGTCCCAGTCCTGGCGGAGCAGATAGCCGTTGGCGGCGGGCAGGAAGGCGTGCGGCGGGAGCGAGCCGAGCAGGCCGCCGAAGGCGCCGGACAGCAGCAGGGCGCGGGAGCCCGCGTCCATGCCCTTGCCGGAGACGTCGGTGAGGACGACCTCCATGGTGCGGCCGCCGTTGGTGCGGGCCGCGACGACGAAGTCACCGGAGAACGACTGGCCGCCGGCGGGCCGCAGCGCCATCTCGCGGTGCCAGCCCGGCGGCAGCTTGGGCAGCTTGCTCTGCACCCGGATCCGCTCGCGCAGGTCGAAGAGCATGGTGCCGCCGCGCCGCCAGGGCACGCCGACCCGGCTGCGGAACTGGGCGATGAGCAGACCGAAGAAACCGCATGCCGCGACGACCAGGACGACACCGGGTGTCACCCGGGACGGTCCCTCGGTGTACGGGCCGAGTTGCACCGACTCCACGATCAGCGCGGTGGCCGCCGCCGCGTACAGGCCGAGCAGGCTCGACGGGCGCAGCAGCAGCCCGCCGGCGACGATGGGCAGGACCAGGGCGGCCGGGGAGCACCACACGGAGTTGGCGAGGGTGGTGGCGGCGATCAGCGGCACGGTGAGCAGCAGCAGGGCCAGCGCGATCCAGTCCGAGCCGTCGCCGCGGAAGTAGTCCACGGCGCTTCTGCGCAGGCCGGTGCGGACCCGGTGCAGCCAGTGCTTCAACCGGGCCGTAGACGTCTCGGCCGCCGCGCGCCGCTGTCGTCCTGATGCCATTAGTCCGGGACCCTATCCATCCAACCCGCCGCTTGGCACGGGAGGTCCCACTTGTCCCCCCTCGGAGCTTCGACTTCTCAGTGAACTTCAAGGAAAGCGCTCGCGCCGCCGAGAGAGAGAAATTTGCTGGCTCGTCCCGCAATGTGCTGCTAGGCATGGATCCATGACGACTGGTGCGACGACGACGGGGCCGGCGGTACGGCCGGCGGAGCGGACGGCGGGACGGGCGGCCGCCCCGGGAATCGAGCTGCGCACGCTGCGGCAGGACGACTGGGACGTCTGGTACGACACCCTGCTGCGGGCCTTCGGCGGGGTCGCGGAGTCCGCCGAGGAGCGGGAGCTGTGGCGGACGCTGACCCCCTGCGGGCGGTCGGTCGGCGCGTGGGACGGCGAGCGGATCGTGGGCACCGCCGGGGCGTTCGACTTCCGGCTGACGGTACCGGGCGGGGCGTCCGTGCCGGCGGCCGGGGTGACGATGGTCTCGGTGAGCGCGACGCACCGGCGGCGCGGGCTGCTCACGGCGATGATGCGGCGGCAACTGGACGACGTGCGCGCGTGGGGCGAGCCGCTGGCGGTCCTCACCGCCTCCGAGCCCATGATCTACGGGCGGTTCGGGTACGGCACGGCGACGTTCGGGCTGCACGCCGAGATCGACACGAGCCGGGTCCGGCTGTCCGTGCCGGAGGGGACGGACGGCGTAGCGCTGCGGTACGCCGATCCCGTCGAGGAACTGGCCGCCTGCGAGGCGGTGTACGCGCGGACGGTGCCCGGGCGGCCCGGGATGCCGGCGCGGCGGCCGGGCTGGGAGGGGCTCGGGGTGCTGGAGGCGGCGGTGGAGCGGGACGGCGCGTCGGCGCTCCAGTGCGTGGTCGCCGAACGGGACGGCGAGGTCACCGGGTACGCCCGGTTCCGGGTGCGGCCGGAGTGGACGGACACCGGGCACAACGGCGGGGTGCTGCTCCAGGATCTGGCGGGCGTCGATCCGCTGACGGAGGCGGCGTTGTGGCGGTTCCTGTTCGGGATCGATCTGACGACCTCGCTGAAGCTGCGGGGGCGTCCGCTGGACGAGGCGTGGCAGCACCTGGTGTCGGACGTACGGCGGTGTCAGCTCCGGGTGCGGGACGCGCTGCACGTACGGCTGGTGGAGGTGGGCGCGGCGCTGGAGGCGCGGACCTATCAGGCGCCGGTGGACGTGGTGGTGGAGGTGGAGGACGCCTTCTGCCCCTGGAACGAGGGGCGTTGGCGGCTGGCCGGGGACAGCCGGGGCGCGGTGTGCGCGCGTACTGCGGACGCGCCCGATCTCGCCCTGTCGGTACGGGAGTTGGGGTCGGCCTATCTCGGCGGGGTGAGCCTCACGGCGCTGGCCGCGGCGGGCCGGGTGCGCGAACTGCGGCCGGGCGCGCTGGCGGCGGCCGCCGTGGCCTTCGGATCGGCGACGGCGCCGTGGCTGCCGCACGGGTTCTGAACGCCTGAACCTCTGAACGTCTGAACCTCTAGGGCCTGTTGTGAAAGTCCCGTCGTCCGCCCGGAGGGCGGGCCCGGCGGCGTCCGGTGCGTGCTCTCGGCGTGCCGGGTGCAGGCCCTCGTACTGGACGTACTCGGGTCTGTGCCCGGTGCGGCGAGAGTGCGTGCCGGGCGTCGCCGGGCAGGCGGGACTTTCACAACAGGCCCTAGGCCCCGGCGGGCGGTTGGCAGGCGGGGCACCAGAAGAGGTTGCGGGCGGCGAGTTCGGCGGTGCGGATCTCGCCGCCGCACAGATGGCAGGGCTGGTGGGCGCGCCGGTAGACGTACACCTCGCCGCCGTGGTCGTCGACGCGGGGCGGGCGGCCCATGGCCTCGGGGGTGTGCTCCGGGCGGACCGTGTCGATGCGGTTGTCGCGCACGCCGTCACGCATGAGGGCGACGAGGTCCCGCCAGATCGCGTCCCATGCGGCGGGGGTGAGGTCGCGGCCCGGGAGGTAGGGGTCGACGCCGTGCCGGAAGAGGACCTCGGCGCGGTAGACGTTGCCGACGCCTGCGATGACCTTCTGGTCCATCAGGAGCGCGGCGATCGTGGTCCGGCTGCGGGATATGCGGGCCCAGGCGCGGGCGGGGTCGGCGTCGGCGCGCAGCGGGTCGGGGCCGAGGCGGGCGTGGACGGCCTGCTTCTCGGCGTCCGTGATCAGGGCGCAGGTGGTGGGGCCGCGCAGGTCGACGTATCCGGTGGGGCCGGCGAGGCGGAGCCGGACGGTGTCGGTGGGCGGGGGCGCCGGGGCGTCGCCGAAGGCGACCTTGCCGAACAGGCCGAGGTGGATGTGGACCCACTCGCCGTCCCGGAAGCCCAGGAAGAGGTGCTTGCCGTGGGCCTCGGTGCGGGTGAGTCCGACGCCGTCCAGGAGCTGGGCGGCGTCGGAGAACTTCCCCTGGGGGCTGGTCACCCGGGGCGCGGTGCCGGCGAAGCGCTCGGCGTAGTCCTGCGCCAGCCGGTGGATGGTGTGCCCTTCTGGCACGGCGTGTGTGTCCTTTCCGGCCCCGCCGGGGACCTGTGGCCCGAGCCCGCGCCGGGTGGGGTGGGTCAGTCCTGCTGCGGATGGTGGGCCGGGATCGGCGGGAGGTCGCCGGTCGTCTCGTAGTCGGCCAGCATGTCGATCCGGCGGATATGGCGCTCGTCACCCGAGAACGGGGTGCCGAGGAAGGTCTCGACGAACTTCGTCGCCTCCTCGGTGGTGTGCATCCGGGCGCCGACGGCGACGACGTTGGCGTTGTTGTGCTGGCGGCCGAGGGACGCGGTCTCCTCGCTCCACGCCAGGGCCGCGCGCACGCCCTTCACCTTGTTCGCCGCGATCTGCTCGCCGTTGCCGGAGCCGCCGATCACGATGCCGAGGGCCTCGGGGTCGGCGGCCGTGCGCTCCGCCGCGCGGAGGCAGAAGGGCGGGTAGTCGTCCTGGGCGTCGTAGATATGGGGGCCGCAGTCGACGGGCTCGTGGCCCGCCTCCTTCAGCCATTCGACGAGGTGGTTCTTGAGTTCGAAGCCGGCATGGTCCGAGCCGAGATACACGCGCATGGGATGAGTGTGACATGGGCGGCGTGGGGCAGCAGCGCGGGGTGGACGACCCATAAGAATCACGCCAGAACCATGGAACCTCAGGAAAACCTCAAGTAACGATCTGGATTCAGAGGTTCACGAATCCAATTGCCTCCGTTTCACTGGACCGTCTTGTTGTACGGCGCAAAGGAAAACCACCCCCATGACTTCGCAGCCGACCCTCACGAAGGCCGACCGCGGCCCTGAAGGACCCGCCGGACCCGGAGACCCCGGTGCGTCCGGCGGCTCGGGTCTCCACGCGGGCCTGAAGAACCGTCATCTGTCGATGATCGCCATCGGCGGTGTCATCGGCGCCGGGCTGTTCGTCGGATCCAGCTCCGGCATCGCCACCGCGGGCCCCGGCATCCTGCTCTCGTACGCCCTCGTCGGCACGCTCGTGGTGCTGGTGATGCGGATGCTGGGCGAGATGTCCGCGGCCAACCCCACCTCGGGCTCCTTCTCCGCCCACGCCGACCGTGCGCTCGGCCCGTGGGCCGGCTTCTCCATCGGCTGGCTGTACTGGTTCTTCTGGGTCGTCGTGCTGGCCGTGGAGGCCACCGCCGGCGCCGCGATCCTCGAAGGGTGGATCCCGGCCGTACCGCAGTGGGCGTGGGCGCTCATCGTGATGGTGGTGCTGACCGCCACCAACCTGGTCTCCGTGGGCTCCTACGGGGAGTTCGAATTCTGGTTCGCCGGGATCAAGGTCGTGGCGATCGGCGCGTTCATCGTCGTCGGCGGGCTGGCCGTGTTCGGTGTGCTGCCCGGTGTGGACAGCGACAAGGCGGGCCTGGCCAACCTCACGGGCGAGGGCGGGTTCCTGCCCCACGGGCCCGGCGCCATCCTGACCGGCGTGCTGCTCGTCGTCTTCTCCTTCATGGGCAGCGAGATCGCGACGCTGGCCGCGGGCGAGTCCGAGAACCCGCAGCGGGCCGTGACCAAGTCCACCAACAGCATCATCTGGCGGATCGGTGTCTTCTACCTCGGCTCGATCTTCGTCGTCGTGACGCTGCTGCCGTGGAACGACCCCTCGATCAAGAAGGACGGCTCGTACGTCGCCGCCCTCGACTCCCTCGGTATCGCGCACGCCGGCCAGATCATGAACTTCATCGTGCTGACCTCGGTGCTGTCCTGTCTGAACTCCGGCCTCTACACCGCCTCGCGGATGGCCTTCTCGCTCGGTGAGCGCGGGGACGCGCCCAAGGCGTTCGCCCGGACGACGTCCCGCGGGGTGCCGATGACGGCGATCGTCGCGTCGGTCGTGTTCGGTTTCGTGGCCGTGTTCTTCAACTACAAGTTCCCGGACTCGGTCTTCCTCTTCCTCGTCAACTCCAGTGGTGCGGTCGCCCTGTTCGTGTGGCTGGTCATCTGCTTCTCGCAACTGCGGATGCGGAAGATCATCCAGCGGGAGGCGCCGGAGAAGCTGGTCGTGCGGATGTGGCTGTACCCGTATCTGACCTGGGCGGCGGCCGCGCTGATCGTGTTCGTCCTCGGCTACATGCTGACCGACACGGAGGGCGAGAGCAGCGGCCGTACGACCGTCCTGCTGTCGCTGCTCGTCGCGGCGCTGGTCGTCGCGGTGGCCTTCGTGAAGCAGCGGGTGGCGCCGCGCGGTTCGGCGCCGGAGGCCGCCGGGAAGTAGCTCACAGCACGGTGAAGCCGTCCTTGACCCTCTCGTAGGTGCGGAGCGCGTCGCCCTCCACGCCCGGCTGGTACCAGGTGTTGATCTGGTACGACTTCCCTCGCTCGTCGAAGCCGAGCAGCCGGGCGTGCCAGGGGGTGCCGCGCAGGGTGAAGGTGTACTCCCAGACGACCGCGGGCCGTCCCCTGAACGTCGTCTCCTCCAGCCGGATCTTCACGTAGTCCTGCCCCTGGCGGGCGTTGTGCTCGGAGGTCTCCCAGGTGTCCATCAGGTCACCGCGTGCGAGGGAGGACTTGGCGACGAGTTCCTGGGTGCCGTCGGGCGAGGTGTAGTGCACCTCGGCGCCCGTCTTCACGTCCCGCTGCCACCCCCTCGGCGTCACCCAGGCGAACCCGCCCGCCTCGACCCGGGCGCCTGGCGGCAGGCTGCGGGGGCGGGAGGTGCCCTGGACGGTGGGGGCGGGCGTCGTCGCCGTGGAGGCGGTCCCCGACGAGGGCGTGTCCACGGCCTCGCGGCCCTCGCCCCCGGGCACGAACACGAGGACCCCCGCGACGACGGCCCCCACGGCGACGACCCCGACTGCGGCGGCTATGACGCTACGACGCCGGGTGCGGTCGGAGGGCGTTGCGGACCCCCCACCCGGCACAGGCCGCCGCTGGGTCTCGGCGGCGGCACGGGCGAGGGAGGTGGGGGCACCCTCCCGGCCGGACAGGCCGCGGGAATCCCTGGTGACAGCGCCGGGCCCCGAGTCCACATGTGAACGGACCTCCGGGACAGGCGGGTTGGCAGCCTCCCCGGGACCACTGACGCCCGCGCCGGGCGGCAGACCCAGGGGCGACGACCCGTCCCGCCGGACAGGCGGAGTGAGCGGGCCCCCGGAGTCGCGAGGCGCGGTGCCTCCGGGCGGACCGGACGCGGGTCCCGAGTTCACACGTGAACGGGCCTCTGGGGCGGGTGGGTTGGCAGTCTCTCCCGGGTCACCGACGCCCGCGCCGGAGCCCCGCGCAGGCTGGTCGGGCGTGCTTTCAGAGCTGTGGGACCCGCTGCCGACGCCCGCACCGGGCCCGTCCCGCCGGGCAGGCGGAGTGAGCGAGCCCCCGGACGTACGAGGCCCGGCGCCGACCGGACCTGGGGGCGGCGGTCCGCCCTCAGCCGCGGGGACACCCTCCCGAGCAGATGGAGCGGGGGAGCCCCCGGAGCTGCGCGGATCAGAGGCACCCGCGCCGGGCGCCATGCCTGGGGGTGGCGGCCCCGCCACAGCCGCAGGGACACCGTCCCGAACGGGCGGAGCCGGGGAGCCCCCGGAGACGCCGGGCACCTGCCCCGGAGACGCCGGACCAGAACCGTTCTGCACCCGCCGCCCCTCCGCAGCAGGCGGAGCGAGCGAGCCCCCGGAGCCGCGTGGATCAGAGACACCCTCACCCGGCGCCATCCCTGGAGGCGGCGGCCCCGCCACAGCCGCAGGGACGCCGTCCCGAACGGGCGGAGCCGGGGAGCCCCCGGAGACGCCGGGCACCTGCCCCGGAGACGCCGGACCAGAACCGTTCTGCACCCGCCGCCCCTCCGCAGCAGGCGGAGCGAGCGAGCCCCCGGAGCCGCGTGGATCAGAGACACCCTCACCCGGCGCCATCCCTGGAGGCGGCGGCCCCGCCACAGCCGCAGGGACGCCGTCCCGAACGGGCGGAGCCGGGGAGCCCCCGGAGACGCCGGGCACCTGCCCCGGAGACGCCGGACCAGAACCGGCCCACGAACGCCCCTCCGCAGCAGGCGGAGTGACGGATCCCCCGGAGCCAACGGCGTCGACGCCTGCGCCGGGCGCCGACTCCAGAGACTGCCCGGCATCGGCTTCCGGGGCGGGCGGAGCGAGCGAGCCCCCTGAGCCGCGTGGATCAGAGACACCCGCACCCGGCGCCATGCCTGGGGGCCGCGGCCCCGCCACAGCCGCAGGGGCACCGTCCTGGACGGGCGGAGCTGGAGAGCCCCCGGAGTCGCCGGGCACTCGCCCCGAAGACGCCGGACCAGAACCGGCCCGCGAACGCCCCTCCGTCGCAGGCAGGGTGACGGATCCCCCGGAGCCGCCGGCGGCAGCGCCTGCGCCGGGCACCGAGTCCGGAGGCTGCTCGGCCTCAGCCGCCGGGACGCCCTCCGGGACCGGCGGAGCGAGGGAGCCCCCGGAGCCGTCGGCGGCAGCGCCGGTGCCTGCGGCGGGCGCGGAGCCTGGGGGCCGCGGACCCGCCTCCGCCACGGGGGCACCGTCCCGAACCGGCGGAGCGAGGGAGCCCCCTGAGCCGCGCGGATCAGAGACACCCGCACCCGGCGCCATGCCTGGGGGCCGCGGCCCCGCCTCGGCCGGCGGGACGGTCCCGCCAGGCTCCGGGGCGGCGCCCTCCCGAGCCGGCCGGGTGGCGGAGCCGCCGGGGGGCCTGGGCTCCGAGGGTGTGTGTGGGGTGGTGGGACCCCTGGAGGCGCGAGGGTCGGGGGTACCCGCGCCGGGCAGTGGTTCCGCTTCGCCCGTCGGGGCGTGGCGGCCTCCCGCCGCAGGGCCTGGTGAGAGGCTCGGGTCGGTGACCGGCCAGGTCGGGGGCGGGGTCGGGTACGCCACCGGGCGTAGGCCCCGCTCCACGTCGGACAACGACGCTCGGAGCGTTGGTTCCTTTTCCAGGAGGGCTGTGAGGATGGGGCGGAGGGGGCCCGCCTCGGGCGGGAGGACCGGCTCGTCGTAGAGGACGGCGTGCAGCGTGGCCAGGGTGGTGTCGCGGGAGAACGGCGAGTGCCCGGCCAGCGCGGCGCACAGGGTCGCGCCGAGGGACCAGTTGTCGGACGGCGGCCCCTGCGGGCGGCCCGCGATGCGCTCGGGCGCCATGTAGTCGGGCGAGCCGACCAGCATGCCCACCATCGTCAGCGCCTTGGTGTCCTGGATCGCCGCGATGCCGAAGTCGGTGAGGACCACCCGCCCGTCACCGGACTCCCCGGACTCCCCCGCCTCCTCCACCAGGACGTTGCCCGGTTTGATGTCCCGGTGCAGCACCCCCCGCGCATGCACCTGCCGCAGCGCCGCGACCAGGCCGAGCCCGATCCGGGCCGTCGCCCGCGGACCCAGCCGCCCGTCCTCGACCAGCACCCGCTCCAGCGAGCGCCCGGCCACCAACTCCATGACGATCCACAGGCGTTCGCCCGCGTCCACCACGTCGTAGACGCGCACCACCTGAGGATGGTCGATCCGCGCCGTCGCCCTGGCCTCGCGCAGGGCGCGTTCGCGGCGGGTGCGGGTGTCCTCCGGGTCGAGGCCGTCGATCCGCATCTCCTTCACGGCGACCGGCCGGTCGAGCATCTCGTCGGACGCCCGCCACACCCGCCCCATTCCCCCCTGGCCGATGCTTTCGACCAGCCGGTAGCGCCCCGCCACCAGAAAACCTGGAACACCGCCGCTATCCGAATTCCCCGGCAATTCGCTGCACCCCCTCCATTGCCCGGTCCTACCAATTCATGCCGCACCAGCATAGTGCGGAGAAATCTTGTGGTACCTCTTCAAGTACTGCGAATTCAGGCGCAGCCGAGGGGGGGACGAACATGAGTTCTCGACACAGGACGACCGTCGCCGGAGCACTGCCGCTCGCCGCGGCGTCCTTCGCCGCCGTACTGCTGCTGGCCGCCCCGGCCGGGGCGGACGACGGTCAGGGGCCCGGCAGCGACAAGGGGGGAAAGGCCGTCGACGAGGCACCGGCCGGGGTGCGGCTGACCACGCTGCTGCCCGACCGGATCTCGGTCGACAACACGTCGGAGGAAACGGCGATCACCGCCACCGTGAAGAATGACGGAACCGAGGAAAGCGGAGACATCAGGCTGCTCGTCGTCGGATTCGACGGACTGACCGTCAAAAACGTCGAAGGGTGCACAGCGATCCCGGAAAAGGATCTCCCGGAGGGTTCGAACAGCGGATTCTCCTGCGCCGTCGGCAATCTCGCGGCGGAAGCCTCGAAATCGTACGACGTCGATGCCACGTTCGATCTCGGGAAGACCGGAAAGATCTGTCTGCCCGTCCAGACCGCGGACGGGACGAAGACGTTCTGGCAGCAGGGCCCGGTGCCCTTCGGTACGACGAACCCGTCACCGAACGCCCCGGCCACCCCGCTGCTCCTCGGCACCGACAACACCCCCGTGGCACCGGACGAGTTGCCGAAGACCGGTGCCGGGCGCGAGCTGCTGCCGCTGGGCGCGGCCGGGGTCTCGCTGTTCGCGGCGGGCGCGGCCGGGCTGTGGTGGGCGTCCCGCCGCCGGCCGGAGGGCGAGGTGAGCTGACCCCGGCACCCGGAAACGCGGAAGAGGCCCGCCTCACGGTCGTATCGCACGACCCGGCGAGCCTCTTCCCCGACGGAGACCGAACCCCCGTCAGCGCTTGGCGAGCTTCCACGCGCTCGGCAGCAGCCCCATCGCCAGCGCGGCCTTGACGGCGTCACCGATCAGGAACGGCGTGAGCCCGGCGGCCACCGCGGCGGAGAGCGACATGTCGGCGGCGTAGGCGAGGTAGGGGACGCCGACGGCGTAGATGATCGCCTCGCCGATCAGCATGGTGCCGGCCATCCGCCACACGTTGCGGTCGGCGCCGCGGCGGGCCAGCGCGCCGACGGCGGCGGAGGCCAGGATCATGCCGAGGATGTAGCCGAAGGAGACGGCCGCCGCACCCGAGGTGCCGCCCGCGAACCACGGCACACCGGCGACACCGGCCACCGCGTACAGGGCGAGGGAGAGGAAGCCGCGCCGGGTGCCGAGCGTGGTGCCGACGAGCAGCGCGGCGAAGGTCTGGCCGGTCACCGGCACCGGGGAGCCGGGGATCGGGACCGCGATCTGGGCGGCGAGGCCGGTGAGCGCGGCGCCGCCGGCCACGAGGGCGATGTCCCGGACTCGGGAGGCGGGGATCAGGTCGGCGAGCACCTGTCCGGTGCGAGCGGGAGTGGCGACGGCGGTGCTCATTGGGGGACTCCGGCGGGGTGGGACGGTTCGGGACACGGCGACGCTATCCCAGCGCCCACCGGCCGCTCACCGTCAGCGATCGACAAAGGGAAGAACGTGACCTTGGTCGGCTCCGGACAAACGAAGGCGGTTACACCCGGTACGGCGTGACACCGATCACTGAGGTGGGGATGTTTCGCTCACCTTTCGGCGAGACGGCGGGCTTGTGTGTTCTCACCAAAGGAATCCGAGTGCTCTGGTCGGATTCACCGTTCCTGCCCTACGCTTCCAGCCATGGTTGCCCAGGCCCTGAACTTCACGTCGCGTCGCTATGTCGACCTGCGACGCCAGGGCACGGCCACCTGTCGCCGCCCGGTCTGAGGCGCGGTCCCGGCGCGCCTCGGCCTCCGAGACGTGTCGGCCCCGTTCCCGAGGACGGTCAACCATGCCCCGCACCGCGGCCCTTGAAGTCCGTACGACGTCCCCCGTCCCCCGTGTCGCCGACAGCGACCGGCGGCGCACCAGCGCCAGCGTGGTCCTGCGGTCCGTGCTCGAACACGGGCCGGTGGCACGCTCCACCATCGCCCGGCTCACCGGGCTGTCCCCGGCCGCCGTCACCGAGCACTGCGCCCGGCTCTCCGGCCTCGGCCTGATCCGGGAGTCGGCGGTGCCGCGCCGGTCGAACGGGGCGGGCCGGCCGCATGTGCCGGTCGATCTGGACGACTCGCGGTACCTGGTCGGCGGGGTGCATGTGGCGGTGCCGTACACCACGGTCGCGCTGCTCGATCTGCGCGGACGGGTGCTGGCGCGGCAGGAGTTGAAGCATCGCGGCAGCACCGAGCCGTACGGGGTGCTGGCGCGGGCCGCCGACGGGCTGGCGGAGCTGCTCGCCGCGTCCGGGCGGGACCGTCCGCTCGGGGTGGGGCTCGCCGCGGGGGGCTGGGTGGACCGGGACTCCGGGACCGTGGTCGAGCATCCACTGCTGGGCTGGCGGGACGTGCCGGCGCGGGACGTCGTGGAGGCGCGCACCGGGCTGCCGGTGCGGGTGGACGGGCACGCGCGGGCGCTGGTGAACGCGGAGCGGCTGTTCGGCCGGGCCCGCGGCAGCCGCAGTGTGCTGCATCTGTTCGTGGGGAACGTGGTCGACGCGGCGTTCGCCACCCATGACGAGGTGCATCACGGCCCCCGCTCCCAGGCGGGGGCCGTGGCGCATCTGCCGCTGGCCGGCGGGACGGAGCCGTGCGCCTGCGGGCGGGTCGGCTGCCTCCAGGTGGAGCTGAGCGAGCGCACGCTGTGCCGGCGGGCCCGGGAGGCGGGCGTCGTGGACGGGGTGAACCCGATGCGGGTGCTCGCGGCGGCGCAGGACGGAAACCCGGTGGCGGTACGGCTGTTGCGCGAGCGGGCGCGGATGACGGGGCGGGCGGCGGGGCTGCTGCTCGACGTCCTCAATCCGGAGCGGGTCGTCGTCACCGAGGTCGGTGTCATCCACCGGGAGGACTGCCTCGCCGCGCTGCGCGAGGAGGTCGGGGCCGGGCGGGCCGGGTCCGTGGTGCCGACGAGCTTCGGGGACTCGGTGCTGGCCGTGGCGGGCGGGGCGGTGGCGCTCGACGTGCTCTACCGCGATCCGCTGACCATGCCGTCGGCCGCATCCGAATCGAATTAATTCAGAAACTCCGAATGTTGACAGGCCCCGCACGTGAACAGGACGATCGATCCATGAGCTGTCGCACTCTCTGTTGCTGACGCCCCGGTGCGCCGGGAGCGCGCCCATCTTCCTGCCTTGTGTCTGTCTTCTTCCGCGTTAATTCCCTTGGCGCTGCCCGGAATTTCGCCTGCCTTTTTCTCTCTCTTCCCCCTAGGGGTTCCGTCATGTCTTCGACCCTTGACCGTCGACTTTTCCTCACGTCTCTGCTCGGTGCCGCGGCGGGCGTCGCCGGTCTCAGCGGCTGCGCCGACGGCACCGCCGCCACCAGTGCCAAGGGCGCCTCCACCGCACCGCTGGCGACCGAGGTGCCGGCCGGCACCAGTCTGAAGATCGCCTCCTTCCAGAACGCCCAGGAACTCCAGTTCAAGCTGGCGAAATTGCCGAAGCTGCCTTTCACGGTGTCGAGCTGGCTGAACATCGGGGCCGGTCCCGACGTCATCAACGCCTTCCGCGCCAAATCCCTCGACCTGGCCAACAACGCGGGTATTCCGCCGATCCAGGCGTATTACCAGGGATTCGACGCGAAGATCGTCGCGATCAACGTGACGCGCAAGCCGAACTACCTCTTCGCCACCAAGCCCGGCAGCGACATCCGCTCGGTCGCCGACTTCGAGGGCAAGCGCCTCGCGTTCTCGCAGGGCCAGGCGCAGGGTGTCGTGCTGCTGCGGGCGCTGAAGAAGGCGGGTCTGGCCTACGACGACGTGACGCTGGTCCCGCTGACCAGCAACCAGTTCCTGACCGCCCTCCAGTCCGGCCAGGTCGACATCGCCCCGCTCGGCAACAGCCAGGCGCCCGCCTATCTCCAGCAGTACGAGGCGAAGGGCGCCCGCACCATCACCACGGACGTCGTCGACCTGCTCAGCCTGCTGTGGGCGCCGGTGTCGGTGCTGAACGACCGGGCGAAGGCCGCCGCCGTCGCCGCGTACATCCCGCAGTGGGCGCAGGGCCAGGTCTGGCAGTACGAGCACCCGGACGTCTGGAACAAGGAGTTCTACGTCAAGACGCAGAACCTGACCCTCCCGCAGGCCGAGGCGATCACCGCGCTCGCCAACAAGCCGCTGTTCCCGCCGAGTTGGGACGAGGCCATCGCGTGGGAGCAGGAGACCGCGGATCTGCTCGCGGAGGGCGGGTTCGTGAAGAAGTTCGACGTGTCCCCGCTCTTCGACCACCGCTTCGAGCACCTGGCCGCCGAGGCCGTGCCGGCCGAGTACCGGAAGTGACGCCATGACCACGCCCACAGCCGTCGAGCACCGGAAGTGACCGCCATGACAACGACCGTGACCGCGGCCCCGCCGGTCGCCGCGCCCCCCGAACCCACCCGCAGGCGCCGCCGCCGCAGCCTCGCCCCCGGCAAGCGGCTGCCCGCTTCCCGGCTCGTCGGACCGCTGGTGCTGCTCGCGCTGTGGGCCGCCGCCTCCGCCGCCGGACGGCTGGACCCGGGCGCGATCCCGGCGCCCTGGACCGTGCTGGACACCGGGGTCCATCTGTGGACCGACGGAACCCTGCCCACCGACATCGTCACCTCGCTGGAACGCGCGGGGTACGGGTTCGCGATCGGCCTCACCGCCGGCGTGACCCTCGCCCTGGCGTCCGGGCTCACCCGCTCCGGGGAGGCGCTGATCGACGGGACGGTCCAGCTCAACCGGGCGATCCCGACCCTCGGTCTGATCCCGCTGTTCATCCTCTGGCTGGGCATCGGCGAGACCTTCAAGATCGCGATCATCGCGATCGTCGTCTACATCCCGATCTATCTGAACACGCATGCCGCGCTGTCCGGCATCGACCACCGGTTCGTCGAACTCGCCGAGGTGCAGGGCCTGTCGAAGCTCCGCTTCATCCGGGAGATCGTGATCCCCGGCGCACTGCCCGGATTCTTCGTGGGACTCCGGCTCGGTGTCACCGGCTCCTGGCTCGGTCTGGTCGTCCTGGAGCAGATCAACGCCACCAGCGGCCTCGGCTACATGATGTTCCAGGCCCAGAACTACGGCCAGTCGGACGTCATCCTGGTCGGCCTGCTCATCTACGGCGTCTTCGGTCTGATCTCCGACAGCGCGGTCCGTCTCATCGAACGGAGGGTGCTGTCGTGGCGCCGCACACTGAGCAGTTGACCCGTCCCGCCGTCCGACTGCGGGGTCTCACACGGTCGTTCGACGGACGGGTCGTCCTCGACGCCATCGATCTGGAGATCCCCGCCGGTCAGTTCGTCGCCCTCCTCGGGCACAGCGGCTCCGGCAAGTCCACCCTGCTGCGGGCGGTCGCCGGCCTGGACCACGAGGTCACCGGCAGCGGCGAACTCAGCGCCCCGGAGCGGGTGTCGGTCGTCTTCCAGGACTCCCGGCTGCTGCCCTGGCGGCGGGTGCTGGACAACGTGCTGCTGGGCACCGACGGCGTGGAGAAGGGGCGGGAGGCCCTGGCCGAGGTGGGTCTGGCCGGCCGTGAGCGGGCCTGGCCCAACGAGCTGTCCGGCGGCGAGGCACAGCGCGCCGCACTGGCCCGCTCCCTGGTCCGCGAACCCGAACTCCTGCTGGCCGACGAGCCGTTCGGGGCGCTGGACGCGCTCACGCGGATCAAGATGCACGCGTTGCTGCGGGAGCTGTGGCAGCGCCACCGGCCGTCCGTGCTGCTCGTCACCCATGACGTGGACGAGGCGATCGCGCTCGCCGACCGGATCCTGGTCCTCGACCACGGCCGGATCGGTCTCGACCTGACCGTGGACCGCGAGGTCCCGCACGGCGACTACCGCGCACGGCTGCTGGCCGCACTCGGCGTGACGGAAGACGTCCGCTGACCCGTCGCCCCCGCCCTTCATTCCTCCCGCCCTTCATTCCTTCGTTCCTTCCGAGGACACCCGAGGACATCCGAGGACACCGCATGCCACCCCGCACCCTCCACCTCAACGCCTTCCTGATGAACACCGGCCACCACGAGGCGTCCTGGCGGCTCCCCGAGAGCGACCCGTACGCCCATGTGGAGCTGGACCACTACGTCGGGCTGGCCAGGGCCGCCGAACGCGGCACGTTCGACTCGCTGTTCCTCGCCGACGGCCCGCATCTGTGGGGCAGCGTCGCCCAGCGCCCGTCCGGCGCGCTGGAGCCGCTGACGCTGCTCACGGCCCTGGCGACGGCGACCGAGCACATCGGGCTGATCGCCACCGCGTCCACGTCCTACAACTCCCCCTACAACCTGGCCCGCAAGTTCGCCTCGCTGGACATCATCAGCGGCGGCCGGGCGGGCTGGAACATCGTCACCACCGCCGGCGCGGACGCCGCCCGCAACTTCGGCCTGGACGCGGAGCCCGCCCACGCCGAACGGTACGCGCGCGCCGCCGAGTTCCTCGACGTGGCCCTGAAGCTCTGGGACAGTTGGGAGGACGACGCGATCGTCGCCGACAAGGCGTCCGGCGTCTGGGGCGACGACGCCAAGATCCACCCGCCCCGGCACCGGGGCACGTACTTCCAGGTCGAGGGCGCCCTCAACGTGCCGCGCTCGCCGCAGGGTTACCCGCTGCTGGTGCAGGCCGGGTCCTCGGCGGACGGCAAGGCGTTCGCCGCCCGGTACGCGGATGCCGTGTTCACCGCGCAGCAGACGCTCGCCGACGCCCAGTCCTTCTACGCCGACCTCAAGGCGCTCACCGCGGCGGCCGGCCGCGACCCCGGGCACATCAAGGTGCTGCCCGGCATCGTGCCGGTGCTCGGCTCGACCGAGGCCGAGGCGCGGGCCAACGAGCGGGTGCTGGAGGACCACATCGTGCATGTGCACGGGGTGACCAACCTGGAGCGGCTGCTGAACCTGCCTCCCGGCACCCTGGAGCTGGACGCCCCGCTGCCCGCCGACCTTCCCTCCGAGGACGCCGTCGAGGGCGCCAAGAGCCGCTACACCCTGGTGGTGGAGCTGGCCCGCCGCGACCGGCTCACCGTACGGCAGTTGATCGGCCGGCTCGGCGGCGGGCGCGGCCATCTCACCTTCGCGGGCACGCCCGAGCAGGTCGCCGACGCCATCGAGACCTGGTTCACCCAGGGCGCCGCCGACGGTTTCAACATCATGCCCGCCGTCCTGCCCTCCGGGCTCGACGCGTTCGTCGACCACGTGGTGCCGATCCTGCGCGCCCGCGGTCTGCTGCGCACCGAGTACCCCGGCCGCCAGACCCTGCGGGAGCGCTACGGCCTCCCCCGCCCCGTCAACCAGCACACCGCAGCCCTCGTCTGAAAGGTCCAGGTCATGACACTCGACATCCGCAAGGTCACCGCGCACATCGGCGCCCAGGTGAGCGGCGTCGACCTCGCCCGGCCGCTGGACGCGGACACGGTCGCCGCGCTCCGTGAGGCGCTGAACGTCCACAAGGCGCTGGTCTTCGACGACGTCCGTCTCGACGACGCGGGCCAGCAGGCGTTCGCCCGGCACTTCGGGGACCTCACCACCGCGCACCCGACCGTCGCCGCGGTGGACGGCGCCCCGAACGTGCTGCCCGTCGACAGCGAGCAGGGCAGCGCCAACCACTGGCACACCGACGTCACGTTCGTCCTCAACCCGCCGCAGGCCAGCACCCTGCGGGCGCTCACGCTCCCGCCGTACGGCGGCGAGACGCTGATCGCCAGCTCGGCGGCCGCCTACCGGCAGCTCCCGGAGCCGCTGCGGCGGCTCGCGGACACCCTGTGGGCCGAGCACACCAACGACTACGACTACGCGGTGCCGGCCGAGGAGATCGACGAGGAACGGGCCGCCCAGCGCGCCCGGTTCACGTCCATCAAGTACCGCACCGCGCACCCGGTGGTGCGGGTGCACCCGCTGACCGGCGAACGCGGGCTGTTCATCGGCGGGTTCGCGCAGCGGATCGTCGGCCTGTCGGTCGGTGAGTCCCGCAAGCTGCTCGATCTGCTCCAGTCGTACGTGGTGCGGCCGGAGAACATCCTGCGGCACCGCTGGTCGGAGAACCAGCTCGTGCTGTTCGACAACCGGATCACCCAGCACTACGCCGTCGACAACTACGACCGGCAGGCGCGCCGGCTGCACCGGGTGACGGTCGCCGGTGACGTGCCGGTGGGCGTCGAGGGCAAGGAGAGCTACTCGATCGAGGGGGACGCGGCGCACTACACGCCGGTGGCGGAGACGCCCGCCGCCGCGTAGCCCACGCGGACGTCCCGATGGAAGGCCCCCGCGCGCCCGACGCGCGGGGGCCTTCTTTCTGCCCTCCTGCAATTGCGAGCGATGTGCAATAAGGTGGGGGCGGACGTCCCGCCTCGTGATCGTCTTCTCACCTTTCGCGGCGGCGGGCGGAAAGACGGAAGGGCCCCCGCGAGGACATGACTCGCGGGGGCCCTTCCGTGCCGTACGGGCGGCTCAGAGGTTGCTGAAGTCCGGGCCCTTGGTCCGGGTGCGCTTGATCTCGTAGAAGCCGGGGACCGAGGCCACCGCGAGGGTGCCGTCCCAGAGGCGGGCGGCCTCCTCGCCCTGCGGGGCGGGGGTGACGACCGGGCCGAAGAAGGCGATCTGCTTGCCGTCGGGGCCGGGCACGGCGATCACCGGGGTGCCGACGTCCTGGCCGACCTTGTCGATGCCCTCCTTGTGGGAGGCGCGGAGCTGGGCGTCGAACTCGAAGTCCGTCTGCTCGGCGTAGTCGATCAGGGAGGCCGGCAGGCCGACGTCCTTCAGCGCGCCCGCGATGGCGTCCAGGGTCGGGCCCTCGCCGTTGTTGTGGATCCGGGTGCCGAGCGCGGTGTACAGCGGGCCGAGGACGTCCTCGCCGTGGAGCTGCCAGGCGGCGGTGACCACCCGGACCGGCTGCCACGCCTGGACCGCCAGCATCTCGCGGTACTCCTCCGGCAGTTCGTCCAGCTTGTTCTCGTTGAGGACGGCGAGGCTCATGATGTGCCAGCGGACCTCGATGTCACGGACCTTCTCCACTTCCAGGACCCACCGGGAGGTCATCCAGGCCCAGGGGCACAGCGGATCGAACCAGAAGTCGACAGGGGTCTTCTCGGACATGTGTCTCCTCATGAGATAAGGCTTTACCGGGGAAACCCGCAGCCCGTGCCCCGCATTCCCCGCGGACCGGCGTCAGGGGCACATGGCAGGATCGCTCCTGTTCGGTCCGGCCATGATCCGCAGCAGCCCAGAAGGAGCGCCCCCGTGCCCGGTGAGAATCTGTCCCGCGACGAGGCCCGGGAGCGGGCCGCCCTGCTGTCCGTCGACAGCTACGACGTGTCGCTCGACATCCGGTCGGCCCTCGGCGACCGCACCGACGAGGAGGCGGCGGCCGGTCCGCGCACCTTCCGCTCGGTGACCACGATCCGTTTCCGCTGCAACGAGCCGGGCGCGTCGAGCTTCGCGGACCTGATCGCCCCGCGGGTGACGGCCGTCTCGCTCAACGGCCGCGATCTCGACCCCGGCGAGGTCTTCGACGGCTCCCGGGTCCTGCTGGAGGACCTGGCCGCGGAGAACGAGCTGGTGGTGGACGCGCAGTGCGCCTACTCCCGCACCGGCGAGGGCCTGCACCGCTTCGTCGACCCGGAGGACGGCGAGGTCTACCTCTACACGCAGTACGAGCCGGCCGACTCCCGCCGGGTCTTCGCCAACTTCGAGCAGCCCGACCTCAAGGCGCCCTTCCGCTTCGAGGTGCGCGCCCCCGAGGGCTGGACGGTGTGGAGCAACGGCGCCGGCGCGGAGAGCGACGGGGTCTGGCGGTTCGCGGAGACCAGGCCGATCTCGACGTACATCACCTGTGTCGTCGCGGGCCCCTACCACCACGTCACGGACGTCTACACCCGTGACCTCGGGGACGGGACGACCCTGGAGATCCCGCTCGGCGCGATGTGCCGCAAGGGGCTCGCGCCCTACTTCGAGGCCGACGACATCTTCCTGGTCACCAAGCAGGGCCTGGACTTCTTCCACGACCACTTCGACTACCCGTACCCCTTCGGCAAGTACGACCAGGCGTTCGTGCCCGAGTACAACCTCGGCGCGATGGAGAACCCGGGCCTGGTCACCTTCCGCGAGGAGTACGTCTTCCGGGGCAAGGTCACGCAGGCGTCGTACGAGGCCCGCGCGAACGTGATCCTGCACGAGATGGCGCACATGTGGTTCGGCGACCTGGTCACCATGGTGTGGTGGGACGACCTGTGGCTGAAGGAGTCCTTCGCGGACTTCATGGGCACGTTCGCCAACGTCGGCGCCACCCGCTTCAAGGACGCCTGGATCACCTTCGCCAACCGCCGCAAGGCGTGGGCGTACCGCGCCGACCAACTGCCCTCCACCCACCCGGTCACCGCCGACATCCGCGACCTCCAGGACGCCAAGCTCAACTTCGACGGCATCACCTACGCCAAGGGCGCCAGCGTGCTCAAGCAGCTCGTGGCGTACGTCGGCCAGGACGCGTTCCTGGAGGGCGCCCGCCGCTACTTCAAGCGGCACGCGTACGGCAACACACGCCTCGGCGACCTGCTGGCGGTGCTCGGCGAGACCAGCGGGCGGGACATGGCCGCCTGGGCGCGCTCCTGGCTCCAGACGGCCGGGGTGAACGCGCTGACCCCGCAGGTGCTGCTCGACGAGCAGGGCAGGGTGGCGGAGCTGGCGGTGGTGCAGGAGGCCGCCGAGTCGTACCCCGAGCTGCGCCCGCACCGGGTGGCGATCGGCCTGTACCGCCTTCAGGAGGGCCGGCTCGTGCGGTACGCGCGCGCCGAGACGGACGTGGCGGGCCCGCGCACGGTCGTGACCGAGCTGGCCGGCCGGGACGCCCCCGAGCTGGTGCTGGTCAACGACGACGACCTGACGTACTGCAAGATCCGCTTCGACTCGACCTCGCTGGCCACCCTGCGCGAGCACCTGGGGTCGATGACCGACCCGCTGGCCCGCGCGCTGTGCTGGTCGGCGCTGTGGAACCTGACCCGGGACGCGCTGCTGCCCGCGTCCGACTTCATCGACCTGGTGGCCCGGTTCGCGCACGGCGAGTCCGACATCGGCGTCCTCCAGACCCTGCACGCGCAGGCGGGCTCGGCGGTCGTCCACTATCTGCCGCAAGGCCGGCGGCGCGCCGGTGAACGGGTGCTGGCCGAGACCGCGCTGCGGGATCTGCGGGCGGCCGCGCCGGGCAGCGAGCACCAGCTCGCCTGGGCCCGGTTCTTCGCGTCGGTGGCCTCGGAGCCGGCCGATCTGGCGCTGCTGACCGGTCTGCTGGACGGCACCGAGACGTTCGAGGGGCTGGTGGTCGACCAGGAGCTGCGCTGGGCGTTCCTGGAGCCGCTCGCCGCGCACGGGGCGGCGGACGAGGCGGCGCTCGCGGCGGAACTGGCCCGGGACGACACCGCGTCCGGCAAGCGCCACCAGGTGCGCTGCCTGGCCGCCCGGCCCTCGGCGGCGGTGAAGGCGCAGGCGTGGGCGCAGCTCGTGGAGTCGGACGCGCTGTCCAACGCGCTGGTCGAGGCCACCATCGCGGGCTTCGCGCAGCCCTCGCAGCGCGAGCTGCTGGCGCCGTACGCGCCGAAGTACTTCGAGGTGATCGGCCGGGTGTGGGAGGAGCGGTCCATCCAGATCGCGATGCACGTGGTCAGGGGGCTGTTCCCGGACCTCCAGGACTCCCCGGAGACGCTGGAGGCCACGGACGCCTGGCTGGACGCGCACGCCTCGGCACCGCCGGCGCTGCGGCGGCTGGTGCTGGAGGGACGGGACGATCTGGCGCGGGCGCTGCGCGCACAAGAAGCCCAGGGAGCCCAGGAGCAGCGGGGAGCTTTGGCCAAGGATTGAGCCGCCCGTCACCGTTACGGAATTCGTTCAGTCACACCCGTAACCCCTGGTCCGCCCCGTGCGGACCAGGGGTTTTCCGCGCCCTATCGGCATCCGAACACTCGTCCTTTAGTACGGCCTTGTCCGTATATGTCGACGGGTGTGTAACAGCGGTTAAAGGTCGGATCAGGTGCGGAATCCCCGAGTCATGAACCACGACACCCCGCGCCCCCACGCCACCACCGCCGCGGCCCCCTCCGTCCCCCGCCCGCTGCGCCACCTGGCGCGTGACGGACGGCGGCGGGTCCTGACGGCCGCCCAGCTCCGCTCGCACGGCGTCTCCGCCGCGGAGACCGACGGGCAGTGCCGTCCCGGCGGGCCCTGGCAGCGGCTTCTGCCCGGGGTCTTCGCGCTCCACCCGGGGCCGCCGACCAGCGAGGAGCGGCTGCACGCGGTGCTGCTGTACGCGGCCCGCGAGGCGAAGGCCGCGGCCGGGGTGCCGGCCCAGCCGGACGCCGGCGGACCGCACCGGCCGGGGTACCGGGAGGCCGTGATCACCGGCCTGGCGGCGCTCACCCTGCACGGCCTGTCCTCCGCTCCCCCGCTGCCGTCCCTGGACCGGATCGCCGTCCTGGTCCCGCGCCGGCGCCGGCTGCGCTCGGCCGGCTTCGCGCACATCGTCCGTACGGCGGAGCTGCCCGCGCCCGAGCAGGTCACGGGCGTCCCGGTCGCCCCCGTGCCGCGTGCCCTGGCCGACGCGGTCGCCGAGCTGACGGACCCGAACCTGGTGCGGCGGCTGCTGTCGGACGCGGTGCGCGGCGGACACTGCGAACCGGCGGCGGTGGTACGGGAGTTGAACGACGCCGAGCTGCTGGGCCGGCCGCATGTGGTGGACGCGGTGGACGCGCTGCTCGCCGAGGGCCGGTCGATCGCGGAGGAGCGGCTCTACCGGATGGTCACCGAGTACGGCCTGCCCGACCCGGTGTGGAACGTCGACCTCCGGCTGCCCGGGGGACCGCATCTGGGCGGACTGGACGCCTACTGGCCGGAGCAGGCGGTGGCCGTGGAACTGGACACCCGGGCGCCCCGCCAGGACGAGGACGCGATGTGGTCGGAGTACGCCCGCAAGCGGGAGGTCCTGGAGCGGCTCGGCATCACGGTCGTCCACATCACGCCGAAGAAGCTGCGGGACGCGCGGGAGCAGCAGGCGGCGGTGGTCCGTACGGCCCTGATGGCGGCCGGGGACCGCGATCCGGCCGCGTATGTCGTGGTGCTGCCCCGGTAGGAGGGGCCGGGGCGGTACCAGGAGGGGAGAGGAGGGGCCACCGGCGACGGACCGGCGGCCCCTCCTCCATGCCTCCATGCCTCCAGGCCCCTGGGCCTCCGGCTCTATGCCTCCGGCGGCACGAACACCCGGCCGTCCCGCGGGCGTTCCCGCCACAGCTCGAGCGCCACGTCGACCAGCCGGACCCGGGTCAGCTCCGGTACGGCGGCCAGGTCGTGCCAGGCGGCGAAGTCGGTGGAGCCGTTCACCTCGTGGCGCAGTTCGCCGCCGGTGATGCGGGCCTCGTAGACGATGCGCAGCCCCTGGTGGTCGACGGGGCCGCGCCAGCCCGCGCGGCCGAAGACCCGGCGGAAGGTGTCCACTCCGAGCAGGCCGGTCACCTCGACGCGGTAGCCGGTCTCCTCGTCGAGTTCGCGCACCACGGTGTCGAGGGGATCCTCGCCGTGTTCCATGCCGCCGCCGGGCAGCACCCACTCCGGGGTGCCGTCGGCGGCCGGTGAGCGGGCGAGCAGGATCCGGTCGTCCCGGACGCACACGGCGTAGGCGGCCACCCTCAACTTCTTTCGCACACAACGACGTTAGCCGGTCGAGACCGGGCACGGGGGGACACAGGGGCCGGACAGGGCCCATACAGGGTTCCCGTAGAGGGTTTTCCCCATACATCCATATCGTTTCGGTCAACACTCCCCAAACAAGTGCCCCTTGCGTAAAGCTTTGCGTTCGTCCGAGACCGTCTTCCGGACGTTCGCGACCGGATGTGACCAGCCCGGTCGCCCGACGCTCGTTCCTTACGTACAAGGGATGCCGATGACCTTCACCCCCCAGCGCGAGCCCGCCCCGGGCGCCAGACGCGTGGTGCGCATAGCCGTGGCCGCGGGCCTGGTGGCAGCGCTGTCCGCGGCCGGCCCGATACCCGTGGCCTTCGCCGCGGGCGCCGACCGGGCCCCGGCCGCCGCCGACCCGGGCGCCAAGTCCGCCCACGAAAAGCTCGGTTCGGACGACGCCGCCCTCCTCGCCGAGGCCAAGGCCGACGGCGACAAGACCGTCACGCTGATGGTCGCGACCGCCCCCGGCAGCACCGAGCAGGTCGCCGAGGAACTGGACGCCGTCAAGGGCGGCCTCGTGGGCCGCACCTTCGACAAGGTCGGCTACGTCCGCGCCACCGTCCCCACCGGCAAGGCCGACGCGGCCATCGCCGCCGCCACCAAGCTCTCCTCGGTGCACGCCATCGACCTGCGGGAGGACATCCCGCTGGACGACCCGACGCCGGCCGCCGACACCGCCGAGGGCGCCGCGAAGGGCTCGGGCAGCAAGGCCGCCAAGGCCCCGGGCAAGAACACGCCCGCCGAGAACCCGTACAACCCGTCCTTCGAGACGGGCGCCGTCGACTTCGTGAAGAAGAACCCGAAGGCGGACGGCCGCGGCGTCACCATCGGTGTCCTCGACTCCGGCGTGGACCTCGGGCACCCCGCCCTCCAGAAGACCACCACCGGCGAGCGCAAGATCGTCGACTGGGTCACCTCGACCGACCCGGTCTCCGACGGCGACCTGTCGTGGCGCCGGATGACGAACGTGGCCGACGGCCCGCAGTTCACCCGGACCCCCGCGACCACCGGTGTCGCCGAGACCTTCAAGGCCCCGGCCGGCTCCTACCGGTTCAACTACTTCTACGAGTCCGCGACCGCCGGCGGCGACCAGCTCGGCGACGTCAACCGCGACGGTGACACCACCGACGCCTGGGGCGTGCTCTACGACCCGGCGACGAACACCGTGCGCGTCGACTCCGACGACAACCTGGACTTCACCGACAACGCCCCGATGAAGGCGTACAAGGACGGCTTCCAGGTCGCCTACTTCGGCACCGACGACCCGTCGACCGACGTCGTCGAGCGCATCCCGTTCGTCGTCGAGACCCGCAAGGACGTCGTCTACGACGCGGCCGGCAACAAGGCCGACTACGTCAACATCGGCATGATCTCCAGCGAGCACGGCACGCACGTCGCGGGCATCACCGCCGCGAACAGCCTGTTCGGCGGGAAGATGAACGGCGCCGCCCCCGGCGCGAAGATCGTCTCCTCGCGCGCCTGTGTCTTCGGCCCCGGCTGCTCCAACGTCGCGCTCACCGAGGGCATGATCGACCTCGTCGTCAACCGCGGCGTCGACATCGTCAACATGTCGATCGGCGGTCTGCCGGGCCTCAACGACGGCAACAACGCCCGCGCCGAGCTGTACACGCGCCTGATCGACACGTACGGCGTCCAGCTCGTCATCTCGGCCGGCAACAGCGGCCCCGGCGCCAACACCATCGGCGACCCCGGCCTGGCCGACAAGGTCATCTCGGTCGGCGCCGGCATCTCCAAGGAGACCTGGGCCGCCAACTACGGCTCCCAGGTGACCAAGAAGTACGCGCTGCTGCCCTTCTCCTCGCGCGGCCCGCGTGAGGACGGCGGCTTCACGCCGACCCTGGTCGCCCCGGGCGCCGCGATCAACACCATCCAGACCTGGCTGCCGGGCGCCCCGGTCGCCGAGGCGGGCTACTCCCTGCCGGCCGGCTACGCCATGCTCCAGGGCACCTCGATGGCCTCCCCGCAGGCCGCGGGCGCCTCGGCCCTGCTGATCTCGGCCGCCAAGCAGCAGAAGCTCGCCCTCACCCCGGCGGACCTGCGCACCGCGCTGACCTCGACCGCCGACCACATCAAGGGTGTGCAGGCGTACGAGGAGGGTGCCGGCGCCATCAACATCGTCGACGCCTGGAAGTCCATCCGGAAGGGCGCCACCGCGCACGCGTACACGGTGAAGGCCCCGGTCGACACCGCGCTCGACTTCGCGCTGAAGACGCCCGGCTTCGGCACCGGCGTCTACGACCGCGAGGGCGGCCTCAAGGCCGGCCAGAAGAAGACCTACGAGGTCACCGTCACCCGCACGACGGGCGCCGACAAGCCGATCCGGCACGAGCTGTACCTGGAGAACAACGCGGCCGGCACCTTCCGGATCGTCGGCTCCGACGAGGTCAAGCTCGGCCTGAACAAGCCAGTCACCGTGAAGATCCAGGCCGCCCCGAAGTCCGCCGGGATCAAGAGCGCGATCCTGGAGGTCGACGACCCGAAGACCGAGGGCATCGACAAGCAGATCCTCAACACGGTCGTCGTCTCGGCCCCGCTGGCCCACACCTTCTCCACGAAGAACACCGTGCAGCGCAACAGCTCGCAGCACTACTTCGTGACCGTCCCCGAGGGCGCCACCTCCCTGGAGGTCGCCATCGGCGGGCTGAAGGACAAGAGCCAGACCCGCTTCATCTCGCTCCACCCCTACGGTGTCGCGGTCGAGAACACCGCCACCACCAACTGCTACAACAACTACCTCGACGGCAACGGCTGCAAGCCCGACGCCCGCTCCTACTCCGCCCCGCAGCCGGGCGTCTGGGAGATCGAGGTCGAGTCGCGCCGCACCTCGCCGCTGCTCGACAACCCCTACAAGCTGGACGTCACCGTCTACGGCGCCACGTTCGACCCGGCGACCGTGACCGTGCCCGAGGCGAAGGTCGGCACCCCGGCCCCCGTCTCCTGGAAGGTGTCGAACAAGTTCGCCGCCATCGACGGCAAGCTGGTCGGCGGCCCGCTCGGCTCCTCCAAGGCGGCCCGCCCGACCGTCGCCAACCACGAGACCCAGACCACCACGGTCGAGGTCCCGGCCGGTGCCGCGTCCCTGGACGTCTCCATCGGCAACGTCTCGGACACCGCCGCCGACCTGGACCTGACGGTCTACGACTCCACGGGCAAGCAGGTCGCCCAGCAGGCCGACGGCGACTCGGAGGAGGCGGTCTCCATCCCGAAGCCCGCCGCCGGCACGTACACCATCGAGGTCGCGGCCTACTCGGTCCCGGCCGGCACGACGGCGTACGACTACCTGGACGTGTTCTTCTCGTCCGCGCTCGGCACGGTCGACGTCGACTCCTCGACGCCGGTCAAGCTCGCCACGGGCGCCACGGCGCCGGTCTCCGCGACCGTCACCGCCGCGGCCCCCGCGCCCGAGGGCCGGGCCTTCTTCGGCCAGGTCCAGCTCGTCAACGCCCGCGGCACCGTCGCCGGTCTGGGCAGCGTGGCGATCGGCAAGGTCACGCCGTAACCACCCGGCAGTGAGACAGGAGGGGCGGGCGTCCGTACGGGCGCCCGCCCCTTCGCCGTGTCCGCGGCGGCCCGGGGCTCAGCCGCAGTTCCGCTCCCCCGCCTGGGGCAGCGCGCGGGCCAGCGCGTCGCGGTCGGCGGCGACACCGGTCTCGCCGACCGACCAGACCACCGCCGAGTCGGACCCCTCCTCCAGGGCGACGAGGACATGGTCGCCCTTCGCCACCAGCGGATCCATGTCCCGGGCCAGCGCGAAGCGGACCTCCGCGGCCGTCTCCTCCGGCTTGTAGGCGCGGGTGACCCGCAGCGTGACCCGCTCGTCGCCGGTGCCGGGCAGCGGTTCGACGGCCGTCACCTCGCCCTCGACGACCAGCCGGGCGCAGGCCAGGAACGCCGGGTCCCCGAACGGACCGCCCGCCCCCGCCTCCGCCTTCTTGTCGGAACTGTCGGCGGCGGCACCGCTGGCGTCGGAGGAGGACGCGCCCCCGCCCGTCTGCACCAGCAGCCAGCCTGACCCCACGACCAGCGCTCCGGCGGCGGCGACCGCCAGGGCGCGCAGCGCACGGCCGGCCGGCCGGACCGGACGCCGTAGAGGCCGTACGACGGGCGCGGACTCGGGCACGGGCGCGGGCGCCGGTTCGGGTCCCGTCAGGGTGTCCGCGAGGACGGTGAGCTGGTCGCGCAGCAGCGTCAGGTCGGCGGTCGCCGCACGGTGGGCCGCCAGATAGCCGGGGTCGTCCCGGGCCTCGTCGGACAGCGGGGCGTCGGTAAGCGCGGCCATCAGGGCGTCCATGCCGTCGTAGCTCTCGCGCGTGGGGCCGTGTTCGTTCTCGGCGGGCATGTCACACCACCTCGTCCTCGTGCAGGCGGGCGCGCAGGGCCCGGACCGCGGTGTGCAGGCGGCTCTTGACGGTGCCCTCGGGCACGCCCAGCTCGTCGGCGATGGAACGCACCGGAAGATCCGCGAAGAACCGCAGGACCACGACCTGCCGCTGGGCGTCCGGCAGCTCGTCCAGCCCCTCCGCGACCGCGAGGGAGAGCACGCTGGTGTCCTCCCCCGAGGGATGCTCGTGCGTACGCAGCGAGGCCAGCCGCTCGCCCAGGCGTTCCTGGCGGCGCCTGGCCCGGTGCCAGTCCATGGCGAGGTTGGAGGCGACGACCGCCGCCCACGCGGAGACGTCGCGCGGGGCGTCGTAGCCCTTGGCCGCCCGTTCCAGCAGCCGCAGACGGACCTGCTGCACCCCGTCCGGCAGGTCCGCCTGCGGCACTCCTCCCAGGGCGAGCACCGCCCGCACCCGGCGTTCCTGCGCCGCGTCCAGCGGATCACCGTGACCGGCGTCCCCCTGGGCGCGGCGCGCGATTCCGCGCAGCACCAGACACCCCTCCCCTCGCCGCGTTGTCTCTACGACGCCGGGGCGCGCCGAAACGTTCGCCGGGCGCGGGCGCTTTTTCCGCGGCGGCGGAGGCGTACGTCACACCGGGGGCGCGGGGCGTCCCAGCCCTCGGGCATGCAGGGCAAAGAATTGGACAGGTGGGCCGGGGTCGGCCGCATGATGGAGAAGCCACGGCCAGGCACTACGTACATATCCAGACAGAACGCCATAGACAGAACGAGTCAGAGGGAGTCGCCGTGAGGGTCGGAATCGTCGGAGCCACCGGTCAGGTCGGCACGGTCATGCGCAGGATCCTCAAGGAGCGGAACTTCCCGGTCACCGAGCTGCGGCTGTTCGCCTCCGCCCGTTCGGCGGGCACCGAGCTGGACGGCGTGACGGTGGAGGACGCGGCGACCGCCGACTACTCCGGCCTGGACATCGTGCTGTTCTCGGCGGGCGGCGCCACCTCCAAGGCGCTGGCCGAGAAGGTCGCCGCGCAGGGCGCCGTGGTGATCGACAACTCCTCGGCCTGGCGCAAGGACCCCGAGGTCCCCCTCGTCGTCTCCGAGGTGAACCCGCACGCGATCGCGGACCGCCCCAAGGGCATCATCGCCAACCCGAACTGCA
>NZ_JAANNX010000145.1:0-3425 GCF_013363615.1 Streptomyces sp. CAI-85 | reverse complement strand
TTCCTCCGGGCAGTTTCCCTTCGGTCTTGCGTTTCCGACTCTATCAGACCTTTTCTCGGCCCGATTCCCGGTCGGCGGGATTGTCTTGAAGGTTTCCGGCTTTCGCCCGTCGCCCTTTCGACATTCACTACGTTAGCCGATTCCCTCGGCAACTCATAATCGAGTCGCTGCGAGTTCGAATTCAGGCATGCGGACACGCCGAATTGACCCTCGCTGAGGGGTGTTCGTTGGTAGTGGGTTGGCCGCTTCCGGCTGCTGGCGAATGCCGTACCCGGTTCAAGCGGCCCGGGCTACATTACGCGCCTGCCGAAGGCGAGTCAACTTGGGCGACGCCGGGGGACATGGGCCCGGTAGGGGCTCACCGTGGGGTCGTCGGCGACCCAGTAGCGCCAGGGGTGGACGGCCCCGTCGCCGGAGACCCCGGTGCGCGGGCCGTTGCGTACCTGGTCGGAGGGGACCGCGCTGCCGGTCAGCATCTTCAGCGGGGTCTCGCCGGCGGTACAGGCGTCCGTGCCGTCGAGGGCCCGGTCGACGCCCAGAGCCGTGGCCAGACGGGCGGGGCCTTTGGCCAGTTCTCTGTCATGACGGGCCGAGAGTCGACGTTTGCGCGCGAGATCCGCACCCTCGATCACCTCGCCCGCCCGGAGCAGTACCGCGCTCGCCCTGCCCTCGGGACCGCAGACGAGGTTCATGCAGTGCCACATGCCGTAGGTGAAATAGACGTACACATGTCCGGGCGGACCGAACATCACGTCGTTGCGGGGGGTGCGGCCGCGATAGGCGTGGGAGCCGGGGTCGTTCGGACCGTCGTACGCCTCCACCTCCGTGATGCGGAGGGTGATCGGGCCCTCGGGGGTGGTGCGCACCAGGAGTCGGCCGAGCAGGTCGGGGGCCACGTCCAGGACAGGGCGGTCGAAGAAGTCCCTGGGCAGGGGCGTACGGTCGGAGGTCGCGAACATGCCGTCGGAGCCTAGTGGAGAGCCCAGGAGCTCCGCCCCGGGAGATCCAGGGGTGCGGCGGGCTGGTCAGCGGGCACTCGGATTGTCAGGGTGAGGGGCGCGGAACCGGCCACCTCCGGATTCGCGTTGTAGGGATCAAGGGATCCCGTCAGTAGTAGTCGTAGAGGGAGAGTCATGGCGTTCAAGAAGCTGCTCGCGAGTCTGGGGGCCGGCGGGGCCTCGGTCGAGACGGTACTGACGGAGGTCAACGTCGTTCCGGGCGGAGTCGTCCAGGGCGAGGTGCGGATCCAGGGCGGTTCCGTGGCCCAGAACATCGAGGGGCTGTCCGTCGGGCTCCAGGCCAAGGTCGAGGTGGAGAGCGGCGACCAGGAGTACAAGCAGGACATCGAGTTCACCAAGCTGCGGCTGGGCGGTGCCTTCGAGCTCCAGGCGGGTGCCGTGCACGCGGTGCCGTTCGGGCTGGAGATCCCGTGGGAGACGCCGATCACGACGATCGACGGCCAGCCGCTGCGCGGGATGCACATCGGTGTGTCCACCGAGCTGGCGATCGCGCGGGCCGTGGACTCGGGCGACCTGGACCCGGTCAACGTCCACCCGCTGCCGGCGCAGAAGGCGATCCTGGACGCGTTCATCCAGCTCGGCTTCCGCTTCAAGAACGCGGACATGGAGCGCGGTCACATCCGCGGCACGCGGCAGAAGCTGCCGTTCTACCAGGAGATCGAGTTCTTCCCGCCGTCGCAGTACCGCGGTCTGAACCAGGTCGAGCTGAGCTTCGTGGCCGACGAGCACACGATGGACGTCGTGCTGGAGATGGACAAGAAGCCGGGTCTGTTCAGCGAGGGCAGCGACACCTTCCGCTCCTTCCAGGTGGGGCTGAACGACTACCAGGGGACCGACTGGGCGGCGTACCTCAACCAGTGGCTGTCCGAGGTCGGCAGCAGGCGCAACTGGTTCTAGGCTCGGAACCGCACACCCCCGAAGAGCCTTCAGGAGGTACCGAGGTGACCGAGCTCAAGCGGCGGCCGCTCCCCCATGACTTCCATCCGCCCGTGCCGTCGTTCGCGGTGACGAGCGAGGACGTCGAGGCGGGCGGCACGCTCAAGGACGCTCAGGTGTACGCGGAGGGAAACACCTCGCCGCAGTTGCGCTGGGAGGGCTTCCCGGCCGGGACGAAGAGCTTCGCCGTGACGTGCTACGACCCCGACGCCCCGACGGGCAGCGGGTTCTGGCACTGGGTGCTGTTCGACATCCCGGCCTCGGTGACCGAGCTGCCGGCCGGTGCCGGCGGCGGGAAGTCCGAGGGGCTGCCGGAGGGTGCCGTCCAGGCGCGCAACGACTACGGCAGCAAGGACTTCGGCGGGGCCGCGCCGCCGCCGGGGGACGGACCGCACCGGTACGTGTTCACGGTGTACGCCGTGGACCAGGAGAAGCTCGGTCCGGACGCGGACGCCTCGCCCGCCGTCGTCGGGTTCAATCTGCGGTTCCACACGATCGCGCGCGCTCAGTTGATCGGTGAGTACGAGAATCCCGCGGTGGGATGAGTCAGCTCATCGTTCATTGAACGTTTGCCCGCCCCTGGTCATGGAAGTGATCAGGGGCGGGCATTTTTTATTGCGTTGTCCATCTCGGCGCGCCCGTCCAGAGTTGACCCGAGTCCGCCGGGGGGCGGGCAGGTGCGCGAGGGAGGTGGGCTGGATGCGTGACACATTGGTCCTGAACGCGAGCTTCGAGCCGCTGTCTACGGTGACGTTGAACCGAGCTGTCGTTCTGGTGCTCCAGGACAAGGCCGTCGTCGAGCAGGCCCACCCCGAACTGCGGATGCGGGGTGCCGATGTGGACATCCCGGCGCCCCGGGTGATCAGGCTGTGCAGATACGTACGGGTGCCGTTCCGAAGACAAGCGCCGTGGTCGCGCAGGGGTGTGCTGGTCAGGGACCGGCACCGGTGCGCGTACTGCGGGCGCCGGGCGACCACGGTGGACCACGTGGTGCCGCGGTCGCACGGCGGTCAGGACTCCTGGCTGAACACGGTGGCCTCGTGCGCGGAGGACAATCACCGCAAGGCGGACCGGACTCCGGAGCAGGCGGGGATGCCGTTGCTGCGGCAGCCGTTCGAGCCGACTCCGCAGGACGCGATGCTGTTGGCGCTGGGGCAGGACGACCTGGTCGCGCTGCCCGAGTGGCTGTCGCTGGACGCGGCGTGAGCCGGTGACATGACGTGGGGCCCGCCTCCTGGCAGGAGGCGGGCCCCACGTGTGTGCACGCGTGTCAGTCGATCGAGGGCTTCTCGCGGCGCTCCGGGATCTTCCCCTCGGTGCCGCGCGGGGCGTTGGAGCCCGAATTGCCGCCCAGGCCACCGAAGTTGCCCATGGCACCGGAGAGGCCCTTGAGGGCGTCGCCGATCTCGCTGGGGACGATCCAGAGCTTGTTGGCGTCGCCCTCGGCGATCTTCGGGAGCATCTGGAGGT
>NZ_JAANNX010000060.1:0-31831 GCF_013363615.1 Streptomyces sp. CAI-85 | reverse complement strand
ATTGAACCAGTGACCTCTTCCGTGTCAGGGAAGCGCTCTCCCGCTGAGCTAATCGTCCTTGGAGGTGGAGACGGGATTTGAACCCGTGTAGACGGCTTTGCAGGCCGTTGCCTCGCCTCTCGGCCACTCCACCAGGAGTGCGGGGTTCGGGAAGATCCCCAGATTCCTTCGAGCGGACGACGAGGCTCGAACTCGCGACCTCAACCTTGGCAAGGTTGCGCTCTACCAACTGAGCTACGTCCGCTTGTCGTTTCGGTCCGCTCTCGCGTCCCGGCGACGAACTGAACTCTAGCGGATTCCTGGGCCAGCACAAAAACGCGTTTGCGCAGCGTGCTGCCCTGCGCCCCCGCCCGCAGCCCCCCATGCGCCGTCCCCGAGCCGTCCCCGAGCCGTCCCGGCGGCGCCCCGCGGCCCCTGCGGACCTGCTCAGGGCCCCGCGGCGACCGGCCAGGACCGGCGGCGCGGGCACCCGCCCTAGACTCGGCACTGTGCTCGACCTCCCTCCTCTCGCCCGTTTCGGCAGCCGCGCCGCCACCGGTCTCCTCGACGTCACCAGCGACCCCGCGGCCCTCGACTCCACCGGTTTCTGGGCCGTCGCCGCCGACTTCGAGGGCCGTCTGGTCTGCGCCCGCTTCGCCGACGTCCGCGAGGAGCCCGTCCCCACACCCGCGCCGGGCCGCTGGCGGGGCCCGGCCGCCGGTGACTGGACGTCGTCCCTCGACCGCGCCGCGTACACCGCGGGCGTGCGCCGGATCCGTGAGCACATCGCCGCCGGCGAGGTCTACCAGGCCAACCTCTGCCGCGTCCTGACCGCGCCCGTCGGCCCCGGCGCCGACGTGGACGCCCTGACCGCCCTCCTCGCGCGCGGCAACCCGGCACCGTACGCCGGAACGATTCGCCTGCCCGGGCACAGCGTCGAGATCGCCACCGCCTCGCCCGAACTGTTCCTGCGCCGGGCCGGCCGGACCGTCGAGTCCGGCCCGATCAAGGGCACCGGGCGCACCGAGGCGGACCTCCTCGACAAGGACTACGCCGAGAACGTCATGATCGTGGACCTCGTCCGCAACGACATCGGACGCGTCTGCGCGACGGGCAGTGTGACCGTCCCCGACCTGTGCGCCGTCGAGAAGCACCCCGGACTGGTCCACCTGGTGTCGACCGTGCGCGGCGAACTGCGCGACGGCGCCGGCTGGCCCGAACTGCTCGACGCCGCCTTCCCGCCCGGCTCGGTCACCGGCGCCCCCAAGTCCAGCGCCCTGCGGATCATCGACGCCCTGGAGACCACGCCGCGCGGCCCCTACTGCGGCGGCATCGGCTGGGTCGACGCCGACCGGGGCACCGGCGAGCTGGCCGTCGGCATCCGCACCTTCTGGATCGACCGCGCCGAGGGCGTCCTGCGCTTCGGCACCGGCGCCGGCATCACCTGGGGCTCCGACCCCGAGGCGGAGTGGGCGGAGACCGAACTGAAGGCCGCCCGGCTGCTCGCGATAGCGTCGGGGACGTACGAGGTGAATGAACAGCCCCCGGGCACGGGGTGAGGGAGTAACCAGTGAAGCTCTGGCTCGACGGCGGACTTCAGGACGCGGCGTCCGCCCGTGTCTCGGTCTTCGACCACGGACTGACCGTGGGCGACGGCATCTTCGAGACGGTCAAGGCGGTGGACGGCAGGACCTTCGCCCTCACCCGCCACCTCGACCGCCTGGCCCGCTCCGCGCGCGGCCTCGGCCTGCCCGAGCCCGACCTCGACGAGGTCCGCCGCGCCTGCGCCGCCGTCGTCGAGGCCAACCCGATGCCGCTCGGCCGGCTGCGCATCACCTACACCGGCGGCCACGGCCCGCTCGGCTCGGACCGCGGCGACCGCGGCCCCACCCTCGTCGTCGCCCTCGGCGAGTCCACCCGCCGCCCCGACTCCACCGCCGTCGTCACGGTCCCCTGGACCCGCAACGAACGCGGCGCCCTCACCGGCCTGAAGACCACCTCGTACGCCGAGAACGTCGTCGCCCTGGCCCGCGCCCATGAACACGGCGCCACCGAGGCCCTGTTCCCGAACACCGCCGGACTGCTCTGCGAGGGGACCGGGTCGAACGTCTTCGTCGTCCTGGACGGCGAGATCCACACCCCGCCGCTCGCCTCCGGCTGCCTCGCGGGCATCACCCGCGAACTGACCGTCGAGTGGACCGGCGCCAAGGAGACCGACCTCCCGCTCCACGTGCTGGAACGGGCCGACGAAATCTTCCTCACCTCCACCCTGCGCGACGTCCAGGCCGTCCACCGCGTCGACACCCGCGAACTCCCCGGCGCACCGGGACCGGTGACCGCCAAGGCGATGCGGATCTTCCAGGAGCGCGCGGGCGACGACCTCGACCCGTAGCCGCGCGACGGGGCAGGCGGGACGGGGCAGGCGGCGGCCCGCCGAAAACGGGCTGACTCGGGGGCCCATCGCGGGTAGAAACCCCCTGATGACCACGACTCTGCGGCCCACCGAGCCGCTTCAGCGCGCCACCGGCGGGGCGCTGTCGCGCCACTACCAGGTGTGCGTGAACAGCCGACCCGTCGGGGCGATACGCCTCTCCACCCACCCCGGCTTCGGACCCGCCGTCGCCCGCATCGACGACCTGCGCATCGAGGAACCGGACCGCGGCCGGGGCCGGGGCGCGGTGGCCGCGCTCGCCGCCGAGGAGGTCGCGCGGGGCTGGGGCTGCCGCAGCATCGAGATCCGGGTCCCCGCCGACGCGGCGCACGCCCTGCGCCTGGCCGCCGCCCTCGGCTACGTCCACCGCAACCGCGGCCTGGAGAAGGCGCTGGAGACGGCCCCCGAACTGCCCCCGGGCAGCAGGGCCCGGCCCCTCACCGAGGCCGAGTACGGCCCGTGGCGGCGGCACGGCCTGGAGGAGTACACACGGGACTGGAGCAGCCGCGGAGTCCCCGAGGCCGAGGCCCGCACCAAGGCCGAACAGGACACCGACGCGCTCCTCCCGGACGGCCTCGCCACCGAGAACATGCTGATCAGCGTCCTGGAACACGAGGGCGAGCGGGTCGGCATGCTCTGGCTGGGCGTCGCGGGGGAGCGGGCGTACGTCTACGACGTCGAGACCGGGGAACCCCACCGGGGCCGGGGCCACGGCCGGTCCCTGATGCTGCTCGCCGAGGCTCAGGCCGTCGCCGCCGGCAAGCGCGTCATCGGCCTCAACGTCTTCGCCGGCAACACCCCGGCCGAACGGCTCTACGCGTCCCTGGGCTATGCGCCGGTGAGCCACACGATGTACAAGCCCTTGCTCTAGATGCCTTCGCTCTGTTCGGCCAGCAGTCGGTCGGCGATCTCCTCGACGCGCTCGCGCAGCCCTTCCTGGCTCTTGCCGCCGTCGAGGCGCTCGCCGCCGATGACGTACGTCGGCGTACCGGTGACCCCGATCGCCTTGCCCTCGGCCTGGTCGGCGTCCACGATCAGGATGTGCCGGCCGTCGATCAGGGCGGTGTCGAACTCCTCGGCGTCGAGGCCGAGTTCACCGGCGACCTCGACCAGGAAGGGTTCGCCCCTACGGTCCAGCTCCTCGACCCGGCCCAGCACGGCCTCGACGTACGGCCACCCGTCGCCCTGCTCAAGGGCCTCCTCGGCGGCCTGCGCGGCGGCGAAGGAGTGCTTGTGCTTCTCCAGCGGGAAGTGCCGCAGCCGCAGCTCCAGCCGGTCGCCGTAGCGCTCGCGCAGCGCGCGCAGGTCGTCCAGGGCGTGACGGCAGTCCGGGCACTGGAGCTCGCACCACACCTCGAGGACGACGGGGGGACGGGTGGGGGAGGACGGGGAGGACGTGGAGGACTCACTCATGCCCCCAGTCTCCCAGCCCGCGGGCACCCGCCGTGACCGGCACCTGTGGAGGAGGCGACCCGGAGATGTCCCTGATCTGGGGCCGGAACATGGCCCGCGGGCGGGGCGGGGGTGCAGGATGGAAGGGACGAAGCGCCCGCCCGCATGTGCCTGCCTGGAGGACCGGATGATTGCCGAGACCGTCTGTTCCGCCGTCGCCGTGGCCGGTCTGGGCATCGCGGCGGTCACCGCGTACCGCAAGCGTTTCCTGTCGGCCGCCCGGATCGCGGCCTACTCCCTGGTGCCGCTCGGCCTCGTGATGACCGGGATCGTGGAGTGGCTCGCCGACACGGCGTTCAGCCCCACCGCATGGGCCGGGTTCGGTGTGCTCGGCGCGGCCTGGGCCCTCTTCGCGACCACGCGCGCGGTGGAGCGCCGCCGTGGCGGCACCCGCAAGGAGCGCAGAGCGGCGGCACGCGCCGAGCGGTCCGACGCCGTGGCCGCCGGCGCCTCGGCACCCTCGCTGGGCCAGGGCACCCGCCCCGCCGCCGCACCGCGCGCCCAGGGCGGCGCCGACGACTTCAGCGACATCGAGGCCATCCTCAAGAAGCACGGCATATGAAGCGCTGTGTGTGACACGTGGGGGCCATGTGAAGCGTGTGCGGCGTGTGACACGGTTCGTCGGCTGAAACGACACAGACGGCCGCGGTCCGCGCGGAAGTGATCACGGCCTGAAACCGACATCAAGGAATTCGGCGAACTCCCGCTCATTCCGGGCGCGCTGATCGCGCCGGGTGCCTGGCCTGCGTCATCATCGCCCGCGAGATGCTGGACACGACACAGAGCGACGCCGCGCCACCTCAGGACGAGCCGCGCGGGTGCCTCTTCGCCCTTTCCCAGCCACCGCTGATGATCTTCCTTGCGGTGATCGGGTGTCTGCTGCTCATGGCTGCGCTGCACGACCTGCTGCTGCTCTGAGCCGTACCCGCGGTCCCCGGCGTCACCCGCCGGGGCCGCGTCGGCATCTCAGCCCGCGGCCTCCTTGCGACGCGCCCGGTAGGCGGCCACATGGAGCCGGTTCCCGCAGGTGCGGCTGTCGCAGTACCGGCGCGAACGGTTGCGGGAGAGATCGACGAAGGCACGCCGGCAGTCCGGGGCCTCGCAGCGCCGCAGCCGCTCCTGCTCCCCGGCCACCACGAAGAAGGCCAGCGCCATGCCGCAGTCGGCCGCGAGGTGGTCCGCGATGGAGGCACCGGGCGCGAAGTAGTGCACATGCCAGTCGTAGCCGTCGTGATCGGTGAGCCGGGGAGTGGTGCCGGCGGCGGCGACCAGATCGTTGATCATCCCGGCGGCGACCCGGGCGTCCGACGCCGCGAAGATCCCGGCGAACCGGCCGCGGATCTTGCGGACGGCGGACAGGTCGAACTCGGAGAGCACGCCTACGTCACTGATGTCGTGCGCTCGTACGAACTCCGCGAGGGCGGCGACGTCCGGCAGCGCGTCCGGGGTCGTCTCGTCCTCCGGTGCGGTGTTCACCAGATCCACCACGGCGTCGAGCGCACACCGGGTGTCGTGGGTGATCAGCACGTTTCGCTCCCTGGCCTGTGGGTCGGGCGGGCGCCCGCCGATGCTGGCCGATGGTAGCCGCCCCGGCCCCACAAACCACGGCCCAGCCACCCGGGGGCCCATCCGGCACCCCCACACCCCCCAGCATGCCAACCCGCCCACCCCTGCACACCCCCCGACAACCGACAAGTAACCCCTTGATCCAACAAACCCGGACGCCGATCTCTTCGGGGGCGCGGATGCCGTCGCCCGGCGCGAGGTCCCGATCGACTCGGTGGACGAGTGCGACTGCCCAGCGTGTGGCGACAGCGCCGGGGACGATCCCGCGGCGGCCGCGCCGGCGCCGTAGAAGGCGGTGGAGGCCCCATCACGCCGGGCACCCCGGCATCGCGGACGCACCTGCACCCACACAGAAGACACGCCTACGCCGCACCACGACGATCCGTGGCGCGGCGTAGGCGCATACCGTATGCGGTTGTCTTAGCCCGAGCCGTCTCCCCGAGTGGACGGCGCCGGGCGGCTCATGGTGAGCCTCGCCCTAGCTTTCCGCCAGGATGTGCGAGAGCTCTTGGTCGAGATCGAAGTGCCGGTGTTCCGTGCCGGGAGGCACGGCCGCGTCCGTCCGCTTCAGGAAGGACTCCAGGGCCCGCGCCGGGGCCTCGAGCAGTGCCTCGCCCTCCGGAGAGCTCAGGGCGATGCAGACGACGCCCTGACCGTGGCTGCGCGACGGCCAGACTCGGACGTCGCCGGTACCCGTGGGCCGATGCAGCCCCTCCGCGAGGAGGTCACGGGCGAACACCCACTCGACGGTTTCCTCGGCTCCGGTGTGGAAGGTGGCGTGCACGGCGTAGGGGTCGGCCGTGTCGTACCGCAGTCCTGCGGGGACAGGCAGGGAGGACTCGCTCGACACAACGAGGCGCAGGTGCAGCTCGCAGCTGACCGTGGTGTTCATAAGCGCCAGGGCCTTTCGCTCAGTGTGCGCTCGGGGATTCGCACGTCGGCGAAATCGACATGCCACCTACGGTGCCGTTGTAAACCCCTCTGAGTGTTTTGCGTGCCTTTACGTAACTCTTCCGGCCGAGGGTGCGTTCGCGAAGTACCACCATTCCGGTGATCGGAATCTCTCGGGTAAGGTCTGGCTGTATGAATACGGGGAGTGACAAGCCTGGCGAGGTGGCCATGGCGGTGGACGGGACCGACGGGGGCGAGGCCGAGCGGGAGCAGGCCGGGCAGGGACTCGGCTCCCGGGCGCCCGAGTTCGTCAAGGCCCGGCGCATGCTGCACCTGAGCTGGCAGGTCGGTGTCTTCATCCTGGGCCTGGCCGTGGTCGTCGCCGGCGTGATCATGCTGCCGCTGCCCGGACCCGGCTGGGTCGTGATCTTCGGCGGCATGGCGATCTGGGCGACCGAGTTCGTCTGGGCCCAGCTCGTGCTGCGCTGGACCAAGCGCAAGGTCACCGAGGCGGCCCAGCGCGCCCTCGACCCGAAGGTCCGGCGCCGCAACATCATCCTGACCTCGATCGGCCTGGTGATCATCGGCGCGCTGATGGCCGTCTACCTGTGGAAGTTCGGCTTCGAGATGCCCTGGAAGATCAAGGACCAGTGAGCCGCGGCAGCGGCGCGGGGGCCGTCCGGCGATGGTCACAGGCACCCCCTGACATGGGGTAATGTTCTTCCTGCGCCCGGGCGATTAGCTCAGTGGGAGAGCGCTTCGTTCACACCGAAGAGGTCACTGGTTCGAACCCAGTATCGCCCACCCCGGGACCACGGCCCGTCTGCGACAGAGCAGGCGGGCCGTAGTCGTGTCCGGCCTTGCCCCGGCAGCATCGCGCCCCGCCTCCCGGCCTCCGCCGCGACGGCCCCCGCACCCCGCCCGGCCAGAAATTCCTGTCCGAATCATTGACGCTCCCCCCACCCCCTCGTACCTTGTGCCAGCAAGCGCTTTCTTGAAACGATTCATGCACGGATCACGCAAGTGGCAACGACGCTGCGGGGAGGGCCCCACCATGGGAACCAGCAGGCATGTGGAGAGGCGAACGATCCTGAAGGCGGCCGGGGCCGCGGCCGCCACGCTCGGGCTGGCCGCGACGACCGGATGCGGTGGTGACGGCGGCTCGGGCGACGGAACGGTCACCCTCCGTTACGCCTGGTGGGGCGGCGAGCCGCGGGCCATCGCCATCAAGAAGACCATCGCGCTCTTCGAGATGAAGCACCCGAAGATCAGGATCAAGCCCGAATTCACGGACTACGAAGCGTTCTGGGAGAAGTTCCAGACGCAGGCGTCCGGCGGGAATCCGCCGGATGTTTTCCAGAATGCCGTGGGTTTCCTGCGCAAGTACGACAAGCGCGGTGTCCTCATGGATCTCAAGGGGCAGGCGGACGCCGGGAATCTGAGCCTGGAGAACTTCCGCAACGGCGTTCTGGCGAACGGTCAGGTCGACGGCAAGCAGATCGGCATACCCGTCGGCGCCAACACCATGGCGCTCGTCATCGACCTCAAAGCCTTTCAGAAGGCGGGCGTGACACCGGAGTTCGGCTGGACCTGGGACGAGTACTTCACCGCCCTCCAGACGATCCAGGACAAGCTGAGGATCGCCGGTGACACCGGCTACTTCAGCATCATGTACCTCTACGACCTGTATCTGCGTCAGAACGGCAAGGCGTTCTTCACCGACTCCGGACTCGGCTTCACCGAGGACGATCTGACGCAGTGGTGGGAGGACGGCTACAAGCGCGTGAAGTCCGGGCTCGTCGCCGACCCGAAGAAGGTCGAGCAGGTCAAGCCCAAGTCCGCCCTCTCCGCCGGACTCGCCGCCTCCGAGTTCACCTGGGACAACTTCTCCATCCGCTACGAGGGCGAGGGCGAGTCGGACTACGGCCTCGCACCGATCCCCACCGGGGACGGCAAGGACACCGGCCAGTACCTCGGCTCGTTGATGCTCAGCGCCTTCTCCGGGACGAAGCACCCCGAGGAGGCCGCCCGGTTCATCGACTTCATGGTCCACGACCCCGAGGTGGGCGCGATCATGGGCTACGACCGCGGCATCCTCGCCACGACCGAGCAGTACGACGCCTTCACCCCCACCGACGACAACAACAAGGGCGTCAAGGCGTACGAGGAGGAGGTCGCCGCCGCGGGAGCGCTCGGGAAGATCACCCCGCACCCCTCGGGCGCCGATGTCGTCGAGGCCGCCTTCCTGCGCATCGGCGGTGAGGTCGCCCAGGGCAAGAGCAAGCCGGCCGACGCCGCCAAGGCGCTGTTCAGCGAGGCCAAGGCCGCGTTCGCGGGCTGAGGGGACGTACCGCCATGACGCTCGCCAAGGGAGCGCCCGCGCGCCCGGCCGGGAAGCGGCGGCCCGCCGCACCCGCCGCCGGGCGGCGCGGGCGGCGCCGCGAGAACCTCGCCGGATACCTCTTCATGTCGCCGTGGATCGCGGGCTTCCTGCTCCTCACGGCCGGGCCGATGATCGCCTCGCTGTACTACGCGTTCACCAGCTACAACCTGTTCACCCCGCCGAAGTGGGTGGGGCTGGACAACTTCACCACGATGTTCCAGGACCCCCGCTGGCAGAAGTCGGTCGAGGTCACCCTCACATATGTCGTCGTGGCCACCCCGCTCAAGCTGCTGCTCGCGCTCGGCGTCGCGCTGCTGCTCGCCCAGCGGCGGCGCGGACAGGGCCTCTACCGGGCCGCGTTCTACCTGCCCTCGCTGATCGGCGCGAGTGTCTCCGTCGGGTTCGTGTGGCGGGCGCTGTTCTCGGACGACGCGATCGTGGACCGCGGCCAGAAGATCCTCGGCGTCGACGTGGGCGGCTGGATCGGCAACCCGGACTACGTCCTCTACTCCCTGGTGGCCCTGAGCATCTGGCAGTTCGGCGCGCCGATGGTCATCTTCCTGGCCGGCCTCAAACAGGTGCCGCGGGAGCTGTACGAGGCCGCCGAGGTCGACGGCGCCGGACCCGTGCGGCGGTTCTGGAACATCACGCTGCCGACCATTTCCCCCGTGCTGTTCTTCAATGTGCTGCTGGAGTCCATCCACGCGTTCCAGGTGTTCGGCTCCGCCTACGTCGTCTCCGACACCCGGTGCGGGCCCGCCGACGCCACGCTCGTCTACACCTGCTACCTCTACCAGAAGGGCTTCAAGGAGGCCCAGATGGGCTTCGCCTCCGCGATGGCCTGGACGCTGGTGGTCGCGGTGGGACTCGTCACGGCCGTCCTGTTCTGGTCGCAGAAGAAGTGGGTGCACTACGAGGAGGCCGGCAAGTGACCACCGCCACCAGCCCCGCACCGCGGAGCACCCTCACGCGCCGACGTCGGCGCGGCGGCTCGATCGTCTGGCACCTCGGCGCGCTGGGCGTCCTCGCGGTCGTCCTGTACCCCGTGGTCTGGGTCGTCGGCGCCTCGTTCAAACCGAGCAAGGACATCATCGCCAGCCTGGACCTGCTGCCCACCGAACCGGTCTGGGCCAATTTCTCCGGGCTCGCCGACGGCATCTCCGGCATCCCCGTCAGCAGCTTCTTCGTGAACTCCCTGATGTACGCCGTGCTCGCCGTGGCCGGTGTCGTCGTGTCCAGCTCGCTGACCGCCTACGCCTTCGCCAGGATCCGGTTCGCCGGGCGGAACCTGCTCTTCACCCTGATGATCGGCACCCTGCTGCTGCCGTACCACGTGCTGCTCATCCCGCAGTACGTGCTCTTCCGCAACCTGGACCTGATCGACACGCTGGTGCCGCTGGTCGCGGGCAAGTTCCTCGCCACGGAGGCGTTCTTCGTCTTCCTGATGGTGCAGTTCATGCGCGGGCTGCCGAGGGAACTGGACGAGGCCGCCCGGCTCGACGGCTGCGGACATCTGCGGACCTACTGGTCCGTCGTCCTGCCGCTGACCCGGCCCGCCCTCATCACCAGCGCCATCTTCACCTTCATCAACGCCTGGAACGACTTCATGGGGCCGTTGATCTACCTCAACACCCCCTCCAAGTACACCGTGTCGCTCGGTCTGATGATGTTCCGCGACCAGGAGGGGATCTCGAACTACGGCAGCATGATCGCGATGTCGCTGGTGGCGCTGGTGCCGGTCGTGGCCTTCTTCATGGCCTTCCAGCGGTACCTCATCGACGGCATGGCGACCTCCGGACTCAAGTGACTGAAGTGACTGAAGTGAGGCGGTTCCCGTGGACCGAGCCACAGCGCCCGTGAAGACCCGCCGGGCGTCCTTCCTCGGGGGCGAGCGGTTCGCCGTGTTCGCCGAGTCCCTGCTCACCGGTGTGTGGATCGCCGTCGCCTCGCTCGGGGTCGTCACCTGGCCCGCGGCCTTCGCGGCCGGCGCCCGGCACCTTCGCCGCCGCGTCGGCCACGAGGACGGCGGCCTGCGGGAGTTCGTCCGCGACTTCCGTACGGCCGTGCGCGGCGGGTGGGCCGTAGGGCTCGCCGGCTGGGCGGCGGCCGCCGCAGTCCGGGTGGACGTCCTGGCCGTACGGGCCGGGATCCCCGGCGGGCCGTTCGTCGGGGCCGTCGGGGTCCTCGCGCTGATCGGGCTGGTCGTGGCCGTGCTGCGGGCGGCGGCCGTCTGGACGCCCGGCGCGTCCTGGCGGGCGCTGCTCGCGGACGCCGGGCGGCGCACCGTGCTCGATCCCGCCGGTTCCTTCCTGATCGTGGGCGGCCTCGTCGTCGTGGCCCTGTCCGCGCTGTTCGTCGCGCCGCTGGCGGTGCCCGTGCTGGGAGCCGTCGCGGCGGCGGCCGTCGCCGTGGAGGAACGCCACCGGCACCGCTGACCCGCGGCGGCTCCGGCACGTATGCGCTCTCTGCCTGTCATGCCCCTGACCACTCTGTCCGCGTCCCGTACGGAAGGAACGAGCATGTCTCCCATCCCCCGCAGGTCCCTCCTCAAGGCGGCCGCCGTCGCCGGTGTCGCCGCCCAGTTCAGTTGGGCGCCGGGGGCCGAGGCCGCGCAGGCCGCGCCGAGAGCCGCCGACGCCGACGACTCACCCGTGACCCTGGACTGGCTGGAGGACGGCGGCCTCGGCGCCGCACCCGGCTCCACGCTCGGCGTGCCCTGGCCGCAGGGCCTCCACCCGGAAGGCCGGACCTTCGCGCTCACCGACGCGGACGGCAAGGCCGTGCCCGTACAGTCCTGGCCGCTCGCCTACTGGCCCGACGGCTCCCTCAAGTGGACCGCCCACGCGGTCGGTTCGGGCAAGGGCAAGCTCACCCTCACCACGGGCGAGCCGGCCGCACCCGCCCGGAAGGTCACCGTCGGCAGGAGCGGCGGCACCGTCGTCGTCTCCACCGGGGTGATCACCGCGCGGATCGGCACCTCCGGCGCCACACTCGTCAAGTCCGTCACCCGCGGCACCACCGAGATCGCCAGGAACGGCCGGCTGGTCCTCATCCGGCAGCCCGAGATCGAGGACGAGGACCAGGGCACCGTCAAGACCGAACGCTTCGAGGGCGTCATCGGCGAGGTGACCGTCGAACAGGACGGCCCCGTCCGGGCGGTGGTCCGCATCGACGGCAAACACCGCAAGGGAAACCGCAGTTGGCTGCCGTTCTCGATCCGCCTCTACTTCTACGCCGGCGCCGACTCCTTCCGCATGGTCCACACCGTCACCTACGACGGCACACAGGAACCCGGCAAGGCCAGCGGGGACTTCGTCCGCGGCCTCGGCGTCCGCTTCACCGTCCCGCTGCGCGACGCGTCCTACGACCGCCACATCCGCATCGGCGGCGAGGGCACCGGCCTGCTGCGCGAGGCGGTCAAGGGCGTCACCGGACTGCGCCGCGACCCCGGCGCCGCCGTCCAGGCCGCCCAGTACGCGGGCGAGAAACTCCCCGACCCCGCCACCTGGGACCAGCGCGTCACCACCCGGCTCCAGTACATCCCCGAATGGGGCGACTACACCCTCTCCCAGCTCTCCGCCGACGGCTTCACCCTGCGCAAACGCACCAAGAAGGGCCACGGCTGGATCGCCGCCGGCGGCGGACGGCGCGCCTCCGGACTCGGCTACGTCGGCGGCCCGAGCGGCGGACTCTCCTTCGGACTGAGGGACTTCTGGGAGAGCCACCCCTCCCAGCTCGACATCCGCGACGCCCACACCGACGCCGCCGAGGTCACCCTCTGGCTCTGGTCACCCGAGGCCCAGCCCATGGACCTGCGCTTCTACCACGACGGCATGGGCCAGGACACCTTCCCCGAACAGCTCGAAGGGCTCAACATCACCTACGAGGACTACGAACCCGGCTTCGGCACCCCCTACGGCATCGCCCGCACCTCCGAACTCCTCTTCTGGGCCAACGAGTCGACACCGACCCCCGAGCAACTCGCCGCACAGGCCCGGGCCGTACGCGTCCTGCCCCAACTCGCCGCCCCACCGGCCCAGCTCGTCGAGGCCAAGGTCTTCGGACCCGGCCTCTACTCCGAACCGGACCGCTCCACCCCCGCCAAGGCGAAGATCGAGGACCACCTCGACTTCCTCTTCACCTACTACAAGGACCAGGTGGAACAACGCCGTTGGTACGGCTTCTGGGACCACGGCGACATCATGCACACCTACGACACCGTCCGGCACCAGTGGCGCTACGACGTCGGCGGCTACGCCTGGGACAACTCCGAACTCTCCCCGGACCTCTGGCTCTGGTTCGCCTATCTGCGCTCGGGCCGCGCCGACATCTTCCGCTTCGCCGAGTCGATGACCCGGCACACCGGCGAGGTCGACGTCTACCACATCGGACAGTGGGCGGGCCTGGGCACCCGGCACGGCGTCCAGCACTACGCCGACAGCGCCAAACAGCAGCGCATCGCCAACACCACCTACCGCCGCTACTACTACTTCCTCACCGCCGACGAACGCGTCGGCGACCTCATGCACGCCACCGTCGACTCCGACGAGACCTTCCTCGCCCTCGACCCGCTGCGCAAGATCCGCACCGAGCCCTACACACCCGACCGGCACGCCCTGTCGATCGGCTTCGGCACCGACTGGAGCGGCCTGGTCTCCGCCTGGCTCACCGAATGGGAGCGCAAGGGCCCCAAATGGGAGAAGGCCAGGGCCCGCGTGCTGTCCACCATGGAGACCATCGCCGCCCAGCCCAACGGCTTCGTACAGGGCAGCGGCCTGTACGACCTCGACACCGGCCGGTTCGCCGTCGCCACCGCGCCCGCCGTCGGCGTCTCCCACCTGTCCGCCGTCTTCGGCCTCAACGAACTGTGCGCCGAACTCATCCACCTGGTCGACATGCCGGCCTTCGCCGACGCCTACTACGACTACTGCCGCTACTTCAACGCCACCAAGGCCGAACAAGCGGCCCGCTACGGCACCAACTTCGGCACCCTGCTGCTCTTCCAGGGCCACTCCCGCCTCGACGCCTACGCCGCCGTACAGACCGGCGACGACGCGCTCGCCCGGCGGGCGTGGCAGAAGTTCTACGACTCCGACGGCTACACCGAGTCCGCGCCCTGGAAGACGGAACCCGTGAGCGGCCCCGCCGCCCTGGTCGCGGGCAGCGAGGCCGCCTGGATCTCCACCAACGACACTGCCCTCTACGGACTCGCCGCCATCGAGAACCTGGCCCTCCTCGGCGACCGGATGCCGTCGTAGCCGACGACAGGACCTAGTTCATCCGCCCCAGGACCTCCCGCACCCGCCGCACGTCACGCAGCCGCTGTTCGTAGGTCGCCCCGACGCCGAGCAGCAGCAGTCCGGCGAGGGCGGGAGGCACCCAGCGGGGCAGCGCGTCGGCCATCTGCACCAGATACGGGGCCAGTTCGTGCAGCGCGACCAGGACCAGCACCGCACCGCCGAGCACCAGCGGCGCCTGGAGCCGGTGCCGGGCGCCCAGCAGGGTGACCAGCAGCGCCGCCGTACCGAGCAGCAGCGGACGCAGCCACTCCGGGTCGTGCTGGACGGCGGCCAGGCTCGGCAGCAGCGTCGCGGCGAGCCCGGGACCGTACGCCGCCCAGGACGAGACCGCCGGGTCGCGGTGCCGACGCAGGAAACCGACGGCCAGTGCCGGGACCGTCACCGGCAGGGTGTACGCCTCGACGAGGTCCACCTGCCAGGCCGCCAGCCGCACCCAGGTGGCCAGCACGAACAGGACGGCGGCCGCGTACCCGACGCCACGCCGGTCCGGCCGTATCGCCGTGCCCGCCGCGATCACCCCGCACAGGGCCAGCACCAGCGCGAGCAGCGGCGCGTCGAACACCGCGAGACCGATCGCGACGGCACCCGCGACGGCACCGGTGATCTCCACCGCCAACACCGTGGCGGGATCGGTGATCCGGGGCGCGAGCAGGGCCGCGGCCACCGGGACCACCAGCACCAGCAGCGCGACGTGCTCCGGCCGCCAGCCCGCCGCGGCACCCGCCGCACCGGCCAGGGCCGTGGCGTACCCGAGCGACACGGCCGCCGTCACCGGCGCGTGCCGGCCCTGCCGGGCCGCCGCCGCGAACAGCGCCGTCAGCACCGCGAGGACCGTGAGCGTCGCCGCCTCGGTCGCCAGGGACACGAAGGCGACGGCGACCGACGTCACCACGGCGAGCCACAGCGCCACAGGAGCCGTCGCGGTCCCCGCAGCCAGCAGCCCCGCCACCGCCAGACCCTGCACCGACAGGCCCACCGCGTACGGCAGTTGCAGCGCGGCCGGCAGCACGACGACCGCCGCCCAGGCCGGCGGCAGCGCCCACTGCCGCCACACACCCCCGCGCACCACCAGGACCGCCGCGACCAGGGCCAGCACCAGCGGCGCGGTCTCCGCGCCGGACGGCCAGACCCCGCCGAGCGTCGCCGCGTCGCGGGCGTCCACCGGAGTCCCCGACCACACGTCACCGATCCGCCCCAGCGGACCCAGCACGGTCGCGGCCACCGCCGGCAGCGCCGACAGCAGCGCCAGGCCCTGGACGACGGCCGAGGCCACGGCCAGACCCCCGCGCACCGCGTCCGGCACCCGCACCACGGCCAGCAGCGCGATCCCGCACACCAGCAGCGTCGGCATCAACCAGGCGTCGGAGACCGTCACCCGCAGCACCCCACCCGCACCGGCGACCAGAAGAAGACCACCGGCCGCCGCCACGACCTGCGCGGCATCGGACCGGGGGCTGGACCAGGCCGCCGCCACCGCGATCGCCGCCGCCAGCGCGAACAGCACCGCCGCACGCCCCGCACCGGCCGGCCCCGACGCCTCCAGCGCCAGCACCCCGGCCGCCAGCACACCCCAGGCACCCGAGCCGATCGCGCACACCACGGCCACCACCCGGACCGGCCGCGCGGACCCGCGCAGCGCCACCGCCACGTCGAACCCGGCCGTCAGCAGCACCCCGGCCGCCGCCGTCCACAGCCCGCCACCGGCCGCCGCCACCCACAGCGGCACCGGGAGCTGAGCCACCACCAGCGCCGCCGGACGCGGCAGCCGCAGCGCACCGAGCGCCGTACCGTACGCCGTCCACAGCAGAGCCAGCACCGTCGTGCACACCGCCAGGTACGTCGTGCCGTCCGACCCCCGGAACGCCGCCTCGTGCAGCGCGTACGCGTCCAGCACCGTCAGCGCCAGCCCGAGACCCGCGACCGCCTCGGCGGTCGACCGCAGCGAACGCCGCAGCAGCGCCACCGGCGCGGCGAGCACCGCCAGCGTGACCGCGCCCAGCACCGCGGAACGGCCCACGATCCCCAGATGTCCCCAGCTCACCAGCGTGAACACCATCGCCGCCACGGTCAGCAGAACACCGCCGAGCAGCAGCAGGACGTTCTGCACACCGGGCGCGGTGGCCTCACGCCGGGGCGCCACCGGCGCCACCGGCTGCGGCGCCGTCGCGGCGAGCGGCCGTGCCTGCTGGAGCGCCGTGATCAGCCAGGCGCGACGGGCCAGCAACTGGGCCCGCCGGGCGTCCAGTCGGCGCAGCTCGGTGTCGAGGAGCCGCAGTTCCTCGGCAGGAGGCGGAATATGCGTCATACCTGGAGTGTGGCCGCCGTCACGGCCCCCGCCATGGGTACGGGTACTCAGGGACGTACTCAAATGCCGCCCGCCCCACCCCCGTACGGGCACACTCGGCCCATGGACCGCAACCACTACCGCTTCCTCGCCCGCTGGTGGCTGCCCGCCCCGCCCGCCACCGTCTACCGCGCCCTCGAACGCGCCGAGGACTACCCCCGCTGGTGGCCCCAGATCCGCGAGGTCACCCCCACCGGCGACGGCACGGCCGGCGTCGTCCGCATCCGCTCCCTCCTGCCCTACGACATGACCTTCACCGCCCGCGAGGTACGCCGCGATCCACACGCCGGAGTGCTGGAGATCCGCATGTCCGGCGACCTCGACGGCTGGGCCCGCTGGACCCTCACCCCCGACGGCACCGGCACCCTCGCCCGCTACGAACAGGTCGTCGACGTCAACAAGCCGTTGCTCAGACGGTTCGCCGTCCCCGGACGGCCCCTGTTCCGCGCCAACCACCGCCTGATGATGCGTGCCGGACACCGCGGACTGACCGCCTACCTGCGAACGGTTTGAACCAAGCGTGCGGAGCCCTGTATGGTTCAGTGCGTTCCCGGGCGATTAGCTCAGTGGGAGAGCGCTTCGTTCACACCGAAGAGGTCACTGGTTCGAACCCAGTATCGCCCACCGGGACAGAACCGGTCCGCACACCGCGGGCCGGTTCTTCCGCATTCCGGGCCCGAACACGCCCTCAGGCCGCCGCCGGCAGCTCAGGACGCAGCGGCCACGACGTGTCCACCGTCTCCGGACTGCCACTGCGCGCGAACCACGCCTGGAGCCCCCGCGCCTGCGCCGCGTGCCACGTCGCCTGGAGAGCGTGCAGATCCGCCGGGGACAAGCGCTCAAGACGGGCCGCGAACCGCCGGCCCACCGCCCGCACCACCTCCAGCGCCGCCAGCGCGTCCGCCGCCGCGTCATGCGCGTCCGCCAACGTCACCTCGTAGTGCGCGCACAGATCCGTCAACGTACGACGGCCCTTGCGATACCGGTCCAGATGCCGGTCCAGCACCCGCGGATCCAGCACCCGCAACGGCGCCGGCTCCAGCCAGTGCCCCAGCGACGAAGCACGATGCCGGCGCAACTCCCGGTCCAGCAACGTCAGATCGAACGGCGCGTTCATCACGACCAACGGCCGCCCCGCCGCCGCCTGTTCCGCCAGCAGCTCCGCTATCTCGAACATCACCGGCGCCGGCCAGCGGCCGTTGCGCTGAAGATGCTCCTCGCTCAGCCCGTGCACCGCCGACGCCGCGGCCGGCACCGGCACCCCGGGATTCACCAGCCAACGCGTCACCCTCGGACGGACACCCGGAGCGTCCTGCACGACCAGCGCGGCCGACACGATCCGGTCGGACTCCACATCGACACCCGTCGTCTCCGTGTCGAAGCCGGCCAACGGGCCCTCGTACCAGTACGCCATACCCACACAACCCCTCGTTCACCCACGGCGGCTGACGCACCGTCTTCCGCCCGTTTGGTGATACCCGGGCTGTTTGCGCCGTACGCCGGAAGGACACAACAGGAGTACGGGTCTTTGCAGTTCAGCGGCCCGCGGCGGGACACACCCGCACACCACTCGGCCCGGATCCGGGCAACTCACTTGGCTGGGAAGGCTGTTCGTCATGGCGATAGCGCAGCCCGAGCGGGGCGGGCTGCTGCCCCGGACCACGGGCCCCCATCGCGGCACACTCGCCACCACCGCCTGCATGGAAACCCTTCAGGTCGGCTACCTCCACGCCGTCGCGGCCGCCGCCGGCTGCTCACTGTCCCAGCCCTTCCCGGACAACGGCATCGACTGGCACGTCAGCCACAGCGCCCCCGGCCACACCGTGGACGACGAGGTCACCATCAAGGTCCAGCTCAAGGCGACCTACCAGATCCCGCCCGACCCCCCGGGCCGGTTCTTCTCCTTCACGCTCGACAACGACCACCTGCGCAAACTCGCCCGCACCCCGGTCTCCGTGCACAAGATCCTCGTCGTGATGATCGTCCCCCGCTCCCAGGACCAGTGGCTGCGCGCCGGACACGACCGCCTCGACCTGCGGCACTGCTGCTACTGGATCAACCTGGCCGGCCACCCCGTCACCGGACGCACCCGCACCACCGTGCGGATCCCCACCTCACGCGTCTTCGACGACCGGGCCCTCTGCGAGATCATGACGCGGGTCGGGACGGGAGGCAGACCATGACCCACCGCCCCCTCGACGGCACCGTACGCCCCGTACGACCCCACCCCGAGACCCACTGGAACCGCCCCCCCGAGCCCGGCACCGTCGACCCCGCCGTCCTCGCCGCCCTCCTGCGCCGCCACGGCTGGCAACGCCGCGGCGGCGCCACCGGACGCTACGGCCGCTGGACCCCACCGGGCCCCGCCGCCACCGGCACCAGCCTCCTCGTCCCCGAGAGCCGCGCCTTCCCCGACAGCGACGACCTCCTCGGCGAAGCCCTCCACGCCCTCGCCCGCAGCGCCGCACCCTCCGCACGCGAGGTCCTCGTCGGACTCGCCGTACCCAGCGACGAGATCCGCTGGTGGCGCGACGTCCCCGACGGCCCCGCCGGAACCGCGCCCTGGACCGCCGACGAACAACTCCGCACCGCCGCCCGCCAGATGCTCCTCGCCGGCGCCCTCGCCACCCGCGCCCGGGCCGGCTACCACGGCGCCCGCCACCGCCGCGCCGCCACCGCCCTCCTCGGCCACGTCCTCGTCGGACCCGCCACCGACGGCCGCGGCCTCACCGCCTTCGTCCCCGCCGACCCCGGCCGCCCCCTCGCCGTACGCCTCCACCAGGCCCTGCACGCCGTCCGCGAGGCCATCGACTACCAGCGCGCCACCGGCCGCACCGACGCCTTCGACGGCGCCGTCGCCGCCGGCGCCAGCCGCGAACTGACCGAGGCGCTCGTCGCCCTCGTCCGCGGCACCGAAGGCACCCGGATCGCCGTCGCCTGGGCCCCCGCCACCGGCGTCCCCGCCGACTGCGCGGCGAACGCCGGACCCCTGGAGTTCTCACCCGGCGACCTCACCGCACTGCGCGAGGCCGGCGCCCGCTACCTCCGCGCCGAACCCTCCGTACCGGTCCGCATCACCGGCGCCGTGGTCCGCCTGCGCCGAACCGGACCACGCGGCGAGGGCAGCGTCCGGCTGAGGGTCCTCACCGGCGCCGACATCCCGTACGTCCGCGTCGCCCTCGCCGAGGAGGACTACCGCATCGCCGGACAGGCCCACCTCGTCGGACTGCCCGTGACCGTCCGCGGACGCCTGGAGAGCCGGGGCGGCTTCCGCAGACTCGGCGAGGCCGGAGAGGTCGCCCCCGTGCAGGTCGACGAGGCCGAGCGGGACCGGCTCATGAAGTCCCTCCAGGAGACCGCCGAGATCACCGCCTTCTTCGAGGAGACCTGCGGCGGAGACGACCGCCCGGACTGAGCGAAGCCCACCGGTCGCCGCTATTGATTTCGCGGTCCACGGGTGCGGGTCGGTACGATCCCCTAATGCGCGCGCTCACAGTACGGCGCCGCACCCACCAGCAGTCAGGAGAGACCGGTGTCAGACGTCCGTGTGATCATCCAACGCGATTCCGAGCGGGAAGAGCGCACGGTGACGACGGGCACTACGGCCGCCGACCTCTTCGCCGGCGAGCGCTCCATCGTCGCCGCGCGCGTGGGCGGCGAGCTGCGCGACCTGTCGTACGTGCTCTCCGACGGCGAGGAGGTCGAGGGCGTCGAGATCACCTCCGAGGACGGCCTCAACATCCTGCGCCACTCCACCGCGCACGTCCTCGCCCAGGCCGTGCAGGAGCTGTTCCCCGAGGCCAAGCTGGGCATCGGCCCGCCGGTCAAGGACGGCTTCTACTACGACTTCGACGTCGAGAAGCCCTTCCACCCCGATGACCTCAAGGCCATCGAGAAGAAGATGCAGGAGATCCAGAAGCGCGGCCAGAAGTTCGCCCGCCGCGTCGTCACGGACGAGGAGGCCCGCGCCGAGCTGGCCGACGAGCCGTACAAGCTGGAACTGATCGGCCTCAAGGGCTCCGCCTCCCACGACGACGGCGCGGACGTCGAGGTCGGCGCCGGCGAGCTGACGATCTACGACAACCTCGACGCCAAGACCGGCGAGCTGTGCTGGAAGGACCTCTGCCGCGGCCCCCACCTGCCGTCCACCCGTCTGATCCCGGCGTTCAAGCTGATGCGCAACGCGGCCGCCTACTGGCGCGGCAGCGAGAAAAATCCGATGCTCCAGCGCATCTACGGGACCGCCTGGCCGTCCAAGGACGAGCTGAAGGCGTACCTCGACTTCCTCGCCGAGGCCGAGAAGCGCGACCACCGCAAGCTGGGCTCCGAGCTGGACCTCTTCTCCATCCCGGAGCAGATCGGCTCCGGCCTCGCCGTCTTCCACCCCAAGGGCGGGATCATCCGCCGGGTCATGGAGGACTACTCGCGCCGCAGGCACGAGGAGGAAGGCTATGAGTTCGTCTACACCCCGCACGCGACGAAGGGGAAGCTCTTCGAGACGTCCGGGCACCTGGACTGGTACGCCGACGGCATGTACCCGCCCATGCAGCTCGACGAGGGCGTGGACTACTACCTCAAGCCCATGAACTGCCCGATGCACAACCTGATCTTCGACGCGCGCGGCCGCTCGTACCGTGAACTGCCGCTGCGCCTCTTCGAGTTCGGGACCGTGTACCGGTACGAGAAGTCGGGCGTGGTGCACGGTCTGACCCGTGCGCGCGGCTTCACCCAGGACGACGCGCACATCTACTGCACCCGCGAGCAGATGTCCGAGGAACTGGACAAGACGCTCACCTTCGTCCTCGGTCTGCTGCGGGACTACGGCCTGGAGGACTTCTACCTGGAGCTGTCCACGAAGGACCCGGAGAAGTTCGTGGGCTCCGACGAGGCGTGGGAAGAGGCGACCGAGACGCTTCGCCAGGTCGCCGAGAAGCAGGGTCTGCCGCTCGTGCCCGACCCGGGCGGCGCCGCGTTCTACGGCCCGAAGATCTCCGTGCAGGCCAAGGACGCGATCGGCCGTACCTGGCAGATGTCGACCATCCAGCTCGACTTCAACCTGCCCGAGCGCTTCGACCTGGAGTACACCGGCCCGGACGGCTCCAAGCAGCGCCCGGTCATGATCCACCGCGCGCTGTTCGGCTCCATCGAGCGGTTCTTCGCGGTGCTGCTTGAGCACTACGCGGGCGCGTTCCCGGCGTGGCTGGCGCCGGTGCAGGCGCTCGGCATCCCGATCGGCGACGGGCACGTGGAGTACCTGGAGAAGTTCGCCGCCGCCGCGAAGAAGCAGGGGCTGCGGGTCGAGGTCGACTCGTCCTCGGACCGGATGCAGAAAAAGATCAGGAACGCCCAGAAGCAGAAGGTGCCCTTCATGGTCATCGCGGGCGACGAGGACATGGCGGGCGGCTCGGTGTCCTTCCGCTACCGCGACGGTTCGCAGGAGAACGGCATCCCGTTCGACGAGGCCATCGCCAAGATCGCCAAGGTCGTCGAGGAGCGGGCGCAGGTCTGATCCGGCGGCCTGATCCGGCTGTACGACGGGGCCCCCGGGGAGTTCATCTCCCCGGGGGCCTTTCGTCGCCCTCGCGGGAGAAGATCTGGAGGAGCCAGGAGGAGAAGGAGCCGGTGACCGCGCCCAGCAATGCCAGGCCGCACGCCATCATGCCGACCGCGATCACGCGGCCCTTCGTCGTCACCGGTACGACATCGCCGTAGCCGACGGTCGCGAGCGTGGCGCAGGTCCACCACAGGGAGTCGCCGAAGGTGCGGATGCTGGCCCCGGGGGCGTAGCGCTCCTGCTGGTAGACGGCGAGGGCGCCGGAGAAGCCGAGCAGCGCGGTCGCCATGCCGGCGTAGGTGACCACGCGCGCGTACAGGGGGAGCAGGGGCCGTCCGTGGCGGCGTTCCATGGCCTCGTACGCCTTGACGATCCGGAGGGGGCGCAGCAGGGGCAGGAGGAGCACGAGGGTGTCGAGCCAGTGGGAGCGTACGAAGCTGGGTCCGCGTCCGCTGAAGCGCCAGCGCACGGCGTAGTCGACGGCGAACGCGGCCCAGGCGCCGTAGAGGGTGCCGAGGCAGATGTCGTGCCAGATCTCGGGCATGCCGGGGGCGAGGACGTGGACGGCGTACGCGGCGAGGTAGAGCGTCGAGGCGGCGGCGAGCGGCAGCTCGACGTGGTCCTCCCAGCGGGTGGTGCGTGCGTTGACGTCCATCGGGCCAGCTTCGCCCGGTGGGTGTCGGGCGTGGCCCCGGCGACACGCCGCGAACGGGCGAAGCAATATGCTGCCTTGCATGACGAGTGAGCCGGAACAGCAGATCGGAGTGGGGACGCAGGACGCGTTCCAGCGCCTGTGGACGCCCCACCGGATGGCGTACATCCAGGGCGAGAACAAGCCGACCGGTCCGGGGGCCGGCGACGGCTGTCCGTTCTGCTCGATCCCGGCGAAATCGGACGAGGACGGTCTGATCGTCCGGCGTGGGGAGCATGTGTACGCGGTGCTGAACCTGTACCCGTACAACGGTGGTCATCTGATGACGGTGCCGTACCGGCATGTGGCGGACTACACGGATCTGACCGGTCCGGAGACGGCCGAGCTGGCGGAGCTGACGAAGCAGGCGATGACGGCGCTGCGGGCCGCGTCGGGGGCGCAGGGGTTCAACATCGGGATGAATCAGGGCGGGGTGGCGGGTGCGGGGATCGCCGCGCATCTGCACCAGCACATCGTGCCCCGCTGGGGCGGGGACACGAACTTCATGCCGGTGGTGGGGCACACGCGTGTGCTGCCGCAGTTGCTGGCGGACACGCGCAAGATGCTGGCGGACGCCTGGGACGCCGGTTCCTGAGGACGGTGCCGGGCGGTCTAGGCGTCGTACGTGTCGGCCTTCTTCGGTGAGACGTCCTGGACCGCCCCGCTGAGCGCGGACGCGCGGGTGCTGAACTTGTCGGTGTCGACGTCGTGCTCCTTGAGCACGCGGAGCGCGGCGCGGTGGACGGCGCGCAGGACCGGGGTGGCGGCGCGCAGGGCGTCGTCGGCCATGAAGCGGTGGCGCCAGGGCTGGTCGGCCCAGGCGTGCCGCAGGCCGAAGGGTTCGGGCAGTCCGATGGAGCCGCCGAGCCACTTGAGGAGCGGCGGGTACCAACTGATGGTGGCGCGGGCGGCGAGGCGTACGACCTCGTCGGGGGTGACGAGGGGGAGCTTGACCGTCCGGGTCTCCCAGAAGCGGACGGTCTTGGCGACCTCCTTGGTGGGGGCCTCGGGCTTGCCGCTGAACAGGCCGTTGACGGGGCCGAGGGCGTGGCCGGTGACCTCGATGCGCAGGGTCTCCTTGAGGACCGTGACGGTGATCATGAGGGTGAGGATGAGGTCGCCGTTCCACAGGTGGGGCCACTGGACGCCGAGGTAGTGGCGGTCGCCGCCGTCGAACTGCTGGTTGTTGCAGATGTCCTCCACGGCCCGGGGCTTGACCTGGTACGCCTCGACGTCGGTGCCCTCGGGGCGGGCGACGGCCTTGGCGTTCTCGCCGACGTGGGTGACGATCCAGTGCCGTACGGTCGGGGCGGGGAAGCCGCCGGTCTTGAGGCGCTGGCGGTGCAGGACGCTCAGTTCGTCGTGGATGGCGCGGACGACGGTCCAGCTCCGGAATTCATGGATGCCCTTGACCTCGTCGACGGGGACGAGTTCCTCGGCGAGGTGCCAGGAGCCCCAGCGGGTGCCCATGCCGAGTATGCCCTTGGGGCCCGCGTAGAAGACGGAGTTGGACTGCTGTTCGGCGCTGAGCCGGGCCAGGGACTGGCGGAGCTGTTCGGCGGCGGCCTGGTCGGGGCTGGTGGGCACGGCCTCGGGGACCTTGGCGCCGATGCTGCCGCCGGAGAGCAGGCCGCCCCAGCGTTCGCGCAGGTCCTGTGCGGTGCCTTCGCAGACGCGTTTGGCGAGGAACCAGCCGGCGACGGGGGCGACGACGCAGCCGCGCGCGTACCAGCCGACGGGGCCGGTGAAGGGCATCTTGACCAGGAAGAGCACGGCGAGGGCGCCCACGGCGACGAGGAGGCCGGTGCCGAGGCCGGAGATCCGCTTGTTGTCCGTCCTGCCCATGGTGGCGCGCAGTTGGAAGACGAGCAGCCAGACCACGAGTCCGGGCAGGAAGAGCACGCCGCACAGCAGCATCAGGCCGGTGAGCTTCTTGTCGCGTTCGCGGCGGATGCGGTTGGCGGCGAGGCAGTGTTCGACGACGACCTGCGGTTCGCTGCCGAAGGACTGGATGAGGGGGCTGCGGCCGACGCCCAGCATGCGGTCGATGACCGCCTGGGAGTACGCCTCGCCGAAGTTGGGCCGGAAGATCTTGGCCCAGGGGCGGCCGTCCTTGACCGTCGACTGGTGCCATTCGTTGTCGGCCTTCTTGATCTCCTCCATCGGGGTGTCCCGGTAGGCCGCCGAGGCCAGGGCGTACGTCGGGGCCTGCCCCTCGCCGCCCGTCCGGGGCACCTGTGGCCCGAAGAAGTCCCCTACGGTCATTCCCGCCCCCACTCGCCGCCGTCCCGCTTCTGCGGCCTTCCCGACTTCCGTACCGCGCACACCTGTTGATCAGGTCATCAGCGTATCTTCCGCCGGGCGCGGCCGTCGGCGGACGGCCGGAGCCGTCCGCCGATTCGGAGGAGCACCTTCCTCACAGGTCACTTGCGTGTGTTTTCACCCCAACCGTCAGCCGGCCTGGGCCTGTTGGCGTATCTTCTCCGCGACCTGCGGGGGCATCGGTTCATGGCGGGCGTAGGCCCGCTGGAAGCGGGCGGTGCCGTGGGAGAGCGACCGCAGGTCGACCGCGTAGCGGCCGATCTCGATCTCGGGCACCTCGGCGCGTACCAGCGTGCGCCCGCCGGGTGTCTGTTCGGTGCCGAGGACGCGGCCGCGCCGGCCGGACAGATCGCTCATGACGGCGCCCACGTAGTCGTCGCCGACCAGCACGCTCACCTCGGCCACGGGTTCCAGGAGGTGGATCCGGGCGTCGCCGGCCGCCTCGCGCAGCGCGAGCGCGCCGGCCGTCTGGAAGGCGGCGTCGGAGGAGTCCACCGAGTGGGCCTTGCCGTCGAGCAGGGTGACCCGCACGTCGACCAGCGGATGGCCGCCCACCAGTCCCTTCGCCGCCTGTGCGCGGACGCCCTTCTCGACGGAGGGGATGAACTGGCGCGGCACGGCGCCGCCGACGACCTTGTCCACGAACTCGATGCCCGAGCCGCCGGGCAGGGGTTCGACCTCGATCTCGCAGATCGCGAACTGGCCGTGTCCGCCGGACTGTTTGACGTGCCGGCCGCGTCCGGCCGACTTGTCCGCGAAGGTCTCGCGCAGGGACACCTTGTGGGGGACGACGTCGACCTGGACGCCGTAGCGGGAGCGCAGCCGTTCCAGGGCGACGTCCGCGTGGGCCTCGCCGAGGCACCACAGGACGACCTGGTGGGTGTGCGGGTTCTGCTCCAGGCGCATGGTCGGGTCCTCGGCGACCAGCCGGGACAGTCCCTGCGAGAGCTTGTCCTCGTCGGCCTTGCTGTGGGCCTCGATGGCGAGCGGCAGCAGCGGGTCGGGCATCTGCCAGGGCTCCATGAGGAGGGGGTCGTCCTTGGCGGAGAGCGTGTCGCCGGTCTCGGCGCGGCCGAGTTTCGCCACGCACGCGAGGTCTCCCGCGATGCAGTGGCTGAGGGCCCGCTGCTGTTTGCCGAAGGGGGCGGAGAGGGCGCCGACGCGTTCGTCCACGTCGTGGTCCTCGTGGCCCCGGTCGGCCAGGCCGTGTCCGGAGACATGGACGGTGTCGTCGGCGCGCAGGGTCCCGGAGAAGACCCGGACGAGGGAGACACGGCCCACGTAGGGGTCGGAGGAGGTCTTCACGACCTCGGCGACCAGCGGTCCGTCGGGATCGCACCGTTTCAGCTCGCGCGGCTCGCCGTCGATCGTGGTGACCTGGGGTGCCTCGCGGGCCAGGGGGGTGGGGAAGCCCCGGGTGACGAGTTCCAGCAGCTCGACCGTGCCGATGCCCTGGCGGGCGCCGTCGGCGGCGGGGGCGGCGGCGAGGACGGGGAAGAACGCGCCGCGTTCGACGGCCCGCTCCAGGTCGTCGATGAGTGTCTTGACGTCGACCTGCTCACCGCCGAGATAGCGGTCCATGAGGGTCTCGTCCTCGCTCTCGGCGATGATCCCCTCGATCAGCCGGTTGCGCGCCTCCTCCAGGGCCGGCACCTGGTCCTCGCCCGGCTCGGACTCCTCGCGGCTGCCGGAGGAGTAGTCGAACAGCTTGCGCGACAGCAGCCCGGTCAGCCCGGTCACGGGCGCGTGCCCGTCGGGGGCCTGCGGTCCGTGCAGCGGCAGATACAGGGGGAGGACGGCGTCCGGGTCGTCGCCGCCGAACTCCTCGGCGCAGATCCGGGTCATCTCCTCGAAGTCCGCGCGCGCGGACTCCAGGTGTGTGACGACGATGGCGCGGGGCATGCCGACCGCCGCGCACTCCTCCCAGACCATGCGGGTGGAGCCGTCCACGCCGTCCGAGGCCGAGACGACGAAAAGGGCCGCGTCCGCCGCTCGCAGACCGGCCCTGAGTTCTCCGACGAAGTCGGCGTATCCGGGGGTGTCCAGAAGGTTGACCTTGATGCCGTCCCATTCGACGGGCACCAGGGAGAGCTGTACCGAGCGCTGCTGCCGGTGTTCGATGTCGTCGTAGTCCGAGACCGTGCCGCCGTCCTCCACGCGGCCCGCCCGGTTCACGGCTCCCGCGGTCAGCGCGAGAGCCTCCACCAAGGTCGTCTTGCCCGATCCGGAGTGGCCGACCAGCACCACATTCCGTACGGACGTGGGATGGTCGGCCGCTGTAGCCCTGCCGGCGGCTCCGGGGTGTGTGTGCGCCTTGTCGCCCATTTCCTTGCCTCCCGTGCACGGTGAGGTCACTGGGGGCGCGGGCACGGCGGCCCCGCGTGCGATGGCGGCTCCGGCGACGCCCGCGGTCCTTCGAGCTTTCCACTCCCGTCACCGCCCGTCCATACGGCGGACGGCGCGGTGCGTGGCGGCGCTGGTGGGGGCGGTGCGGGGGAGGGCTTGCGGTGAGGTGCGTGCGGCTCGGCGGGGCGGTGTGCGTGGCTCCGGCGGGCCGGGGCCGCGACCGTGCCGTGACCCGGATGCCGCGTGGCCGTGACACCTGGGGCGGGTGCCCGCCCGTCGCACACACGCGCGCGTGGCTACGATGGGCCAGCCGGTGGCCAGTGGGGCCGCGCGGCCCACCGACCCTCGGGAAGGCCATGCTGAACAAGTACGCGCGTGCGTTCTTCACGCGTGTTCTCACGCCGTTCGCCTCGTTTCTGATCAGGCGGGGGGTCAGCCCCGACACGGTCACCCTGATCGGCACCGCCGGTGTGGTCGCGGGAGCGCTGGTCTTCTTCCCCCAAGGGGAGTTCTTCTGGGGCACGATCGTGATCACGCTGTTCGTGTTCTCCGACCTGGTCGACGGCAACATGGCCCGCCAGCTCGGCCGCTCCAGCCGGTGGGGCGCGTTCCTGGACTCCACGCTCGACCGGGTCGCCGACGGGGCGATCTTCGCCGGGTTCGCGCTCTGGTACGCGGGCGGCGGTGACGACATCGCGCTGTGCGCCGTCTCGATCTTCTGTCTGGCCAGCGGTCAGGTGGTGTCGTACACCAAGGCGCGCGGCGAGTCGATCGGGCTGCCGGTCGCCGTCAACGGTCTGGTGGAGCGCGCGGAGCGCCTGGTGATCTCGCTGGTCGCGGCGGGCCTCGCGGGGCTGCACGCGTTCGGTGTGCCGGGCATCCAGTATCTGCTGCCGGTCGCGCTGTGGATCGTGGCCGTGGGCAGCCTGGTCACGCTGGTCCAGCGGGTCGTCACGGTGCGGCGCGAGTCGGCCGAGGCCGAGGCGGAAGCCGCGGAAGCGGCGGAGGAGACCTCGGGGGAGGCGCAGCCGGGCGCCGGGAGCAACGGGGCCGCCCGGACCTCCGAGAACGCGTCCCGGGGGAGCGAGGCGGCCAAGTGAGCGCCCAGGAGCGGCTGACCGACGCGCTGTACGGACTCGGCTGGGGTGCCGTCAAGAAGCTGCCCGAGCCGGTCGCCGTCCGCCTCGGCCGGTCGATCGCGGACCTCGCGTGGAAGAAGCGCGGCAAGGGCGTGCGGCGGCTGGAGAGCAACTACGCGCGCGTGGTGCCGGGCGCGAGCGCCGAGCGGCTGGCCGAGCTGTCCCGCGCGGGCATGCGGTCGTACCTGCGCTACTGGATGGAGTCCTTCCGGCTGCCCGCGTGGAGCGAGGAGCGGATCAGGACCGGCTTCGAGCCCGCGGACGTCCACCACCTGACCGACGGCATCGCCTCCGACCGGGGTGTCATCCTCGCGCTGCCCCACATGGCGAACTGGGACCTGGCCGGCGCCTGGGTCACCACCGAACTGAAGACGCCGTTCACCACGGTCGCCGAACGCCTCAAGCCGGAGACGCTGTACGACCGTTTCGTCGCCTACCGCGAGGGCCTCGGCATGGAGGTGCTACCGCACAACGGCGGCTCCGCCTTCGGCACCCTGGCGCGGCGGCTGCGTGACGGCGGGCTGGTCTGTCTGGTCGCCGAGCGCGATCTGTCCGCCTCGGGCGTCGAGGTGACGTTCTTCGGCGACACGGCGACCATGCCCGCTGGGCCCGCCCTGCTGGCCCAGCAGACCGGCGCGCTGCTGCTGCCGGTCACCCTCTGGTACGACGACTCGCCCGTCATGCGGGGCCGCGTCCATCCCCCGATCGAGGTACCCGGCTCAGGTACCCGGGCCGAGAAGACGTCTGTGATGACACAGGCGCTGGCGGACGCCTTCGCCTCGGGCATCGCCGACCATCCGGAGGACTGGCACATGCTTCAGCGGTTGTGGGTCTCGGACCTCGATCCCACCAAGGGGCCCGCGTGAGGATCGGCATCGTCTGTCCGTACTCCTGGGACGTGCCGGGCGGCGTCCAGTTCCACATCCGTGACCTCGCCGAGTACTTCATCCGGCTCGGCCACGAGGTGTCCGTGCTCGCCCCGGCGGACGACGACACCCCGCTGCCGCCGTACGTCGTCTCGGCCGGGCGTGCGGTCCCGGTGCCGTACAACGGCTCGGTGGCCCGGCTGAACTTCGGCTTCCTCAGCGCCGCGCGCGTGCGACGCTGGCTGCACGACGGCTCCTTCGACGTCGTGCACATCCACGAGCCGACGTCGCCCTCGCTGGGCCTTCTGACCTGCTGGGCGGCGCAGGGGCCGATCGTGGCCACCTTCCACACCTCCAACCCGCGTTCGCGCGCGATGATCGCCGCGTACTCGATCCTCCAGGCCGCCCTGGAGAAGATCAGCGCGCGGATCGCCGTGAGCGAGTACGCCCGCCGCACCCTGGTCGAGCATCTCGGCGGGGACGCGGTCGTCATCCCCAACGGCGTCGACGTCGACTTCTTCGCGAAGGCCGAGCCCAAGGCCGAGTGGCAGGGCGAGACGCTCGGGTTCGTCGGCCGGATCGACGAGCCCCGCAAGGGCCTGCCGGTGCTGATGAAGGCCCTGCCGAGGATCTTCGCCGAGCGGCCGGAGGCCCGGCTGCTGGTCGCCGGGCGCGGTGACGCCGAGGAGGCGGTTGCCGGGCTGCCGAAGGAACTGCGCTCGCGCGTGGAGTTCCTCGGCATGGTCAGCGACGAGGACAAGGCCCGCTTCCTGCGCAGCGTCGACCTGTACGTCGCCCCCAACACCGGCGGCGAGAGCTTCGGCATCATCCTCGTGGAGGCCATGTCGGCCGGGGCTCCGGTGCTCGCCTCCGACCTCGACGCCTTCGCCCAGGTCCTCGACCAGGGCGCCGCGGGCGAACTCTTCGCCAACGAGGACGCGGACGCCCTCGCCGAGGCGGCGATCCGCCTCCTCGCCGACCCGGACCGCCGCGAGGAACTCCGCGCGCGGGGCAGCGCCCACGTCCGCCGCTTCGACTGGTCGACGGTCGGCGCGGACATCCTGTCGGTCTACGAAACGGTCACGGCGGGAGCGGCGGCGGTCGCGGCGACGGACGACGACCGGGGGTCGCTCCGGTCACGGCTGGGGCTGGCACGGGACTGAGGCGACAGGGGGCGCGTGGTGGCTGCTGCGCGGGAGTTTGCCCGGCTCGGCTGGATGTGGGTGCGGTGGTCGGGTGCCGGCCGGGGCGTGGTGGTCCGGCGCGGCCCGGCCGCTTGAGCGCAAGGACGCTCCGGCCTGTTCCGCGCGGGTGCGGCGACCTGGCGGCCGTCCGCCTGAGGACCGGCGCCCCGGTGCTGCCCGTTGCGCGTGAATGCGGCGGTTCTGTCCAGGTCCGGTCGGCTCTGCTCGGTCGAGCCGCTCCGCACCGCTGAGGCGTGCCTGCCCGGCCTGCGTGGCCCACTCCTTCGCCCGGGCGTGCTTCTTCGGCTGGGCCGGTCGGCCCGCACAGCCCAGCCCGTCGGACCTGTGCGGCTCGGCCGGGAGGTCACGCTGCCCCTGCGGCCCCCGGCCCGAGCGGGACTCCACCGCACTGCCCGACCCGGCACCGTCCTGGCGGACATGAGCCCCTGCCGGATCCGACCCCATCTGACCCGACCCGGTCCGGCCCCGAGCGGAGCGGTCGGGCACCGGTAGCCTTGCCGTCCGTGACCGGAACCCTCATCTGGGCCCTTGTCGTGCTTGTCGCGATCGGGCTGTATCTGAGCTGGACGGCGGGGCGGCTGGATCGGCTGCACGCCCGGATCGACGCCACGCGTGCCGCGCTGGACGCGCAACTGCTGCGCCGGGCGTCCGTGGCGCAGGAACTGGCCACCTCCGGGGTGCTCGATCCGGCCGCCTCGATCGTGCTGTACGAGGCCGCGCACGCCGCACGGCAGAGCGAGGAGGAGCAGCGCGAGGTCGCCGAGAGCGATCTGAGCCAGGCCCTGCGGGCGGTCTTCGCGGACGCGGCCCAGGTGGACGCCGTACGCGAGGCACCCGGGGGAGAGGCGGCGACCGGTGAACTCACCGAGGCGGTACGCCGCGTGCCGATGGCCCGGCGGTTCCACAACGACGCCGTCGGCGCGGCCCGGCGGCTGCGCGCGCACCGCAAGGTCCGCTGGTTCCGGCTGGCCGGCCACGCGCCGTTCCCGATGGCCTTCGAGATGGACGACGAGCCCCCGCCGGCCCTCGTCGAGCGCGCGGCCTGAAACCGGGGCACCGGAGCCAAAAGGATCCACCGGCTTTGCATTGGCCCTTGCAGTGGACTGCTTCGCTGGCGTTTCCTCGGTTTTTGCAGAAACTCACCTTCACTTCAGCGAGGTCAACCCGTGTCCAGCATCGAGAACCAGGCCCCCGAGATCGGCACCGCCCGTGTGAAGCGCGGCATGGCCGAGCAGCTCAAGGGCGGCGTGATCATGGACGTCGTGACGCCTGAGCAGGCGAAGATCGCCGAGGACGCGGGCGCCGTCGCCGTCATGGCCCTGGAGCGGGTCCCGGCCGACATCCGCAAGGACGGCGGCGTGG
>NZ_JAANNX010000144.1:0-3476 GCF_013363615.1 Streptomyces sp. CAI-85 | reverse complement strand
GCCCACCACGTCGACCTGCCCACCTACGCCTTCCAGCACCGCCACTACTGGCTGGGGACCGCTGTCGCGACGACCGGTGCGCTGCCCGGGCTCGGGCTCGTGGCGGCGGAGCACCCGATGCTGGGCGCGGTCATGGACCTGCCCGACGCGGACGGTGTGGTCCTGACGGGTCGGCTGTCGCTGCGGACGCATCCGTGGCTGGCGGACCACGCGGTCGACGGTGTGGTGCTGCTGCCGGGGACCGCCTTCGTGGAGCTGGCCGTCCGGGCCGGTGACGAGGTCGGCTGCGAGACGGTCGAGGAGCTGACCCTCCAGGCCCCGCTGACACTGCCCGAACAGGGTGGCGTGCAGCTGCGGATCACGGTTGCCGAGTCCGGCGCGGAGGGCGGTCGGGCGTTCACCGTGTATTCCCGGCGGGAGGACGCACCGGCGGAGAGTCCCTGGATGTGTCATGCGACGGGTGTGCTGGCGGTGGGTGGTTCGCCGGCGTCGGCGTCGGCGGGTGCGGCGGAGCTGGTGGTGTGGCCTCCTGCCGGGGCCGTGGGGGTGGATGTCGAGGGTCTGTACGAGGGGTTCGTGGCCGACGGGTACGGCTATGGGCCGGTGTTCCAGGGGGTGCGTGCGGCCTGGCGGCTCGGTGACGAGGTGTTCGCCGAGGTGGAGCTGGCCGAGGGGCAGCGGGAGGATGCGGCTCGTTTTGGTCTGCATCCGGCGTTGCTGGATGCGGCGTTGCACGGTGTGCGGCTGGGTGGGTTCTTCTCCGACGGCCGGGCGCGGTTGCCGTTCGAGTGGCGTGGTGTGTCGCTGTACGCGTCGGGTGCGTCGGTGCTGCGGGTGCGGTTGGCGCCGGTGGGTGCGGACGCGCTGTCGGTGACCGTCGCCGACGGCACCGGACAGCCCGTCGCCACGGTCGACTCGCTCGTCCTGCGTCCCTTTGCCCCCGAGCAGCTCGCGGGCGCGCCCGGGACGCGTGACACTCTCTTCCGCGTTGAGTGGACGCCGCTGCCGCACACTGCCGCGACCCACAACACGCAGGGCGTGTGGGCGGTCGTAGGCCGACCGGATGCCGTGACCGGTCTCCCGGCCCGGTCGACCGTACACGCAGACCTGGCGGACCTGGTCTCCGCCGTCGACAGCGGCGGGATACTGCCGGATGCGGTGCTCGTCCCGTTCGTGGTGGCGGCGCCGGACGGGGACACGGTCCGGGCGGCGCACCAGGCCGCGTACCGGGCCTTGGAGCTGGTGCAGGGGTGGCTGGCAGAGGAGCGGTTCGCGTCGTCGCGGCTGGTGCTGGTCACGCGGGGTGCGGTGGCGGCCGGCCCGGAGGAGAGCGTCGAGGACTTGGCGGCCGCCCCGGTCTGGGGCCTGCTGCGGTCGGCCCAGACGGAGAACCCCGGCCGGTTCGTCCTCCTGGACGACGACGGCGGGTTGTGGCCGGACGAGGCGTTGGACGCCGTGCTCGCCGGGGACGAACCCCAGCTCGCGGTCCGCGACGGTGTCGTCTACGTGCCGCGTGTCCAGTCGGTCGTGCCGGTGACGGCGTCTGAGGGGCCGGTCTGGGGTGAGGGCACGGTCCTGGTCACGGGAGCCACGGGCACGCTGGGTGGTTTGGTGGCGCGTCATCTGGTGACGGTTTATGGGGTGCGGCGTCTGCTGCTGCTCAGCCGGAGTGGCCTGGAGGCCGCTGGGGCCGCCGAACTGGTCGCTGAGTTGGGTGAGTTGGGTGCCGAGGCGTCGGTGGTGGCGTGTGATGTCGCCGATCGCGGGGCGCTGGCCCGGGTGCTGGCGGGGGTCCCGGCCGAGCACCCGCTGACGGGTGTGGTGCACACGGCCGGTGTGCTGGACGACGGCACGGTGTCGTCTCTGACCCCGCATCGGCTGGCGGCGGTGCTGCGGCCGAAGGTCGACGGCGCCTGGAACTTGCACGAGCTGACCCGTGACCTCGATCTGTCGGCGTTCGTGCTGTTCTCGTCGGCGTCCGGTGTGCTGGGCAGCGCGGGACAGGGCAACTACGCGGCGGCCAACGCCTTCGTGGACGCGTTGGCGGCGGTGCGGCGGGCCGACGGCCTGCCGGGCGTGTCCATGGCGTGGGGCGTGTGGGAGCAGCGCAGTGGGATGACCGGTGCGCTGGGCGCGGCCGAGACAGCCCGGCTCGCCCGGTCGGGTCTGATGGGCTTGTCGTCCTCGGACGGGCTCGCGCTGTTCGATGCCGCGGTGGCGACGGGGCTGGCGTTGGTGTTGCCGGTTCGGTTCGATTTGGTCGTGCTCCGGGCCATGGGCGCCGGTGTACCGGCGGTGGTGCGCGGGCTGGCCGGTGGCCGGGTGCGCCGGGCTCGGGTGAGCGAGGCCGCCGGCGCGGGTCTGGTCGACCGGTGGGCCGGGCTGTCGCCGGAGGCACGGATGCGGGAGCTGTCCGGGCTGGTGCGCGGGCAGGTGGCCGCGGTGCTGGGGCATGGCTCGGCGGCGTCGGTTGAGGAGAGCCGGGCGTTCAAGGAGCTGGGCTTCGACTCGCTGACGGCCGTCGACCTGCGGAACCGCCTCAACGCGGCGACCGGTCTACGGCTGCCTGCCACCCTCGTCTTCGACCACCCCACCCCCGATGCCCTCGCACGACACCTGTACGGCGAACTCTTCGGCACCACGGGCGAATCCACCGGCGCATCACTCCCGGTGCGGTCTCCGCTCGACCAAGACCCCATCGTCGTCGTAGGCATGAGCTGTAGGTATCCGGGCGGAGTGCGTTCCCCTGAGGACCTGTGGCGCATGGTGGCCACGGGCCGTGACGGCATCGACGGATTCCCGACCGACCGTGGCTGGGACCTGGAGGGTCTGTACGACCCGGATCCGGATCGGACGGGCACGTCGTACGTCCGTGAGGGCGGCTTCCTGCACGACGCGGCGGACTTCGATCCGGGGTTCTTCGGGATTTCGCCGCGTGAGGCGCTGGCGATGGATCCGCAGCAGCGGCTGCTGCTGGAGACGTCCTGGGAGGTGTTCGAGCGGGCGGGTATCGATCCGGCGTCGGTGCGCGGCAGCCGGACGGGTGTCTTCGCGGGTGTGATGTACAACGACTATGGTTCGCGGCTGGGCGGGGCACCGGAGGGCTTCGAGGGCTACCTGGGCAACGGCAGCGCGGGCAGTGTCGCCTCCGGGCGTATCTCCTACACCTTCGGCCTTGAGGGCCCGGCGGTCACGGTGGACACCGCGTGCTCGTCCTCGCTGGTTGCTTTCCACCTGGCGGCGCAGGCACTGCGTGCGGGCGAGTGCACGCTGGCCCTGGCGGGTGGCGTGACGGTGATGTCGACCCCGACGACCTTCGTGGAGTTCAGTCGGCAGCGGGGGCTGTCGCCGGACGGCCGCTGCCGGTCGTTCTCCGACGACGCGGACGGTACGGGGTGGGGCGAGGGTGTGGGCATGCTGCTGCTGGAGCGGTTGTCGGACGCGCGGCGCAACGGGCATCCGGTGCTGGCGGTGGT
>NZ_JAANNX010000143.1:0-3511 GCF_013363615.1 Streptomyces sp. CAI-85 | reverse complement strand
GTTTCCGACTCTATCAGACCTTTTCCCGATCCGATTTCCTCGGTGCCTTCCAGGTTTCCGCTTTTGTTTCGCGGTTTCCTTTCCGGCGGTTCCGACTTTATCAGAAGTTTCGAGCCGGTCTGACCGGCGTTTCGCTTTCCGATGTGATCGGGGGCTCTGCGGAATTGAAGTTCCGAGATGCCGATAGTTTCTCACGGTTGCCGACCGGTCAATCCCAGTTCCAGGCAACTGTTCGAATCTACCTCCCCACGCACTCCGTGTCAACGGTTTTTGCGGGGCGAAGAGGAGACTAGCAGCTCAACGGCGGCATCCGCACATCAGGCGGCCGTCGGCACGGTCGCGCTGCGCTCGGCGGCTTCGAGGTCGCCCGTGTCTCCGGCCCGGGCTGCCCGGCCGCCGACGACGTACACGTACGCGAGGAACAGCAGCTCGGCTGCGACGCCGATGGTGATGCGGGCCCAGGTGGGCAGGCCGGAGGGGGTGACGAAGCCTTCGATGGCGCCGGAGACGAAGAGGACCAGGGCCAGGCCGATGGCCATGCCGACCGCTGCCCGGCCTTCTTCGGCGAGCGCGGTGCGCCGTGAGCGGGGGCCGGGGTCGATGACGGTCCAGCCGAGGCGTAGTCCGGTACCGGCGGCGACGAACACCGCGGTGAGTTCGAGCAGGCCGTGCGGGAGGACCAGGCCGAGGAAGGTGTCGAGGCGGCCGGCCGAGGACATGAGGCCGAAGCCGACACCGAGGTTGAGCATGTTCTGGAACAGGATCCACAGGACCGGAAGGCCGAGGAAGACGCCGAAGACGAGACACATCGCGGCGGCCTGTGCGTTGTTCGTCCAGACCTGGGCGGCGAAGGACGCGGCCGGGTGGCTGGAGTAGTACGTCTCGTACTGGCCGCCGGGCCGGGTCAGCTCACGGAGTTCGTCGGGGGCCGCTATGGACGCCTGTACTTCCGGGTGGGTGCCGATCCACCAGCCCAGGAGGGCGGCGACGGCGGTGGAGACGAGTGCGGTGGGGACCCACCAGTGGCGCGATCGGTAGACCGCGGCGGGGAAGCCCTGGGTGAGGAAGCGGGTCACGTCGCGCCAGGAGGCGCGGCGGGTCCCTGTCACGGCACTACGCGCGCGTGCCACGAGCTGGCTGAGCCGGCCGGTGAGCTGCGGGTCGGGGGCGCTGGACTGGATCAGGGAGAGATGGGTGGCCGTGCGCTGGTAGAGGGTGACCAGTTCGTCAGTCTCCGCGCCGGTCAGGCTGCGCCGTCGCCGTAGGAGGTCGTCGAGGCGGTCCCATTCGGCTCGGTGGGCGGAGACGAAGACGTCGAGGTCCATCGGTGTGCCTGCTCCTCGGCTGGTCGTCGGCGGCCGGTGATGGTGTCAGCTTGTCCTACTGGGGCGCGAAGTGCGCTCAGCTTGGCAGACTGGCGGTTCTCGGGGTGGGCCAGGGAAGGGACGACGGGCGTGAGTGAGCTGGTGACGGGCGAGGCGGTGGCGTTGGAGCTGCGGCCTGCCAGGCTGCCCAGCCGGGGGATGGCCACGTTGCTGGACCTGGCGGTGGCGCTGGCGGCCTACATGGTCGTGAGTCTCGCGCTGCTGGCGGCGACGGCGTCGTTGGACGAGGCGGCGCAGATGGCGGTGTCGATCGCGACGTTCCTGCTGGTGCTGGTGGGCGGGCCGATCGCGGTGGAGACGCTGAGCCATGGGCGGTCGCTGGGGAAGATGGCGTGCGGACTGCGGGTGGTGCGGGACGACGGCGGGCCGATCCGGTTCCGGCACGCGCTGGTGCGGGGTGCTCTCGGTGTGGTGGAGATTCTGCTGACGCTCGGGGTGGTGGCCTGTATCGCCTCGCTGGTGTCGGCGCGGGGGCGGCGGCTCGGCGATGTCTTCGCGGGGACGCTGGTGGTGCGTGAGCGGGTGCCGGGGGGCCGGTCGGGGTTCGTGCCGCCGCCTCCGCCCTGGTTGGCGGGGCGGTTCCAGGGGCTGGATCTGTCGGCGGTGCCGGACGGGCTGTGGCTGGCGATCCGGCAGTACCTGGCGCGGATGAACCAGCTCGATCCGCAGATCGGCCGGGCGATGGCGGAGCGGCTGGCCGGTGATCTGGCGGAGCGTACGGGGACTCCGGTGCCTCCGGGGGTGCCGGCTGCTCCCTATCTGGCGGCGGTGTTGCAGGAGCGGCAGGTCCGGGAGGCGCGGCGGGTGTTCGCCGGTGCGCCGGGCGGGGCGTCGGCCCCGCAGTCGCCGATGCCTGCTGCTCCCATGCCCACTGCTCCTGTGCCTGCCTACGGCCCGCCCGCTTCTTCCGGACCAGCGCCTGCCGCGGCACCTGCGCACGAGGTCCGGTCGGATGAGGGCGAGGAGCGGGCGGCCGGTACGGGGTTCGCGCCTCCGGCGTAGGCCCGAGCCCGGTCAGGTTCGTTCAGGGAAGGTCGACGGGGGTGTGTCGAGGTCTTCGAGTTCGATGCCGGGGGCCGCGAGGACGACGTCGCCGGTGATGTGGACCGTGTGCTGTTGGCCGGTGTCGAGGGCTGTGACCTGGTATTCGTCCACGGTCAGGGGGCCGTTGTCAGTGGCGTGTGCTTCTCTTTTCAGCAGGGCCCAGGACTGGTCCTCGGTGCGGGGGGCGAGGACCGGATCGGTGAAGGTGACGAGGCGTACCCGGGTCGCCGGGGCGGAGGGGGTGAGGCGCAGGAGCCGGGTGGTGGCGATGAGGAAGGCGGGGGATGTGCCGCTGAAGGCGTGGGCGGGGACGTTGCCTTCGGTGGCGTGGGTGCCGGTGGGGTCGGTGCGGACCCAGGTGACGCCGTCCAGGGCGGCGCCGCGGACCTGCCAGGCGCTCGCGTGGAGTTCGAGGCGGAGGGGGCGGCCGAGTTCGTCGAGGGTGAGGTCGACGGAGCCGGTGTGATCGCCGGTGGGGGTGGTGAGCTGGGAGACGTAGCGCCAGCCGGAGGGGCCGGGGGCGCAGTGGAAGTGCTCGTGGGAGAGGGGGGTGTGATCGTGCGGATCGTGGAGCGAATAGCGGCCGCGGGGCATGGGGGTCCTGGAGTGTGACGGGCTGGTCGGGCGCCGCGGTGGTCCGGTCGGCGGCCGAAGCGGCCGAAGGGACAGGCCCCCGGCACGGGGGTGCGGGGGCCTGTCTCTGCGGTGACGCCGGGTGCTGCTACTGCGGCTGTGCGCTCAGGGGCGGAGAGCCGGTGGTCAGTAGCCGGTCGCGGCTCAGTAGCGGTAGTGGTCCGACTTGTAGGGGCCTTCGACCTCGACGCCGATGTAGGCGGCCTGCTCCGGGCTGAGGGTCGTCAGCTTGACGCCGAGGGCGTCGAGGTGGAGGCGGGCGACCTTCTCGTCCAGGTGCTTGGGCAGGGTGTAGACGCCGGTCGGGTACTCGTCGGGCTTGGTGAACAGCTCGATCTGGGCCAGGGTCTGGTCCGCGAAGGAGTTGGACATCACGAAGGACGGGTGGCCGGTGGCGTTGCCCAGGTTCAGCAGGCGGCCCTCGGACAGGACGATGAGGACCTTGCCGT